>VFFD01000014.1 GCA_018882745.1 Candidatus Nanopelagicaceae bacterium
GATTTACAGTTAACCAATAAATTATCTGGATTGATCTTGATAAATGTCGTTACGACTCTTCCTATCTCAGTATTTATTTTGACGGCATTCTTCCGAGAATTACCTAAGGAGATGTATGAGGTGTCTGAGGTCGATGGCGCTACCCCTCTTCGCGTCTATCGATCAATTGCGCTACCACTGTCGCGTCCCGCCATGGGCGCTACTGCAATATTTCTTTTCGTGATCACATGGAACGAACTTCTCTTCCCACTTCTTTTAATCACAGATGTCGAAAAGCGAACATTGCCTCTCTCCCTACTTTCTTTCCGTGGAGAATTCTTTAGTAACTACAGCATGATTTTTACGGCGGTTATGGTCGCATCAATCCCAATGGTTGCGATGTATCTCCTAATGCAGCGCTCATTCATCGCTGGACTTACAGCAGGAGCGGTTAAGGGCTAATGAGCACACCTATCATCAACAATCCTCCTCGCCTGCAACATCAGGCGCGGTTGTTGTTGGATCACATTGAGCGCGAAGGCCTCAAAGGTGGAGATCGCCTTGAATCTGAGCGTGAACTAGCGAAGATATTGGGCATTAGCCGACCTTCGCTGCGAGAAGCAGTTCAAATCTTGCAGGTGCAAGGTCGCCTTGTTGTAAAGCATGGAATTGGGATTTTTGTACTTGATGAAGCCGAAGGTGAGAAACTTCGAGACTCATTAAAGGCAGCGCAACATAGAATTGAAGAGTTATTCCAGATGCGTGAGATTCTCGAAGCTCCTGCAGTTGAGTGGGCGGCAGAACGTAGAACTGAAGAACAGCTCGAAGAGATGAAAGCTGCTGCACGAGCACTCAATGATGTCATTGCAGAATCACCGATAGATTTCGACAAAGTGCGAAAACTTGATATGGAGTTTCACCTCACCATAGTGCGAAGCGCTCAAAATCATTTTCTAAATCAGACCCTGGGAACGCTCCAAGAGATCATGTTTAACTCCATGGATAACACTCTCAAATTACCTGGTCGTATCGATGCATCAGAACATGAACATGGAGTGATTCTGGAGGCAATTGAACGTCGCGATCCCATCGCGGCGCGATTAATGATCATCCAACATATTCACAACGCACGTGATGCCTGGTTCAAGTATTTGCGGAAGCAGAACGATTGATGACCAAAGTTCTCTCAGTTGGAATCGCAACAGTTGACACGATTGTCTTGGTAGATAAATACCCAGCTGCAAATGAGCGCGTGGTCGCGCTTGAATCTGTGAGAGCAGTTGGAGGGCCCGCCACGACAGCAGCTGTCACCATGGCGCGACTTGGAATTGATGTCGCTCTTTCATGTGTGATTGGTGATGATGACGCAGGACGTTTTATCTTTGATACGTTGAAGCGCGAGGGTGTAGATACAAAACATGTGATTGTGAATCCGCAGATAAAAACGGCAATTGGAACAATCGTGGTCTCCAAGAGCGAACAAACCCGAGCCATTATGGTTCAGCCTCACAATGAATTGCCCCCAAAGCCAGCAAATACCAATGATTATGGCTGGATACATGTGGATCAATTTGGCATGCAGGCGCTGAAGAACTGGGGAATAAGCCGTGGGGGAAGCGCACAGCTCTCCATTGATATTGGCTACACAACTCCGGGATTAAATTCAGCGGATTACGATCTTTACGCGCCGTCGGAGAACATCACCACCGATGTTTCAACGGCTAAACCAGATAAGAACATCGTTGTTATCTCCAAGGGTGGGGAAGGTAGCGTCTACTCAGACGGAGTTAGCTCGGGAGTGGTTCCTGCAATCTCTACAGAGATTGTTAGCACGCTTGGCGCAGGAGATGTCTTTCATGGTGCTTTAGTTGCTGCGCAAGTGTGGAATAAACCGATTGGTGAAGCCGTATTGATTGCAAATACCGTGGCCGGACTCTCGTGCCGTGGACTAGATGGACAAAGTGGAATTCCTACCAAAGCAGAGCTCGATGCATTTCTTGCAGGAGCGCGGAGTTGATGGGGATATTGGGTTAATCGAGATATGGAAAGGAAATAGTTATGGCACAAGTGCCTGATTTTCTCCTTCACCACGATGGCGATTCAGTTGCCGTTGCAAATGATGATTTGCAACCTGGCACACTGCAAGGACTATCTGTGAAAGAGCAAACAAAGCACACCGCTGTTCTCAATCACGCAATCCCACTCGGGCATAAATTTGCGTTGCGAGATCATGCAGAAGGTGAAGCAATCATTAAATATGGAATTAAGGTCGGCATTGCATCACAGCCGATCAAAAAAGGCGATTACGTACATACACACAACATGAGGAGTTATCGATGGGAAGCAAGCCGCGCTTAACTGGATACCGTCGCCCAGATGGGTCGATGGGTATCCGTAATCACGTCATCATCCTGCCGGTCGATGACCTTTCAAATGCAGCTGCTGAAGCGGTCGCAAAAGTAGTGCCTGGCACTCTCGCGCTGCCTCATGGCTACGGTCGCCTTCAATTTGGCGAAGATTTAGAACTCACATTCCGCACTCTAATTGGCACCGGCCTCAATGGAAACGTTGCTGCTGTTGTGGTGATTGGTATCGAACCGAAGTGGACTGAACGAGTTGCAGCTGGCATCGCAAAATCTGGAAAGCCTGTTGCATCGTTTTCTATTGAAGGTAAAGGCGATCTCCAAGTTATTGCTGATGCGGCGCGTGTCGCTCAAGTTTTCTTACAAGATGCATCTGAAATTACCCGCGAGCCAGCTACCGAAGGCGATTTGATTATGTCGATCAAGTGCGGCGAATCAGATACAACGTCAGGACTTGGTTCTTGCCCCACAACCTCAGAAGCTGTTGATCGATGGGTTGCAGCTGGTGGAACTGTTTTCTTTGGCGAAACGTCAGAGCTCACTGGTGGAGAACATCTCATCGCAGAACGTTGTATCGATGATGCATGCCGCAATCTCTTTCAGAAAACTTACGATAACTACATCAAAGTTATTGAATCAACTGGTGCAAACTTGCTTGGTTCACAACCTACCCAAGGCAATATTGCTGGTGGTCTCACCACAATTGAAGAGAAGGCTCTTGGCAATATTGCTAAGACTGGCTCAGTCCCTGTGGTTGGAGTTCTCGCTCCAGCAGAAGCTCCTGATCGTAAGAAGCAAGGTCTGTACTTCATGGACACTTCATCTGCTGCCGCCGAGTGCGTAACTCTGATGGCTGCTGCTGGCGCTGTTATTCATCTCTTCCCGACTGGTCAAGGAAATGTGATTGGAAATCCAATCGAGCCGGTCTTGAAGTTAACCGCCAATAAGAAGACTGCTGCATCGATGCGTGAACACATCGATCTTGATGTCTCTGGTTTATTGCGTCAGGAATACAACTTGACCAAGGCTGGCGACATGATGATGGAGGTCATCGAACGCACTGTTAATGGCCGACTTTGCGCTGCAGAAGCGCTAGGTCACCGCGAATACACCTTCACCAAGTTGTATATCAGCGCATAAATTCCTGACCAATCACCAAATATCGATTACCCAATAAATAACAAAGGACTGGTTCGTGATACTGATAAGTGAAGATGTGTGGAGCGCAGATTTTGAAGCGCTCGCTGCACGTTTTCCATTAGTTCGCGAACCAGAACTTTGGAGTAAGAAAGATGAACTCAAAGCGAAATTATCAACTGCTACCGCGCTCGTTGTACGCAATAGAACTCAAGTAACTCGAGAAATCATTGAAGCTGCACCAAACCTAAAGATTATTGCGCGCGCTGGTGTTGGTCTCGATAATATAGATGTGAAAGCTGCCGACGATAATGGTGTTGTTGTTTCCGCAGCGCTAGGGATTAATGCCACAGCAGTCGGTGAAGAAACTTTAGCGATGGCGCTCGCGCTCTCTCGAAAGTTAATTGAATTGGATTCCAGCACTCGCAATGGTGAATGGAATCGTAAAGCTGGAAGCGAGATTTCCGGAAAGACATGGGGACTCCTCGGATTTGGCGCTACTGCACGTGCGACCGCAGAATTATTACGTGGCTTTAAAGTCAAAGTCCTGGCGTACGATCCATTTGCTAAGCCTGATCAAAGCTATTTAAATTCTATTAACGCTGAGATGGCTTCTTTGGAGAGCGTTGTCACCCAATCAGATTTTCTTTCGGTTCACTTGCCCTCCACTCCCGAGACCAAGAACATCATCAATAGCGCTCTGCTCTCAACGATGAAGAAGAGTGCGCTAATTATCAGCGTGGGTCGGGGAGAAGTAATTAATGAAGAGGATTTAGAGGCAGCGCTCAAAAGTGGCGTGATTGCTGGCGCTGGTCTTGATGTACGAGCTCAAGAACCACCACAAGATAAGCGGTTCACTGATCTTTCGAGCGTAGTTCTGGCACCTCACATTGCTGGTATCACCCACGAGAGCCAAGCTGCAATTAATCGAGTACTTGTTAGCGAAATTACCGCCGCGCTAACGGGTGGAACACAAAGCTATGCGGTCGGTTCAGTAAAGCGAGCGAAATAGTGGCGCTATCAATATCTCACGCACTTGAGCACGCGACTGCGATGTTCGTTGCAGCTGGTGTTCCAGAGGAAAATGCTGCAAAGACTGCGCGCGCCATTGTCACATCTGATGTTTGGGGAAATCCCAGCCATGGATTGATGCGACTGCCTTTCTATTTACAACGCATAACCATGGGTGGAGTCAATCCAGAAGCAACGCTGAAGGTAATTTCGGAGCGTGGCGCCATTACAAGTTTTGACGGAGAAGACGGCCTAGGTCATTGGCAAGTGTGGAACGCTGCTGAACTTGGCGTAGTGAAAGCAAAAGAATTTGGAATCTCGCTAATCTCAGTCAAGAACTCGAGCCATTGTGGCGCACTTGGTGTTTATCTTTATCCAGCCCTTGATGCTGGACAGATCGCAATGATTTTCACTAATGGCCCTGCGGTGATGCCTGCTGTTGGTGGAAATGCACCGTTACTTTCTACGAGTCCGATTGCTTCGGGAATCCCATCTAATCCACCAATGATTATCGATCTTTCAACATCTGCTGTTGCGCGCGGAAAGATTGCAACAGCTGCGAAAGCAGGCGGAACAATTCCAGAAGGTTGGGCAGTTAATGCTCAAGGTCAACCCATTACAGATGCGAAAGAAGCGTTGATGGGAATGCTTGCTCCACTAGGTGGCGCCAAAGGCTTTGCACTCGGCTTGATGGTGGAGTCTTTATCTGCAGGCCTTAGCGGAGGTGCGTTATCGCGCAAAGTTCCGGATATGTTCAATCCCGATGATGACACCAAGCCACAATCAATTTCGCATACTGTGATCACAATCGACCCCAACGATATTGGCGACTCTTCTTCCTATGAAGATTTCAATGCGTTGGCGTCGAGCATCACCGAAACGGGCGGCCGTATTCCAGGCAGCAAGCGAGTTCATCCCAACAACCTTGGAACTGGCGAGATAACCATTGCCGAGCCTGTTCTCAATGATCTCAATGCGTGGAGCGCAAAACTAGGCCTGGCGAGTATTTAATGAAGTTGACTGCCACAAATATCAAGTACTTCTCCATCATCCTCATCGGAGTATCACTTGCATATCTTGTCAACCAAGTTGAAGGTGCGATCTCGCCGTTATTTATGTCAATGGTTCTTGGACTTATCTTGGTTAATGCGGGTGGCTGGAACAAGAAGGGCAAAGCAGCTGCAACGTTTGCAGCGCGTAAATGTCTGCGACTCGGAGTTGTACTTCTTGGCTTTCAAATTTCGATCGATAAATTCAGTGAGGTTGGTCCCCAAGGATTAATTGCTGTTGTAATAATTGTTGCGGGAGTTTTTACCGGACTGCGATTTGTCGCAAAGCGTGCCGGGTTAAGTGACTCGCTCTCAACCTTGATTGCTGGCGGCTTCGCAATATGTGGCGCCACTGCAATCGCAGCAATTAGCTCTACTCGCAAGGGTGAAGAGCGCGATGTCTCTTATGCGGTAGCACTTGTTGCGCTCTGTGGAACGCTCTCGGTTTTTGTCATTCCACTTCTAGCCCAAGTCTTCTCACTGAGTGATGCAACTGCTGGTGCATGGATTGGTGCGGCGGTTCATGATGTTGGACAAGTCATTGCAACTGCTTCCATCATGGGTCCTGATGCTCTTGATTCAGCAGTTATTGTGAAGTTAACACGTGTGGTTCTGCTCATTCCTCTTATTCTCTTTCTTTCCATGAGTAACTCTTCAGAAGATGGAAGCAAGAAGTCACTTCGTACTGCGACCCCAACTTTTGTTATTGGATTTGTAATCTGTGCGCTTCTGGTAAATGCACTTTCACTTCCTGAAACTGTTGTGAATGGCGGAAAAGAACTCTCCAAGATCTTCTTATCAATTGGACTCTTTGGAATGGGCCTCGGAGTGCGATGGGCATCGATCAAAGCCCTTGGCGCCAAACCCCTCGTGGTAGGCCTCGGGGCATGGGTGGCATGCGGGGCTTTCGCGCTTGGAGTCATCCAAGTTGTGGGCCTATAGCCCGAACTTGAGCGAATTTCCCTTTTCTAACCCCCTCTCATAAACTCGCCCTCTGCCCAAATGAGGGCTCAGCACGGAATTAAACAAAAGAGGTTAACGCTTGGCTAAAAAAGACGGTGCGATTGAAATCGAAGGCACTGTTGCTGAAGCTTTACCGAATGCGATGTTCCGCGTCGAGCTCACCAATGGACACAAAGTTCTCGCCCACATCAGCGGGAAGATGCGACAGAACTACATCCGCATCTTGCCGGAAGATCGTGTGATCGTAGAACTGAGTCCATACGATCTCACACGAGGTCGAATCATTTACCGGTACAAGTAAAACAAATAGCAATAAAGAAGTAGTACAGAAAAAAGGAGTCTGATCGTGAAGGTTAAACCGAGCGTGAAGAAGATTTGCGACAAGTGCAAAGTCATTCGTCGTAATGGTCGCGTGATGGTCATTTGCGACAATCTCCGACACAAGCAACGTCAAGGATAAACAACAACTAAATAAGAGAACGCGTGACGCGACAGTTCTTGAAAGAGAACTGACCTCCTGACTGAAAGCGGGAGCCGAAGAAAATCTTCGGAGGCGTTGCGGAGGACTTTCAGATTATGGAAAGAAGTATGTGATGGCACGTCTCGTTGGCGTCGATCTGCCGCGTGAAAAACGGCTTGAGATCGCGCTCCAATACATCTTCGGTATTGGCGAAACCCGCGCAAAAGCAACACTTGCTGCGACTGGTGTTTCCCCAGATATCCGAGTCAAAGATCTACAAGAACCCGATCTCATCAAGCTTCGTGAATATATCGAAGCTAATTACAAGATCGAAGGTGATCTCCGTCGTGAGATCGCAGGCGACATCCGTCGCAAAGTTGAAATTCAGTGCTACCAAGGAATTCGCCATCGCAAGGGGCTTCCAGTTCGTGGTCAGCGCACTCACACCAACGCACGTACTCGTAAGGGTCCACGCGTTGCAATCGCTGGCAAGAAGAAGGAGACCAAGTAATGGCCGCGCCTAAAGCTAAGCCCGCTGCTGCAGCTGCTGCTGCACCCAAGGCAAAGGTAAAAGCACGTAAGAAAGAGAAGAAAAACGTTGCTTTTGGCCATGCCTATATTAAGAGCACTTTCAATAACACAATCGTTTCCATTACCGATCCAACCGGAGCTGTCCTTGCATGGGCATCATCTGGTCAAGTTGGTTTCAAGGGATCACGTAAATCAACACCATTCGCAGCACAACTTGCTGCTGAAGCTGCTGCAAAGAAAGCACAAGAGCATGGTGTGAAGAAAGTAGATGTTTTCGTGAAGGGCCCAGGCTCCGGTCGCGAAACTGCAATTCGTTCACTACAAGCAGCTGGTTTGGAAGTCGGCGCCATCTCTGATGTAACGCCTCTTGCACACAACGGTTGCCGTCCACCAAAACCACGTCGAGTATAAGAAAAGGAGAAGAAACATGGCCCGTTATTTTGGAGCAGATTGCAAGCGCTGCCGTCGCGAGAAAGTGAAGCTTTTCCTCAAAGGCTCGAAGTGCGATGGACCAAAGTGCCCAATTGAGTCACGCCCATATCCACCAGGACAACACGGTCGCGGTCGCGCAAAGGAATCTGAGTACCTACTTCAGATGCGCGAAAAGCAAAAGTGCGCACGTATTTACGGTGTTCTTGAAAAGCAATTCCGTAACTACTACACAGAAGCAAGCCGTCTCACTGGTAAGACTGGTGAAAACTTGCTCGTACTTCTCGAGACCCGTCTAGATAACGTCATCTATCGCGCAGGCTTTGCAAAGAGCCGCGATATGGCGCGTCAGATCGTTCGTCACGGCCACATTCTTGTTAATGGCAAGAAGGTCGACATCCCTTCATATCGCGTAAGCCAATATGACATTGTCGATGTTCGCGCTAAATCTCAAGACCTCACACCATTCATCGTCGCAAGCGCTGAATTTGGTGAGAAGTCCGTTCCAGCTTGGCTCGAAGTTGTTGCATCGCAGATGCGCATCATCGTTCACGGCCTCCCAACCCGTGCTGTCATCGACACACAGGTTCAGGAACAACTCATCGTTGAGCTTTACTCCAAGTAATTGATTAACCCGCAAGGGTTTTTCGATCGCTTGGCAAGAAAACAACTTCATAACACAAGTACTAACCGAGGGATCAAATAGCGGATCTCTCAAGACAATGGAGGAAAGAAGTGCTCATCGCACAACGCCCCGTACTGACCGAAGAAGTAGTAAGCGAGAACCGTTCACGTTTCATTATTGAACCGTTGGAGCCAGGTTTTGGTTACACACTCGGAAATTCACTGCGTCGTACCCTGCTCTCATCAATCCCTGGAGCGGCTGTCACAAGCATCCGCGTAGCAGGTGCGCTTCATGAGTTCACCACTCTTGAAGGCGTAAAGGAAGATCTCACAGATATCGTCCTTAACATCAAGAACCTCGTGCTCTCATCCGATAATGATGAGCCGACCGTTGCTTACATCCGTAAGAACGGTTCTGGAACAGTCACGGGTGCCGATGTTGCAGTACCTGCAGGAGTTGAAGTTCATAATCCAGATCTTCACATTGCAACACTGAACAGCAAAGCAAACGTTGAGATTGAATTAACTATCGAACGCGGCCGCGGTTATGTGACTGCAGTCCAGAACAAGCAAGTTGGCGCCGAAATTGGACGAATTCCAGTCGACTCCATCTATTCGCCAGTTCTCCGCGTTACCTACAAAGTAGAAGCAACTCGTGTTGAACAACGTACCGACTTCGATCGCTTGATCGTTGATGTAGAGACCAAGAAGTCCATCTCACCTCGCGATGCCATGGCATCTGCCGGTAAGACACTTGTCGAACTCTTCGGACTTGCACACGAACTTAACTACGCTGCTGAAGGTATCGACCTTGGACCATCCGTCCAAGATGCAGCTCTTGCTGCAGATCTCGCTCTTCCTATTGAAGATCTTGATCTCACGGTTCGTTCTTATAACTGCTTGAAGCGCGAAGGAATCCACACTGTTGGAGAACTTCTCTCACGCAGCGAAGCAGATCTGCTCGATATTCGTAACTTTGGTTCGAAATCAATTGATGAAGTTAAGGCGAAGCTCGTATCCATGGGCCTTCAACTTAAGGATTCACCAGTCGGCTTTGATCCAACCAAGCATCAGAACTACGGCGTCGACTACAACGACGACCAGGCTTAAGGAGAAAAACCATGCCACGTCCATCCAAAGGTCCGCGTCTTGGAAGCGGCCCAGCGCACGAGAAGTTGTTGCTCCGCACTCTTGCAGAACAACTCTTCGAAAACGGCAAGGTTCGTACTACCGAAGCCAAAGCACGTCGCCTACGTCCACTCGCTGAAAAGTTGATCACCACTGCCAAGAAGGGTGATCTTGCAGCGCGTCGTCAGGTCATGGCATCGATTGCAAATAAGAGCGTTGTGCACACACTCTTTACTGAGATTGCACCACGTTTCGAATCACGCAATGGTGGATACACACGTATCACCAAGATCGGTCCACGTAAGGGCGATAACGCTCCAATGGCGATCATTGAAGTTCTTGCTGAAGGAACTCCTGCCAAGAAAGCAGTAGTTGATGAAGCAGAGAAGGCTGCCAAGAAAGCAGCGCCAAAGAAGAAGGCTGCAGCTAAGAAAGCTGAGTAACTCCTCGTAGAAAACGAATTAAAAATGGAACCCACTCTCAATCCCGAGAGTGGGTTTCTTCGTTTTCGGATTGATTTCTCTTACGACGGAACGGGATTTAGTGGATGGGCGCGCCAACCAGATCAGCGGACTGTTCAAGGCGAATTAGAGTCTGCGCTTTCGGGCCTCACGCGAAGTAATGTGGAATTAATCGTTGCCGGTCGCACCGATGCTGGCGTTCACGCAACAGCGCAAGTTGCACATGTGGATCTGCCGGAACGAGATAAATATGGCAAAGAATGGGACCCTCAAGATTTGGTCTATCGATTGAATCGCATGATTACTGAAGAGGTGCGCGTCAAAGCTATTTCTAAAGCACCGCCTCATTTTCATGCGCGATTCTCAGCGCTACGACGCACTTATGTTTACAAGATTGCTGATGGACAACGACTACTCGAACCTCTCAAGCGCTTCGATATCGTTACGTGGTACCGCCACTTAGATTTATCGCGCATGAACGATGCAAGCGCGCGACTCTTGGGTGAACATGATTTTGCAACGTTTTGTAAGCCTGGTGGAGCTGGAACCTCAATTCGCCGCTTAGAGAAATTTCATTGGGAGCGGATGGCTGATGCGAGCTTGGTTGCTACCGTCACTGCTGATGCCTTCTGTTATTCAATGGTGCGCAACATCGTTGGCGCTGTTGTATGTGTCGGTGAAGGACGCTTCGAACCGGATTGGATTAGCTCTTTGCTTATCAATAAAACACGTGTGAGTGAAAGCATGGTTTTTCCTGCGCGTGGACTCACCCTCGTTGCAGTTGAATATCCGCATGATTCCGAGCTTCAGTCGCGCGCTGCAATCACAATTCGCCGACGAGATGAAGAGTAAATGGGTCAGATAAATGTAGTTGGCATCGAGTACGCGTTATCTGATGGACGGGTACTACTGAATGATGTTTCATTTCGTGTTGGCGATGGATCTAAAGTTGCCTTAATTGGACCCAATGGTTCAGGTAAGACCACTCTCTTCAGAATGATTGCAGGAGATCTCCAGCCAGATTCTGGACAAATTATTATTAATGGTGGACTCGGCGTGATGCGCCAGTTCATTGGTTCTATTCGCGATACCTCAACTGTGCGCGACTTACTTGTATCAGTTTCACCACTTCGAATTCGTCATGCAGCGGCGCAACTCAAAGCAGCAGAAGAAGCGATGGCTCAAAGTGATGCAGAGAAAGAACAGATGGCATATGCCCAAGCCCTGGCTGATTGGGGCGATGCTGGTGGTTATGAACAAGAAGTTCTCTGGGATATTGCCTGTTCCAACGCGCTTGGAAAAACTTATGACCGAGTAGCCAATCGAGAAGTAAATTCACTCTCTGGCGGCGAGCAGAAAAAGATAGTGCTCGAGTGTTTACTTAAGGGCCCCGAAGAAGTCTTGATTCTTGATGAGCCTGATAACTATCTCGATGTGCCAGCAAAACGGTGGCTAGAGGAACAGATCCGTGATTCCAAGAAAACTATTCTCTTTATTAGCCACGATCGCGAATTATTAGCGGCCACCGCTACAAAAGTCGTGACTCTTGAGCAAGGCGTTAATGGAAACACTGCCTGGATTCATGGAGAAGGCTTCAATACTTGGCATGATGCACGCAAATCGCGAAACGAACAGTTCGCACAACTTGTTGAGCGTTGGGAAGATGAACATAAGCGCTTAAAAGAATTAGTGCTCACTATGCAATGGCAAGCCGCGAGCTCACCAGATATGGCTTCACGTTATCGCGCCATGCAGACTCGTCTGCGAAAGTTTGAAGAAGTGGGCCCACCACCACCTCCTCCTGTTGAACAAGATGTGAAAGTAACTTTGAAGAGTGGGCGCACAGGGGAGCGAGTTGTTACATGTGAAGATTTAACACTTGAGAATCTCACTGAACCATTTACCTTTGAGATTTACTACCAAGATCGCGTTGCAATTCTCGGCAAAAACGGAACGGGAAAGTCACACTTCTTACGGCGACTATCGGGTGATGAGACTGTTAGATATACGGGAACATTTAAACTTGGTGCTCGTGTAGTCCCAGGATTCTTTGCCCAGACCCACGCACATCCAGAATTTGTTGGCAAAACATTGTTGGAAATTCTCTGGGAAGAACATTCACTTCAACTTGGCGCTGCAAAAAGCGTTCTCGGTCGCTATGAACTTGATCAACAAGCTGAACAACAATTCACTTCACTTTCTGGTGGACAGCAAGCGCGCTTCCAAGTTCTCCTGCTTGAACTTGCTGGCGATACTTTGTTATTGCTCGATGAGCCAACTGATAACTTGGATTTGGCTAGCGCAGAAGCTCTAGAGCGCGCGCTCTCGAGTTATCAAGGAACAGTCATTGCAGTGACGCACGATCGCTGGTTTGCTCGCGGATTCACCAGATTCTTGATCTTTGGCGCCGAGGGCCAGGTCTATGAGAGCCCCGAACCCGTCTGGACCCACTGATTACTCAAGTATCCAATTGTGGATAACTTTGCAACGACTTTTTTGAAATCAGACATTCTTGCTGGATGTCAATTTCTAATTACAAAATTGCTTCTATCTCTCTCGCTATTACACTCATATCAACAACGAGCGCGCCGACCACTATTGCCTCTAAAGTTACGCCTCCGCTCACAAAATGTTTCATACGAGTAGATAACCCACATCTTTCTGATTCAATCAAAAGGCAAAAAGGCTTTGAGGCCGTGAAAGTAAATGCCACATCAAAGTGTGATAAACAAATACGAAACCTTAGTCTCACAGTAGTAATTTACAAGAAAGGCTTTTTGCGTAATCATGAAGTTGTTATAGGAACTTTGAAAATATCCGAACTTATTCCTGCGTTTCAGAAAATAGAGAATAAAAGCACTTGGGAGAGATGCAAGAGTAGGAAGCCGTCACAGTACCTCGGAGTTGCTTACGCTGAAGCCATCATTAACGGAAAACGTATGCAGACCCTTCGTGTACGTACAGATAAAGTCATCGCCTTACCATGCGGCACTTGATATAGACTTTTCCTCATGACTCAAGAAGATCTTGAAAATTTTGATGATGTAGAGCGAGATAATGCCTACTTCGATCTTTTTTTTGAGCTTGAAAAAAAGAACGCAGCGCAATACGAAGAACTAACCAAGAGATTAATCAAGGAGAAGTCTCTAGTAATACAAATTGAGAATTTTTGGGTCAAATACTCTTTAGATCGCTATGGTTGTTCGGCTGCGATTTCCCATGACGCTGGAGAGAGTTTTAGTGAACACTCGTGGAGCAGGCTTGGATGGAGCAAAAAGAAGAAAGGGAAGTACCTTCCAACTTTTTTGGCAAAAACTGAAACTGATGTGAAATTTGGCCTTGAGAATTAGGTAAAGCGGGGGCTGGAACCTCGAGTCCGCGTGTTTTTCCAGCTCTGAGCCCCGATTTTGACCCCTTTCCCGCATGCGGGTAACCTTCCCCTTCTGCCTCCGCAGGTCTTCTGTAGAAAATCGTGGAGCGGATCCAATAAAGAAGTAAGAAGAAAGCGAGTTTGTCGTGCGTACCTTTAGTCCGACCCCAAACGACGTTGCACGTAAGTGGCATGTCATTGATGCAACCGACGTTGTTCTCGGTCGCCTAGCTAGCCATGCTGCAGTGCTCCTTCGCGGCAAGCACAAGACAACATTCGCACCTCACATGGATATGGGTGACTTCGTCATCGTTATCAATGCAGACAAGGTAGTTCTTACTGGATCAAAGATGGCCGACAAGTTCGCCCACCAACACTCAGGTTTCCCAGGCGGTCTTACTTCACGTAACTACGTGCAGTTGATGGAGAAGTTCCCAACCCGCGCTGTTGAAAAAGCAATCAAGGGAATGCTCCCAAAGAATTCCATCGGAAAGCAGATGGCCTCCAAACTTAAGGTTTATGCAGGTGCAGAACATCCACATGGTTCACAAGCGCCAGTTCCTTACACATTCACACAAATCGATCAGACCAAGGTTGGTAAGTAATAATGAGCGAAAACGAAACCACAACTGCGTATAGCTCCAGCACTCCTGCTGGCGCCACAAACCGCGCTGCTGTTATTGCACCAGGCGCTGGCGTTGGTCGTCGTAAAGAAGCTGTTGCACGTGTTCGCCTCGTACCAGGTTCTGGTCGCTGGACCGTCAATAACAAAGCTCTTGATGTTTACTTCCCAAATAAAGTTCACCAACAAGCTGTCTCTGAGCCACTACGTACTGTTGGCGCAGAAGGTAAGTACGACATCATCGCTCGTATCGATGGTGGCGGAATTTCTGGACAAGCTGGCGCGCTCCGCCTTGGTGTTGCTCGTGCACTTAACGAGATTGACACTGATGCGAACCGTCCTGCATTGAAGAAGGCGAAGTTCTTAACTCGCGATCCTCGTGTTATTGAGCGTAAGAAGTACGGCCTTAAGAAGGCACGTAAGCGCTCGCAATACAGCAAGCGTTAATTTAACGTCTCACATATGGCCCTCTTTGGCACCGACGGTGTCCGAGGCGTTGCTGGCGTTGATCTCACTGAAAAATTAGCGCACGATTTAGCTGTTGCTGCTGCCGAAGTTCTCACCGAAAGTGGTGAATTTGCGGGGCATCGCCCTGTTGCAATCGTCGGCCAAGACTCTCGCGAATCTGGCGCATATCTAGAAGCTGCAATTTGCAAGGGGCTTACCGAAAGCGGAGTAGATGTTCGAAAAGTCGGAATTCTTCCAACGCCTGCCGTTTCATTTCTTATTACGGAGTTAAAAGCTGATCTCGGAGTGATGATTAGCGCTTCCCATAATCCAGCGCAAGACAACGGAATTAAATTCTTCTCTCGCACTGGACGAAAATTAGATGATGCCATCGAAGGCAAGATCGAAAGACTTCTAGGTCAGCCTTGGCAGAGGCCAGCTGAGATGGAAATTGGCCACGAAATCGAAGATACAGAATCACGCGAGAAATACATTTCATATCTTTTGGGCACGATTGAATCAAGTTTCGCAGGATTGAAGATTGTGGTGGATTGTGCAAACGGAGCAGCTTCTTTTGTTGCACCAGAAGTATTACGGCGGGCAGGCGCAGAAGTTGTTGCAATTTCGGCGAGCCCTAATGGTTTGAACATCAATCAGAATTGTGGCTCTACGCACCTAGAGAACCTAATTGCAACCGTGAAGTCTGAGCACGCAGATTTAGGGATAGCTCATGATGGCGATGCAGATCGCGTCCTTGCTATTGATCACGAAGGAAATGTCGTAGACGGCGATTACATATTGGGAATTCTTGCCGATCACACTCACTTACCTACCAAAACTGTTGTAGGTACTGTGATGACAAATCTGGGATTAATTCGCGCACTCGAGGCTCGAGGAATTGGATTTATAGCAACCCCAGTCGGTGACCGTTATGTACTTGAGAAGATGACAGCAGAGGGTCACACGCTCGGCGGTGAGCAATCGGGACACGTCATCATGAGCAAGTATGGAAATACTGGTGATGGGCTTTTGACTGCGCTCCACCTTATTTCTCACGTGGCACAATCAAAGAAGAGTTTGAAGGAGCTCACTTCCTTTATGAAGCGCTATCCCCAAGTCTTGATTAACGTTTCTGGTGTTGCCAAAGAGAAATTGGCACATAACCAGAGAATTCAAGAATCAGTAAAGAAGATTGAAAGCCAGTTAGGTTTAACAGGACGAGTGTTGTTGCGTGCATCGGGCACTGAGCCATTGATTAGAGTGATGATTGAGGCTGAGAATCGCACCGATGCCCAGCAATTCGCTGAGTCGCTGGCTTCACTAGTAAAATCCGAACTCTCGCTTTAACCATCCTTATCTAAAGGAGCTCACGAATGTGCGGGATTGTCGGCTACACAGGTCCGAACCCAGCACTATCGCGCGTCATTGAGGGCTTACGCCGTCTGGAATATCGTGGTTATGACTCTGCAGGGGTGGCTCTTGCTACCGAAAAGAGCGCACCACTTGTTGTGGCAAAGAAAGCTGGCAAACTCAATAATCTAGAAAGCTCACTGACATCAACATATGACAATGCAACGAGTGGAATTGGCCATACTCGTTGGGCAACGCATGGGGGACCTACCGACACTAATGCCCATCCACATATCTCCAATGATGGAAAACTTGCGGTAATCCATAATGGCATTATCGAGAATTATGTTGAGCTTAAGGAAGATCTAGAAAAACGAGGCCACACATTCACCTCAGAAACTGATACCGAATCTGTAGCGCACTTACTTAGTGACGAATTTAGAAAGAACCAGGACCTCGCAGCAGCAATGCGCTCTGTATGTAAACAACTTCGCGGTTCATTCACTCTTCTTGCGATTCATTCTGATTCACCCGAACATATTGTTGGTGCGAGACGAAACTCCCCTTTAGTTGTAGGCGTCGGCGACGGTGAGAACTTCTTAGCCTCGGATGTCTCAGCATTCATCTCTCATACGAAGAAAGCTCTGGAGTTAGGCCAAGATCAAGTTGTAGATGTCACGCCACAGGGCGTTAGCGTGACCGATTTAGAGGGTGGAGCAATAACTCCGAAGGCCTACGAAATTACATGGGATGCTAAAGCAGCCGAGCGCGGCGGATTTACTCACTTCATGTTGAAAGAAATTTTTGAACAACCCAAAGCAATCTCTGACACCCTCCTAGGGCGATTTGGCGCAGATGGAAAAATTGAGTGTAAAGAGATTGAAAATCTTTCTTTGGATATCGATCGCATATTGATTCTTGCCTGTGGAACGGCCTATCACGCCGGACTTATCGGAAAATATGCGTTAGAAGAGTGGGCGAAGATTCCTGTCGATGTCGAACTCGCCTCAGAATTTCGCTATCGCAAGCCAGTCCTATCCAAGAACACACTCGTTATAACAATCTCTCAATCAGGAGAGACAATGGATACATTGATGGCGCTTCGTCATGCTAAAGAACTTGGCGCTCAGACTCTCTCCATCTGTAACACCATCGGTTCCACTATTCCTCGGGAATCTGATGGAGTCCTCTATACCCATGCAGGTCCAGAAATCGCGGTGGCTTCCACTAAAGCACTCCTCACTCAGATTGTTGCGCTTCATGTCGTAGGTCTCTACCTTGCACAAGAAAAGAAGACGCTGAGTGCTAGCGACATCGTTCTTATTCGTGAAGAAGTATTGGCGCTCCCTAATAAAGTGGAAGAGATCCTGGAGACTGTTGAACCTCTCCGTACGATGACTCGAGGATTTAAGGATTCAACATCCGTTCTATTCCTTGGCCGCCACGTCGGCTATCCCGCAGCTTTGGAAGGCGCACTCAAGCTAAAAGAGTTGGCTTATATGCATGCAGAAGGATTTGCAGGAGGCGAACTCAAACATGGCCCCATCGCGCTCATTGAAGCGGGAACTCCTGTGATTGCAATTTTGCCACCTGCCACAAGTGAAATCTCAGAGAAGATGTTGAGCAACATTCAAGAGGTAAAAGCACGTGGTGCCAAAGTTATTGCTATTGCTGATTCCACTACAAAACTTGATGTGCCTCATGTAATCCGAATCCCGCAATCTCTGGAGTTATTGCAACCTTTACTTTCTATTGTTCCGCTTCAAGTATTTGCCTATGAAATGGCGGTGGCGCGCGGTAATGATGTAGATCAACCCAGAAATTTGGCTAAATCGGTGACAGTGGAATGAGTACCAAATCTGATGACATCTTCGATGATGTAGTAGATCAGCGATACGAACATCGTCGCCAAGAGATGAATGTGGCACTGCGCTGGGCAGCAGTTCTGACTTTTGGTTTTGTTCTTGTAACTCTAGATGTCATCAATCAAGGTTTGCTCTATAGATTCGATAAAGTTGTTGCAGAAATTGAGCGTCCTCGTTTCACAGGTTTCACTAATTTCTTAATTCTTCGAATTGATGATCTTGGATTACGTTGGGTGACCGCATCCATTCTGCTCATTACAGCTGCACTGATAAGTCGTCGCTTTCAGTCATGGCGTCCACTCAATCTTTCATTCCTATCATTAGTTTTTCTTAACGTGTTTGTAGGATCCGCAAAGATATTTTTTGGAAGATGTAAAGCTCGTGAAAACTTTGATGTATGCATGTTCACTGATGGGATGGCTTATCCCAGCGGACACATTTCTAATGCGCTTGTGACCTGGGGACTCTTTGCCTACATAATCTTCCGGTATACCCACCGCGCGCCTTTTGAAGGCTTGAAACTTTATTGGCTCGTTGCACTTCTCACGATTGCGGTTGGATCTGCATCACTGCTGAGAAACACGCATTGGTTCACTGACTTACTTGGTGGAATGTTTATAGGTGGTGCCATTCTTGTCCTTGTTGTGGCAATCGATCGCTTCATCCCATCACGGCGTCAACCCTCCTAGAAGAGCTATGACTTCCAATAATCGTGCGGAAGCGCTGGTAGATCTCAGCGCTATTGAGATGAACGTCAAACACCTGATGACAAAGTCAGCTAAACCCGCGCTCGCTGTTGTGAAAGCGGATGCGTACGGACATGGATTAATTCCAGTCGCAGAGCGGGCCATTAGCGCGGGGGCTACCTGGCTGGGAGTAGCACTTCTTGAGGAAGCTCTCACGCTTCGCGACCGTGGAATTAGCGCTCCGATTCTCGCCTGGTTAACCCCAATCACTGATGACTTTGAAGCTGCAGTGCAGAGCAACATCGATCTTGGCGTTCCCTCTGTTGAACATCTTCATCGAGTCCTCGCTGCGGGCGATGTCTTAAGAAAAGTTCCTCGAGTTCATCTTGAAGTTGATACTGGAATGTCTCGCGGTGGAGCGCTTCTTGAATGGAGAGAGTTATTGCAGACTGCAGCAAATGCTCAACGTACTGGTCGGATCAAGATTGTCGGAATCTGGTCACACTTTGCGCGCGCCGATGAACCAGGACATAACTTTAATCGACAACAAAGGGATAGATTTCTTGAGAGCATTGAAGAGGCACGTGCATTAGGTGTTCAACCAGAAATTATTCACCTCAGTAATTCAGCTGCAACCATTAATGATTCTGATTCACATTTTGATGTTGTGAGACTTGGAATAGCGATGTATGGATTGAGCCCTGATGTAGAAAAAATGGGAGATTCATTCAAACTCCAATTGAGGCCAGCACTTTCATTAAGGGCAAGAATTCATCTTGTTAAAGATGTCCCAGCCGGCTCACAGGTAGGTTACGGCGGCACAGCTATAACAAAAGTTGATACAAAACTGGGAGTTATTTCCATGGGTTATGCCGATGGCGTGCCAAGAAATGCAGACCATCGAGCAGGCGTACTCATTGGTAACAAAAAGTCACCAATTATTGGACGAGTTTCTATGGACCAATTTGTTGTGGATTTAGGAAAAGAGTCACAAGCGCGTGCCGGAGATTGGGCTTACCTCATTGGCAGCGAGAAGAGTCACAGTTACACTTCCGACACTTGTTATACGGCGGACTCATGGGCTGCTGCGTGCGGAACGATCAATTATGAGATTGTTACGCGCCTCGGACCGAGAGTAAAACGGATTTACATAGGTTAGGAGATCACATGGCAGACCACGCCACTGTGCTCTCTATTGATGGTCTCTCAGTAAATTTTGGTGGCTTGAAAGCTCTCAATAAGGTAAATCTTGAACTCCGCAAAGGTGAAGTTCTAGGGCTGATTGGTCCAAATGGCGCCGGAAAGACAACAGTATTCAACGCATTGTCGGGAATTGTTCCTCCAGCTGAAGGAACTCTTGAGTTATTCGGCAAGAAAGTACAGTGGCCGAAACCTCACCAACTCGTGCATCGTGGAATTGCTCGCACTCTACAAGGCGTTGGACTATTCCCAGATCTCACAGTTTCCGAAAATGTCATGCTCGGTGCAAATCATTTGGCACGCACGGGCCTTACACAATCTTTCCTGGGATTAACTCGAAAAGATGAAGCAGCCTTACGCAATCGTGCCCAAGCTGCGCTTGAGCGTGTTTATGCCGGCTCAGTATCTGAGCGCCGCGCTGACACGCTTTCTTACCCTGATACAAAACGAGTATCAATTGCGCGCGCACTAATTTCTGAACCGAAAATTCTTCTTCTTGATGAACCTGCTGGAGGGTTGAGCGCGCAAGACATTGAATGGTTTAACGCGTTAGTAGGAAATCTAAAGTCTGTAACCTCCATCATTATTGTTGAACACCATATGGATGTGGTGATGTCAATCTGTGATCGAATATCAGTTTTGAATTTTGGCGAGGTCATTGCATCAGGCAGTAAAGAAGAAGTGAGAAGTAATCCAGCCGTCATTGAAGCGTACTTAGGTTCTCACGCAGGGGATAAGAAGCGATGACTGCGCTATTGATCAATAAACTTACGGTTGATCACGGTGCGATTCGTGCCCTCTCTGACGTTAGTTTTGAAGTTCCAGAAGGCAAACTCGCAGCGGTTATCGGTTCTAACGGTGCGGGTAAGACAACTCTTCTGCGCACCCTCTCAGGTCTTAAGTCTCCAACCTCAGGTACTGCGCGCTGGAACGATCGATCAATGGTGGGCGTTAAGCCAGAAGATTTAGTTCGCCGCGGAATTTCCCATGTTTCAGAAGGAAAGTCTGTCATTCCAGAATTGACGGTAAAGGAAAATCTCCTTGTTGGTGGTCTCTGGCGCAACGATAAGAGCGACACAGCTCAAGCAATTAATGAAGTTGTAGAACTTTTCCCTCGACTTGGTGAACGTATGTCCCAGAGTGCCAATACATTGTCGGGTGGCGAACGTCAGATGCTGGCGATTGGTCGAGCTTTAGTCTCTCGTCCTAAATTGCTACTACTCGATGAACCATCCTTGGGACTTGCTCCGCTCATCATCGAACAGATTTTTACTGCTATCAACGATCTTCGTAAGCGACTAAACATGACTGTTGTTTTGGTGGAACAAAATGCAATCTCTGCTTTAGAGATTGCTGATATTGGCGTCATTCTTAATCTAGGCGAACTTGTTGCCTCAGGACCAGCTCAAGACTTAATGAATGATCCTGCACTACGATCGGCTTACTTGGGGTACTAATGAGACAATTCTTTAGCACGATACTTATCGGCATAACGCTAGGTTCGATCTACAGTTTGATGGCGTTAGCACTTGTCCTAGTCTGGCGATCAACCCGAGTAGTGAACTTTGCTCAAGCCGGCCAAGCTATTTTTTCTACCTATATCGGATACGAGATGATGGTTCGAACCGGAAATTTCTGGTTCTCACTTCTTATCGCCATCATTATCGGTTCGTTACTTGGCGCTGGCGTTGAATACTTCTTCATGCGTACTCTCTTCAAGCATGCCGATGACGGTCCAGTTGCTGCACTTGCTCCTGTTATCGCAACGTTAGGACTACTTGGAGTCATTCGAAGCGTCGTCGGAATGATCTGGGGTAATGAATATCGAAGCTTTGCTTCACCCGTATCCACCGATAACTTTGTTGTAGCTGGAGCAACTATTCCGTTTTCTCGGCTAAATGTTCTCGTCATTGTGGGGGCAGCCCTTGTAATGATTGCCTTTTCCATCATTTTCCAACGAACTAATCTTGGTTTAGCGCTCCGCGCCTCAGCGTTTCAACCGGAAATCGCACGTTTGGCAGGTATTCGCGTAGGACCCATCCGCACTATCGGTTGGACATTTGCTGGAGGAGCTGGAGCAGTTGCAGGAGTACTGGTAACTCCTAATGACATACTCTCGCCAAATTCACTCGATACCTTGCTTGTATTTGGATTCGTTGCTGCCGTAATAGGCGGACTAGAAAGTTTGCCCGGAGCTGTTGTGGGTGGAATGGTCTTGGGAATAGGTATCGCTTTTATCCTGAATTACGTAAGCACCACCTTAATTTTCCCGGCCGTATTTGTCGTTCTATTGCTGTCATTAGTGATTAAGCCCAACGGAATCTTCGGATCAAAGAAGGTCCGAAATGCATAATTTATCGACGAAAAAAGTATTTGCACTCTTCGTCATTTTTGGCTGGATACTTTTAATTGTGGCTGACCGCGTGGATGAATTACGGGTTTACCAAGGTGCCACTATTGCCATTACTACTCTGGCAATTGCATCAATTATCATTCTGACTGGATATTCCGGACAAGTTTCTTTGGGCCATGGTGCATTTCTTGCAATCGGCGCTTATGCTGCAGCGCTATCACAAACATATTGGCAATCACCATTTTGGTTTACATTGTTAATGTCTGTCATCGTCACGTCACTGATTGGTTTTATCTTAGGTTTTGCTGCTGGACGACTATCTGGTCCATATCTTGCGGGAACAACTCTTGCTCTTGCGGTCGGACTTCCGACACTTGCAAATCAATTTACCTTTCTTGGTGGCGAAACGGGACTTGTTTATGATGCTGGAAATCCACCTGCGCGATTCGGTGAAGATTTCACTCTATATAAATGGTTCTTCTGGATTTCAGCCTTCGTTGTTCTGATTGCCATGTTCTTGATTCGCAATCTTCTGCACAGCAGGTATGGGCGCACCTGGAAGGCGCTTCGCGCTAACCCAACCGCCGCCCAGCTATGCGGCATCAACGTCGCTCAATCCAAGATTCTCGCCTTCACCATCAGCGCTGGAGCCGCAGGGCTCTCAGGAGCCCTCTTAGGCATGATCAGCATCGTCGCCCCGAGCGCATTCCCGCTCAGCCTCTCCTTCACCCTCATCACGGGTGCGGTGTTGGCTGGCGTAACTAGCCTCGCAGGTAGCATGCTAGGCGCTGTAATTCTCGTGGTGATCCCTGAGATCGCCGAGGTAATCTCGACCAGCCTCGGTGAATCTGAAAAGGTCATCTCGAACTTGCCAGGTTTCATTGTGAGCGTACTGCTGATTCTCACAGTGCTCTTCTCACCGAACGGCCCCGCCGAGTCGATCAGAAAGCGCCGAGAGCATCATCAGAAAGCGAAGCACTGAAAAAGAAAAAACCCTCGATGGAAGGAAATAAATGATCAGCTTACGACGCAACAAGAAATCAGTCTTGTTCGCATCTGTCGTGACATCTGTAGCGCTTGCCGCTTCAGTCGTACCGGCTAATGCAGAGACTGGCGTTTCTTCAAGCGAAATCAAGCTCGGTATCACAGTACCTATGACTGGTATTGCTGCTCCGGGTTACAACAAGGTAGCGCCAGCTATGAAGGCATACTTTGATTATCTCAACGCAAACGGCGGCATTTACGGTCGCAAAGTCAACCTTATTATTAAGGATGATCGCTACATCCCACAGGAAGCGATCAATAAGACAAACGAATTAATTTTGAAAGACAGAGTCTTCGCTCTTGTCGGACAGCTCGGTACTGCGAACAATCTCGCAATTGCCAGCAAAGTCCGCCTAGGTTCACGCAAGATTCCTTCCATCGGCGTACTCACTGGATTTAGTGGTTTTGCTGATAAGAAGAAGTATCCAACGACATTTATGTCATTCCCAAGCTACGCAGCTGAAGGTCGCATCATTGGTACCTATATCAATGAAAATCTCGCAAGCAAGACAGTCTGTCTTGTCAGCCAGAATGACGACTTTGGTACAGATGCAGCGAAAGGATTTACCGCTGCTGGCGTGAAGTTCGCTGAACATGTGAAGTATGTTTCAGGAACTCAAAGCTCAGCAACTGCTCAAGTCTGGATCGGCAAGCTCGTTGCCGCAAAGTGCGAAGTTGTGGTCCTCATGACTGTTTCTTCAGCTACTGCTCCAGTTCTTGCCGTTGCAAATGCAGCAGGCTACAAGCCACAGTGGATTCTTGGATCCGTTGGTTCTGACACCACCACATTGAAGTTGAGCCTTGCGCCAGCAGGAATTCCTGCTGCACAAGCTGCAGCTCTCTTTAATGGCGCGATTGGTCTCTCCTTCGCTCCAGATCCCTCGGATACCGCTGACGAATACGTCAAGCTTTTCCGCGAAGTGAATGCGAATTACAACAAGGGCGTCGAGTTCGACAATAACGTTGCAATCGGAATGAACTACGCGCTCGTTGTTGCTCAAGCTCTCCGCGCGGCAGGTACAAGCCCAACTCGCGCGAAGTTAATCAAGGCGATGGAGACAAAGGGTTCAACCTTTGCCAGCATCGGCTATAGCCCAATGGGATGGACCGCCACAAGCCACGCTGGTCACAGCGCATTCTGGTTTGGAAAGTTCAATCTCGCTGGCGAGTTAAAGCCACTTGATGCAGCACGTACTTTGTACACCACTGATAACAATGCGACTCAGCCAGTCACTAAGACAACGGCAAAGAGAGCTGCATTGCCAGCGAAAGGAATACCTACTAACTCATGAGAAACTTTAAGAAGCGGTTCATTTCGCTAGTTTCGGTCGCTGCGCTAACAACGACTGCACTTGTTGCAGTTCCTAGCACTGCCTCTGCAAATCCAGTCTGTACTAACAAAGTCATTTTGACTGAGTGCGTCGGACTCACCTCTGATGGTGCGCAATATATTTTCCAAGTTCCTGCCAATTTTGGTGGAACTCTCTTCCTCTTCTCACATGGATATCGCTATCCATTTGATATCTCACCGACGGTTCCACGAATCGGTGGATACACCGTTCTTAAGTCACCTCAACCAGCCCCTGGCCAGAGCGCTGCTCAAGTAGTTGAAGTTGCAACTGCGCTTCTTACAAAGGGTTACGCAGTTGGTGGATCTGGCTTTGCAAGGCAAGGTTGGAACGCAGATTCTGGAGTAAAGACAAATGTCGAACTCATCGGAATCATCAAGAAGCAATTCCCAACAGTGAAGAAAGTTGCCACATGGGGCGAATCCCTTGGCGCCTTCATCACACAGGCCGTGGCTGAGCAGAATCCAAATCTGGTTGATTCCGTTGGACTTCTCTGCCCTGCAGCAGGAACTGTTGAAGCAAGCTTGAAGATGGCTGGCGACGCCCTATGGGGAATAAAGACTTTCTTTGATCCAACAATCAAAGGCGGTAATTACTCTGCTGGTGCTGCAGGTATTAGCGAAGCCGAGCAAGATATGGTCAAAGTTCTCACCGTGGCAGGCACACTCCAGGCTGCCTTTGTTGCAAATGCAACAATGCCAGCATGGCCTGCAACATCGAAAGTTCCAGCCGCAATTCAGGCAGCAATTCCTTCGCGATCAGCGCTTGTCCTTGTTGCATTGATGTCAGGTGTTCCGACCAAGAGCGCAAGCTTTGATGGAGCAACAGGCCCTGGCCCAGCAAGCGGTGCCGGTGCTATTCAATTCGCAGCGGGACTATCGCCTGCATTTGGAGCTCTCGAAAACGTAACGAACTCTGCACTTCTAGGCATTCTTGCTACTTGGGATGTAGAGAATCAAGTTGGTGGAGCAATCTTTGATAACACCAAGACTGATTACGCTGCACAACTTGGCGATGACTTGTTTGCTTTCAGCAGCGCTCTAAGTGGCCTGGATGCAACTACAACGATGCTCGGCTACCTTGCTGGCGCTCCTAAAGCGACCGCAAACGCTGCAGCGGTCACCAAGATGCGTGCACTCGTTTCACATAAGGGAACTTTCTCTGATCCAACAGTCATTGTTGCAGGAGAAGCGGACCAAGTCACGCCTGCTGGAAATGCCCAGTGGTTGGTAAACAAGGCAGTTGAGAACTACCTCGCTACTGCGAAGAATAAGAACTCAAAACTTGCCAAGACCACTCGTAATAATGTGTTGCCGCTATGGCAGTTAACGCCAGCAAACTACACAAAGTTTGTGGGCATTACGCCAGTTACTCAAACAACAGTTAATGGAACTGGCCATTGCACAACAACGACCAAGCAATATGTTGCTATCGCTGAAATGTTGGCGAATGCAGCTGAGAATGGATCGTTGCCACCGATTGGAATGGTAAAGACAAAGTCACGCAAGGCTGGTGGTCTTTCATACGATCCAGACTTCAGCGCGCCATTGTTGAAGTTCTACAACAGCTAAAGAATGAAGCTGTAAGTTGATCAGCAAAAAGAGCCCGGGAAACCGGGCTCTTTTTGTATTCGTAGGCAATATTCACCTCACATTCAGCGATAAAGACTTGGTTTAATCCCAAGAAGCAGTTAGCCTGCTTTTCATGGCGACAATCGCAGAACGTAGGCGAATTGCTCGTTTAGTACATAGATTTGGCTTTGGCCCAAGACCAGGTGAGTTTTCAACGCTGCTTGCCGGTGGATTTGATCAGGCAGCAGAGAAATATCTCAACGCACCTCTCCGTGATGCTTTTGCAGATTCTCAAGGCGAACCTGCGGTGAGCGATCAAGGCAGACGTCCCGCTCCCAATAGCGCGCAAATCGTCGCCTATGCAACAGAGAAGCGAGCCCAATTAACCTCGCTCTCGTTCTGGTGGCTCGATCGCATGGTCTTATCTGAACATTCTCTCCGTGAACGTATGACGTGGTTCTGGCATGGACATTGGGCTACCTCATATCAAAAAGTTGATGATGCTCTGCCGATGTATCTGCAAAATCAAACTCTGCGGAGAAATGCCTTAGGAAATTTCACTCAGATGTCTCGAGAGATGGTCAATGATGCCGCATTGATTTTTTGGCTGGATGGACAGACCAATACTGTTAAAGCGCCTAATGAGAATTTATCACGTGAGTTGATGGAGTTGTTTACTTTAGGAGTTAATCGCTATAGCGAAGATGATGTCAAGGAAACGGCCAAAGCGCTAACCGGTTATAAAGTTGATAAATCAAGCGGGAAGGTAACTTTTTATCCCAAGCAACATTTCACCGGTTCCATAAGAGTTCTTGGAACCCAAGGAGCGTTCGATGCTAATTCATTAAGTGATTTCTTGGTGGCGCGAAGTGATTGTGCGCTCTTTATTACCGAACGCCTCTGGTATCGCTTTATTTCCAGCATGAATCCACTTAGTGATCTCAGCCTTACTTCCAGCTTCGCTTCCCGAGATATCAGTGCCTTGGTGAAAGCAATCGGTAGACATCCTGCGCTTGGCGATCCTGATAACTCAATGGTGAAAAGCCCTATTGATTGGCTAATTTCCTCTGCGAGAGCGCTTTCAATAACTCCATCTCAGTTCTCTAATCCGAACCTCATTCGTAATTACCTAGATTTACTTGGCCAGCGTCCATTTTTCCCTCCCAATGTTGGGGGATGGCCAGCTGATCAAGCTTGGCTCTCAACATCGTCGGCGCAATACCGCATTCAATTTGCCACACTTTTAGTTAAAGAAGGCGACCTCACACCCATTTCTTCTCTTGCGCAGAATAAAAGAATCGACGCGCTTGCTGATTGGTTGGGAATTGTCGAGTGGAGCTCTCGAACTCGCATGGCGCTCAATGGCGCAACCAGAGATCCGGCGCGCTTAACTCTTTTAGCGCTCTGTTCGCCTGAATATGTAGTGAGCGCATAGGAGAGCACAATGGACACAATTACACGTCGGCAATTCTTGAAAGCAACAGGGGCGGGAGCTCTCGGTGCTGCAGCGATGAGCCTTTCAATCGAAGAGATTGCTAACGCGGCCATTACACGGCCACTTCCTCTTGGAACACCAATACTTGTAGTCGTCACTCTCTATGGTGGAAATGATGGACTCAATACCGTTGTTCCCGTTAATGATTCGATTTATCAATCACTTCGTCCTGGAATTGCATATAAGCCAGAAGACGTACTTCCTTTGGGCGAAAACTTGTACCTCAACGGTTCGATGAGCGGAGTTCATTCACTCTGGAATAAGAATCAAGTAGCAATTGTGCGCGGTGTTGGATACCCGAATTCTGATCGCTCTCACTTCTCTTCGATGGCTATTTGGCAATCTGGAATTCTTGGAGCAGCAAAGACTGGATGGCTTGGAAGATGGGTAGAGAGTCAGCCAGAAGATCCACTTCTTGCAATCAGCTTGGGATCGGTTCTACCACCGTTATTGGCGGGAAACAAAAGATCTGGTTCGGTACTACCACTGGGTGGTTTAAAAGTTCCTAATGGTTCACTTGCAAGTGATTGCATGAAGTTGGGAATTGAAAGTCGCAATGATAATTTGCTCCAATCTATGGCAGCGCGGAGTATGCGAAATTTATTTGCCGTTTCATCTGATATCACTCCGATTCTTAAAGCTCCCGCTCCAGCAGCCCCTGATTTACCGACTGCTATTGGGGGAAATGCCGGCGGAGATACAAACTTGAGCCAGCAATTAGATATCGTGGCAAAACTTGTTACTGCAGGGGCGCCCACACGAGTCTGGTCTGTGTCCCTGAGCGGTTTCGATACTCACGCAGATGAAAAAGGTGCGCAATCAATTCTTCTTGGCGTTGTGTCGCAAGGAATTTCAAAATTCATGTCACAGATGCGCGCCTCAAATCGATCAAAAGATGTCGTGGTCTTGGTCTACAGCGAATTTGGAAGAAGGGTTCGCGGCAATGCTTCGGATGGAACTGATCATGGAACTTCTGGACCGGTATTTCTCTTGGGCGAGAAAGTTAAAGGTGGCTTCTATGGCGAGCAGCCATCGCTCACCAATTTGAAGAATGATGATCTTGCCGTGACCACGGATTTTCGTGATATTTATGCCAGCGTTCTAGAAAAGGTACTTTCAACTCCCGCGGAAAAGATTCTTGGTAATTGGAAGGGTCGTACGCCTCTCTTCAATTAAGGCTCAGTCAATTAAGAATTGGATAGTCGGTACGATTACCAGGTGTTAATTGAGTCAGTTGAGGCAATGCGCGATTTGGGCGCAAAACTTGCAACTCATCTGCAATCGGGCGACGTCGTTGTTTTACGCGGAAACCTTGGTGCGGGAAAGACGGCTCTTACTCAGGGCATAGGGCGTCACCTTGGAATCAGCGACGTTACATCCCCGACCTTCGTTATCTCTCGAACCCATAAAGCAAAAATTCCTCTTATCCATGTCGATGCATATCGGTTGCTGGGAAGCACTTCTCAGGGATTTGAGATTGATGATTTGGACCTACAAACGGCTCGCGATAACGCCATCATGGTGATCGAATGGGGCGAAGAAGTCGCAACGCGACTTCATGAGGATTACTTACTCGTTGATATTGCATTCGGAGCTAAAGAAGATGAGCGAATCGTTGAGTTTGTAGGTAAGGGAAAGCGTTGGAAGAGTTTCCAATTATGAATTCTCTCGTGATTGATACCGCTACCAATCGCACATCTGTGGGGCTCTTTGCCGGGAATGATCTGATTTACAGCGGTTTTCATGATGGAGCAACGGCACATGCTGAAGCCCTGCCGAAGTTAGTTGCTGCAGCTTTAAAAGTGAATAGTGAGGTCGACCAGGTGATTGTTGGTATGGGGCCTGGTCCTTTTACCGGTTTGCGAGTGGGAATTGTCTTTGCTCAAACTTTTGCCACTGCGCGCATAATTCCATGGATGGGTGCATGTTCTC
>VFFD01000058.1 GCA_018882745.1 Candidatus Nanopelagicaceae bacterium
GTTGGAATTGTTGTGTTGCGTTCGATGAGCTTGGTCATAATGCCGCCTTTGGTTTCGATACCAAGGGACAGTGGCGTGACATCAAGAAGCAGAACATCCTTCACTTCACCCTTGATAACGCCGGCTTGGAGGCTCGCACCAACAGCCACAACTTCATCAGGATTTACACCTTTATTTGGCTCTTTTCCGCCAGTTAATTCTTTAACGAGATCAACAACAGCTGGCATACGAGTTGAACCACCGACAAGAACAACATGGTCAATCTCTGAGATTGGAATTCCCGCATCCTTTAACACTGCTTGGAATGGACGGCGGCAACGATCAAGCAGGTCTGCTGTCATGGCCTGGAACTGTGCTCGAGTGATTGTTTCATCTAGGAACAGTGGGTTCTTCTCTGCATCAACAGTGATGTAAGGAAGATTGATAGATGTTTGCTGTGATGAAGAGAGTTCGATCTTTGCTTTTTCAGCAGCTTCACGAACGCGCTGCATTGCCATCTTATCTTTCGCTAAATCAACACCATTCTTTGCAGCAAAAGTCTTTACTAGGAAATCAACAAGTGATTGATCCCAGTCATCGCCACCAAGGTTGTTATCTCCATTGGTTGCTTTAACTTCAACAACGCCATCGCCAATTTCTAGGAGCGAGACATCGAATGTTCCACCACCCAGATCGAAGACAAGGATAGTTTGTTCTTTATCGCCCTTATCGAGACCATAAGCAAGAGCTGCAGATGTTGGCTCGTTGATAATACGGAGAACATTGAGTCCGGCAATTTCGCCAGCTTCTTTAGTGGCTTGACGTTGTGCATCATTGAAATATGCAGGAACGGTAATTACTGCATCGGTAACAGTGTCGCCAAGATACGCCTCGGCATCTCTTTTAAGTTTCTGCAAGATACGCGCTGAGATTTCCTGTGCAGTGTATTTCTTGCCATCAATATCCATAGTCCAGTTGGTGCCCATGTGGCGCTTAACTGAACGAATTGTGCGATCAACGTTAGTGACTGATTGACGCTTAGCGACTTCACCAACAAGGACCTCGCCATTCTTTGCGAATGCGACGATCGACGGAGTGGTGCGGGCACCCTCCGCGTTTGCAATAACGGTGGGCTCGCCACCTTCAAGAACGGATACGCAGCTATTCGTGGTACCCAAGTCGATTCCAACGGCTCTTGCCATTTTTATATGCTCCTTCGAAGTTTCGTCTCTGCCCGAGGCTGTCATGAACCAGGGGGTTACCTTCCAATATTGAGTCCGGTACGGTCAAAAGATTGAGTCGAACTGGCTCAAGATTGCTACTTCCTTGAACCCAACAGAGGGTGGATCTATTCCCGCAGGCTCAGAAAGTCCCCACTCAGCCCCAGCCCGTTCTCAGGAAGTTCTAAAGTGGTCCCTGAACTATGGCCTCCGAGGTGATTCACATGAATTCAACAGTATTGACCAAAAATCTAATGGAGGTCGAGCCATCGATGACCAAAGAAAACGAAGTAAAGGTCCAAAGGGTCCTCGTCGTTGATGATGAAAAAAGTATTAGTGAGCTGATTACTACGAGTCTGCGTTTCGTGGGCTTTGAAGTTCGTACTGCGGCGACTGGTGCGGAAGCGCTACGCGTTGCAGAAGAGTTCAAGCCACATGCGCTCATTCTCGATGTCATGCTTCCTGATCTAGATGGTTTTGAAGTCTGCCGACAGCTACGAGCTGCGGGACAAGATGTCGGAGTTTTATTCCTAACTGCAAAAGATACGACGGAAGACAAGATCAAGGGGCTAACTCTTGGTGGCGATGATTATGTGACTAAGCCTTTTAGTTTAGAGGAGCTGGTCGCTCGTCTTCGTGCTCTCTTACGTCGCACCGGTGTTGTGGAATCTACTGTTAATGAAGAGATCATTAGTTTTGCAGATCTAGAGCTCAATGAGGCAACTCATGAAGTTCGTCGCGCAGGGAATTTAATTGATCTTTCCCCAACTGAATTTATCCTGCTCCGTTACTTGATGATTAATGCAGATCGAGTAGTTTCTAAATCCCAGATTCTTGATCATGTCTGGCAGTATGACTTCCGTGGTGATGCTGGAATCGTTGAAACATATATCTCTTACCTGCGTAAGAAGATTGATCAGACCGAGCCGCCACTTATCCATACTGTACGGGGCGTTGGATATCGACTTCGACTGCCGGCCAAAAGCTAATTCATGAATCAACCGTTTCGCAGATATAAACCGGCTCCTGGCCAGTGGAGTTTGCGAAACAGGTTGGTTGTTGGAGTTGTCATTCTTGGCGCGTTGGGAATCGCAGCCTCTGACTTCGCAGCACAGTCTGCCTTTAGAACATTCCTAATAGCCCAAGTTGATGCCCAGTTAGAAAGTGTTGCTGGAGGCTCACTTTTAAGGCTCGATCGCGCTGGAATTTATAACCAAGATCAGAAGAATGAAGAAGAGCCGATCTTTAGGCCCTTTGAACCGCTGCGCGATGTACCTTCGGATATCAGTATCACGTTGTTAGATTCTGAAGGAAACGTTTTAGGCACAGTTGGTGAATCACAGAATCCACAACGGATTCAGACATTGGTTGCAGGGTTTACGCCTAAAGATGTTGAGAAATACAAAAATCGTCCATTTACAATTGATTCGAAAGGAAGTAGCTCCGATTATCGTGTCTTAGCGCGATTGCTTCCTTCAAGCGCCGGAAGTGTTATGACGGCGGTATCGCTCAAGGGTGTCGAAAGAGCGATGAATCAATTACGGTTCTTGTTTTTGGCAGTTGGATTCCTAGTTCTTATTCTTTTGGGTTTAATTGCGCGAAGAATTATTGGAATTTCGCTCAAGCCACTGACTTCGGTCGAGGAAACTGCAGAGGCCTTCGCCCGTGGAGACTTTTCAGCACGATTACCTGAGGCTCGTGGAGATACTGAGGTAGGAAGATTAACTTCTGCTCTCAATCAGATGTTACAGAGAATTGAAGCTTCTTTTGCTGCTCGAGTGGCGAGTGAAGAAAAACTTCGTCGATTTGTTGCAGATGCATCACATGAATTGCGAACTCCTTTGACAGCGATTCGTGGTTTTGCGGAGTTACATCGTCAAGGTGCCATTCAGGGCGAAGAGAAGACAGCAGAATTAGTGCGCCGTATTGAGCAAGAGTCAGTTCGTATGTCTTCACTTGTGGAAGACTTGTTGTTGTTAGCGCGTCTTGATCAATCGCGTGAGATGACTATGGAGCCTGTTGATCTATCCACGCTCATCAAAGAAGCAGTGGCATCAGCGCGGGCCGCAGGTCCTCAACATGAGATCTCTGTTGAATTGCCTGAAGAGGATCTTTTTGTGTTGGGAGACTCGCTACGAATTCACCAAGTAATAGCGAATTTGTTGGCAAATGCGCGGGTCCACACGCCTGCAGGAACAAAGATTGTGGTCTCAGCTCGACAAGATGACGCTGGTACATATATTTCGGTTAGCGACAACGGCCCTGGCCTATCTGAAGAATCTCAGAAGAAAGTTTTTGAGCGCTTCTATCGCGCAGATCCATCACGTGTAAGAAATGGTGTCGAAGGAACAGGGCTTGGACTCTCTATTGTTGATGCAGTCATGAACGCGCATGGCGGAGAAGTTCGAGTGGAATCAGAACTTGGCAAAGGCGCGACATTCACTCTCTTCTTCCCAATCCAAGAGTTATAGCGCTCGAAATATAGGATTTGTAAGTGCGAAGTAGCGTTGAAATTCTGCGAGCCTTAGAAAATGAATCAATCGAGATTCTCCGTGAAACGGCAGCGGCTTATAAAAATCCTGTACTTCTATATTCCATTGGAAAAGATTCAACGGTAATTCTTCACTTGGCCCGTAAGGCATTTTATCCAGCTCCCGTCCCCTTCACTCTGCTCCATGTTGATTCAACATGGAATTTCAAAGAAATGATTACTTTTCGTGACGAAGTAGTTGCGATGCATAATTTAAAATTAATTGCACATATAAATGAAGACGGTTTGCGTGATGGGATTACTCCTTTCAGCCACGGAATATCAGAATACATACGTGTTATGAACACGGTCGCACTCAAGCAAGCATTTGATAAATATCAATTCGATGCAGCTATTGGTGGATCTCGTCGAGATGAAGAGAAAAGTCGCGCCAAGGAGCGGCTCTTTAGTGTGCGAGAGTCAGGGTATAGATGGGACCCACGTCAACAGAGGCCTGAGCTTTGGAGAACATACAACCCACGTATTCGTCCCGATCAAACTATGCGGGTCTTTCCGATTTCTGATTGGACTGAGTTAGATATTTGGAGCTACATCCACCTAGAAAATATCTACGTAAATCCGCTTTATTTTGCTAAAGAAAGGCCTGTTGTAAAGCGTGGCGAACAGTGGATCATGGTTGATGATGAACGCTATCCATTGCGTGATGGCGAAAAGCCAGAGATGAAGAAGATTCGCTTTAGAACCTTGGGCTGTTATCCGCTCACAGCTGGAGTGGAGTCAAACGCAGTAACGCTGGAAGAGGTAGTAGAAGAAGTAATTGGCGTGAAGTTAAGTGAACGCGCTACTCGCCTGATTGATGGCGATAATGAAGATTCGATGGAGAAGAAGAAGCGGGAGGGTTACTTCTAATGAAAGCCCGCCCAATTATTCGATTACTCACATGTGGCAGCGTTGATGATGGAAAAAGTACGCTGATTGGACGCCTGTTAGTAGAGACTGATTCGGTACCTCATGACACTCTCTCAACAACAAAGAAGGTGAGGCGACCTGGGTCAATTATTCCTGCAGGAGAAATTGACTTTAGCCTTCTGACGGATGGACTAGAAGCAGAACGTGAACAAGGAATTACGATAGATGTGGCATATCGTTCAATGTCACTTCTCGATAATCGCCGTTTGATTATTGCTGATGCTCCAGGACACGAGCAATACACAAGAAATATGGCGGTCGCGGCTTCGCGCGCAGATATAGCTCTGGTTCTGGTTGATGCTACGCGCGGAATTCGACCACAAACTCTGCGTCATTTAACGATCTGTTCTTTGATGGGTGTAGAGAAAATTATGGTGGTGATAAACAAACTTGATGCGATGAATTTTGATGAGGGTGTTTATCAATCATTGATTGCTGAATTAGAGCCGACCATTAATCGGCTGGGGATTGAATCTATCTCTTATATTCCAGTCAGCGCTCTTGAAGGTGACAATGTTGTTTATAAGAGCGATCGAGTTAAGTGGTATTCGGGTGGTTCATTGCTTGATGAAATCCAGAATTGGCGGGAAAAACCCAATACTTCTGGGCATTCTCTGTCTGGGCATTCGCGGATGGGAGTACAGCTCATTTCTCGAGCCGAGAACTTCCGGGGAGTTTCCGGGACTGTTTCGCAAGGTGAGTTTGCGGTGGGCGATGAAGTGATCGTGTTGCCGAGTCAGAGAAAGGCTCGAGTCTCGCGGTTAGCTTCATTTGGTGGAGATATTGAAAAGGCTGAAACCGGCACGGCAATCACAATGGTTTTGGAGCCAGATATTGATGCTACGCGCGGAGACTTCATTGAGAGAGCTAGTGACTTTACGGTTCCTGCTGATCGCTTTAGCGCTCATATGGTCTGGTTGGGCGAAGAAGAGTTGATTCATTCGCGCTCGTATTACTTGGTAAATGGTTCATCCATGGTGCCTGCGACTGTCACAACTATTCGCCATCGTCTCGACATTAATAATGGTGAACATGAATCTGTTCGTACTTTGGGGATGAATGAAATTGGCCTAGTCGAGATTGCAACTGATGCTCCTGTTCCTCTTACTAAATATTCAGAGAACCGTAACTCTGGAAATTTTGTCTTAGTTGATCGCGTAACACTCAATACCGTGGGCGCCGGCATGGTGGTACATGCGCTACGCCGAGCTACAAATATCACCAAGCATGATTATGAAATAAATAAAGCAGTTCGTGCCACACAAAAGAGCCAACGTGCTCGAGTCATTTGGATGACAGGGCTCTCTGGTTCTGGAAAATCAACTATTGCAAATGCGTTAGAGAAGAAATTGTTTGCTGCTGGTATCCATAGCTATATCTTGGATGGCGACAACCTCCGACTTGGGTTAAACAAGGATCTTGGATTTACCAAAGAGGATCGCGCCGAAAATGTCAGACGCGTTGCCGAAGTCAGTAAGTTGATGGTTGATGCTGGGCTGGTAGTGATTGTTGCTCTAGTAAGCCCCTTCAAAGTTGACCGAGATCATGCGCGTGAAATCTTTGACCCAGGTGAGTTTGTGGAGGTATGGGTGAAAACTCCTGCTGAGGTCTGTGCGGAACGTGATCCGAAAGGCCTTTATAAAAAGGCTAGGGAAGGAAATCTTCCAAATCTCACAGGCGTTGGCCAAGAATATGAACCACCTACAAACGCAGAATTAGTGCTCGATGGCACTACTGATGTCAGCGCCAATGTTGAGAGGCTTCTGAAAGAAATCTTGTAAAGAACCAGCGGTTATTGCTGGGGGTTTGCTTCCATTGCACGAAGGGCCGCAATTCGCTCTTGAATCGGTGGATGGGTAGCAAATAATTTCGATGCCGCAGAAGCATCTAGTGGCGATTCAATATACATATGCGCAACAGCGTTAGAGCGAGCCTGCACAACGGTTGTGTCTCGAGCTAAGACCTCTAGCGCCGCGCGTAAACCCGCAGGGTTTCTTGTAAAAGAAACTGCGGTGGCATCAGCCAAAGATTCACGACGACGTGAGACTGCTGCTTTAAGAAGCGTGGCAGCGATGGGCGCCAGAATCAGAGGAATGATGGCGAGAAATATTGGCATCTGTTGTCCATGGTGATCGCGATTGCGCGCTCCACCAAACCACAACATGCGCATCAAAATATCTGAGATAAGTGCGATAACGCCTGCCGTAGTTGCAGCAACAGCAGAAACTAAAGTGTCACGATTCGCGACATGTGACATTTCATGCGCTACTACTCCTTGTAGTTCGTCGCGATCCATGGAGTCAAGAAGTCCTGTAGTGAATGCAATCAACGCATGCTCAGGATCCCGTCCTGTGGCAAATGCATTCGGTGCTGGAT
>VFFD01000059.1 GCA_018882745.1 Candidatus Nanopelagicaceae bacterium
CTGTGATTGATTTCCCACGTACCAAATCTGAGACGACAGAGGTGCTGGCCTGTGAGATTGAGCAACCAATTCCCTCCCACGTAATGTCCTCTACAACTTCTCCATCGGTATGTAAGTTGAGCGTGATCTCATCGCCACATGAAGTATTGATGTGATGGACTTGAATTGTTGGATCTTCCTTAAGGGATTTGTGAAGTGGTCTTTTGTAATGTTCCAAGATCACTTCTTGATAGAGCGAATCGAGTTCCATCAGCGCTCCGCAAAATACTTTCTGGCACGCTCGACGCCATCAAGAAGTGCGTCAATATCATCAAAGTCGTTATAAAGATAAAACGAGGCTCGAGTGGTGGCAACGGTTTTGAAACGTTTCATTAAGGGCCACGCGCAATGATGACCAGTGCGAACTGCAATGCCATATTGATCTAACGCTTGGCCAAGATCATGGGGATGGATTCCTTCAACCGCAAAGGAAACAACTCCCCCGCGCATCTCCAAATCTTTTGGTCCGATAACACTTAACCCTTGGATTGTTTGCAAACCTTGCAGAGCTTTCTGAGTTAACGCGACTTCATGGGCATGAATTGCATCAAGACCGACACTGTTCAAGTAATCGACAGCTGCGCCAAGCCCCACGGCCTGCGCCATATTCGGAACGCCCGCCTCAAATCTCTTTGGTGCATCAAGATACGTAGCTGACTCCATCGTGACAGTTTCAATCATTGATCCGCCCGTGAGAAACGGCGGCATCTCATCTAGAAGTTCTTTCTTTCCCCAAAGAATTCCCACGCCTGTGGGCCCAAGCATCTTATGTCCCGAGAAAGCGAGAAAATCAACGTTGAGCGTTTTTACATCGACTCTGTAGTGCGGAACAGATTGACAGGCATCGAGCACAAAGAGCGCTCCCACTTCATGGGCTTTCTTTGTAATTTCATCGAGAGGATTGATAGTTCCAAGTACATTGGATTGATGTGTCAGAGCAACAACTTTGGTGCGAGAAGTAATTAACTCATCAATATTGGAGAGATCAAGGCGCCCTTCCTCCGTAACCTTGAACCAGACCAGCTCTGCACCGGTTCTCCGGGCAAGTTCCTGCCAAGGAATGAGATTGGCGTGATGTTCCATCTCTGAAACAACGATGCGATCGCCCGCCTTAATATGAAATTTCGATCCTGGGGTTGAGTTGCCGAGGGAATAAGCAATCGCGTTGATGCTCTCTGTTGCTGATTTCGTGAAGATAACCTCATCGACATGAGCACCGATAAATGTTGCGACTTTCTCTCGAGCACCTTCATAAAGTTCGGTGGCCTCTTCAGCCAGCTGGTGGGCTCCGCGATGGACCGCCGCATTATGGTTTACATAGAAATCACGTTCTGCATCAAGCACTGAGTTCGGCTTCTGAGAAGTTGCACCACTATCAAGATAGATAAGACGATTATTGCCGCGAATCTGGCGCTTCAGTATCGGGAAGTCGGCCCTGATTGCGGCAATATCGAAAGAGCTCACGTAGTTAGGCAATTACGCTTTCACGTATTGCGCATAACCCTTCTCTTCTAGGCGATCTGCAAGTTCTGGGCCACCTTCTTCGACGATTTTTCCGCCCGCAAATACGTGAACGAAATCAGGTTTGATGTAGCGCAGAATTCGCGTGTAGTGAGTGATGAGCATGATGCCAAGATTCTGCTCCGCCTTGACGCGATTCACTCCTTCAGAAACGATTCGTAGCGCATCAACATCAAGACCCGAATCTGTCTCATCGAGAATTGCAATCTTTGGCTTCAGAAGTTCCATCTGAAGAATTTCATGGCGCTTCTTCTCGCCGCCAGAGAAGCCTTCATTCACACTGCGCTCCGAGAATGCTGGATCCATTGCAAGCTTTGACATCGCTTCTTTAACTTCGCCCACCCAGGTGCGAACCTTAGGAGCTTCACCGCGCAAGGCAGTTGCAGCGGTACGAAGGAAGTTTGCGACAGATACGCCTGGAACTTCGACTGGATACTGCATTGCAAGGAAGAGTCCAGCTTTGGCGCGCTCGTCAACGCTCATCTCAAGAACATCTACGCCATCAAGAGTGACAGTCCCACCAGTAATGGTGTACTTCGGATGACCAGCGATGGAGTACGCGAGCGTTGATTTACCGGAACCGTTAGGTCCCATGATCGCATGAACTTCGCCAGAATTGATGGTGAGATCAACGCCGCGAAGAATTTCTGTCATGCCAGCTTCGGTTTCGACTCCTACCTGCAGGTCTTTAATGACAAGTTGTGACATTCTCTATTTCTCCTTGGCGTCTTATTTCTGGGAAATCGTGACGGTATCTCCATCACGACGTACTTCAAAAGTTTCGAGAGCCTCGACTGCCGGCGGAGTCAAAGCTTCTCCTGTTCGTAGATCAAATTCAGCGCCGTGTAGCCAGCACTCAATCTTGTAATTGCTGATATCTCCCTCTGAGAGCGATGCTTCAGAGTGGGTGCAGATATCGGCGACAGCGAAGACTTCGTTACCAATTCTTGCGACGCAAACATCTTTGTCACCGAGCGAGATTTTCTGCGGCTTTCCGTCGGCAAGAGTTGAGAAATCAATCTGTGTGGAAGACATTTATGCACCAACCTTTGCAAGCTGGCCATCGATACGTGACATCAGACGTTCTTCAATGACCTCGTTACCAATCTTGTTGATAATTTCAGTGAAGAAACCACGGATAACAAGGCGGCGTGCATCTGCCATGGGAATACCGCGCGACATCAGATAGAAAAGTTGCTCATCATCAAAGCGACCGGTGGTGCTGGCATGTCCCGCGCCTACGATTTCTCCGGTCTCGATTTCGAGATTAGGAACAGAATCTGCGCGCGCGCCATCAGTGAGCAATAGATTCTTATTGAGCTCGTAAGTATCAGTGCCTTCTGCATTCTTCCGGATAAAGACATCACCAATCCATACCGTACGCGCTTGGTCGCCAGCTAAAACACCCTTGTATGTAACGCGAGACTTTGCATTTGGAATTCCATGCTCGACGTGAACCCGATGCTCGAGATGTTGTCCATCTGTTGCAAAGTAGAGTCCCAGCAATTCAGCGCTTCCACCTTGATCCGAATACTCCACAGTTGGGAGTAAGCGAACAAGTGAACCGCCAACTGTGACCGTTATCGAATTGAAAGTCGCATCTCGACCAACAATCGCATGATGGCGACCTAAATGAATAGTTGTATCGCTCCACTCTTGCAGGGTTACAAATGTGAGATTGGAGCCCGCTTCTAAACGAATTTCAATCTCTTCACCAAGGGTGGCATTACCAGAATTCTCAACAATGACAGTTGCCTTTGAATGTGCACCAGCAGTGATGACAGTTCGAGAAAATTCACTTGTATTGCCTGGTGTACGAGTGAGGATAATTGGTTCAGCGACAATCGCTTCCTTACCAATCTCAAGGTGGGTTACTTCGGCAACTCCCGAGCGAACCCGCTGAATGACTGCATCATCTGTTGCTGACTTTGCTGGAATATCGGCTGACTTCACCTTATTAATTGTGAAACCAGGTCGAACCGCACCGCTGAGGGCAATCGAAATTCGATCCGCAACGCTCGTCGCTGGATCATGAAGTCCTGCGATGCGCTTGAGTGGCGTAAAGCGCCACGCTTCTTCGCGACCTGTGGGAGTTAAATAATTTGTAGGGAGCGCTGACATTAACCAACTGCTCCTTCCATTTGGAGCTCAATGAGTCGATTGAGTTCGAGCGCATATTCCATAGGTAATTCACGAGCAATAGGCTCAATAAAGCCACGAACAATCATTGCCATAGCTTCATCTTCAGAAAGTCCACGAGACATGAGGTAGAAGAGTTGATCATCACTCACCTTCGACACGGTGGCTTCGTGCCCCATAGAGACATCATCTTCGCGGACATCAACATAGGGATAGGTATCAGAGCGCGAGATAGTGTCGATTAAGAGCGCATCGCACTTGACGGTGCTCTTGGAGTGGTGCGCACCTTCTTGTACTTGAACTAGACCACGATACGAAGTGCGTCCTCCACCACGTGCTACAGACTTGGAGATGATTGTTGATGATGTGTAAGGCGCTGCATGAACCATCTTCGCGCCTGCATCCTGATGTTGCCCCTCTCCGGCAAATGCGATGGAGAGAGTTTCACCCTTGGAGTGAGGACCCATCATGAAAACTGCTGGGTATTTCATCGTCACCTTAGATCCGATGTTGCCATCGATCCATTCCATGGTCGCACCTTCAGCACATGTTGCGCGCTTAGTGACCAAGTTATAAACGTTGTTGGACCAGTTCTGGATGGTGGTGTAACGAACGCGCGCATTCTTGCGAACGATGATCTCTACGACTGCAGAGTGAAGCGAGTCTGATGAATAAATCGGAGCGGTGCAGCCCTCTACGTAGTGAACATAGGAGCCTTCATCAGCGATGATGAGAGTTCTCTCAAATTGACCCATATTCTCAGTGTTGATTCGGAAATATGCTTGAAGTGGAATCTCTACATGAACGCCCTTTGGAACATAAACAAACGAACCGCCAGACCAGACCGCAGTATTGAGCGCTGCAAACTTGTTATCGCCGACTGGAATAACAGATCCAAAGAACTCTTTGAAAATATCTTCGTGCTCGCGAAGTCCAGTGTCGGTATCAAGAAAGATCACACCTTGCTTCTCAAGATCTTCACGGATTGAGTGATACACAACTTCAGATTCATATTGCGCAGCAACTCCAGCAACCAGGCGCTGTTTTTCGGCTTCTGGGATGCCTAGACGGTCATAGGTGTTCTTAATATCTTCTGGAAGCTCTTCCCACGATGTCGCCTGCTTTTCAGTAGAGCGAACGAAATACTTAATGGTGTCGAACTTAATATCCGAGAGATCAGATCCCCAATTTGGAAGTGGCTTCTTATCAAAGAGTGAAAGTCCTTTGAGGCGGAGGTCGAGCATCCATTGCGGCTCGCTCTTCTTGGCAGAAATATCGCGTACAACATCCTCATTGAGACCGCGCTTTACATTTGCACCGGCATCATTCTTATCGGACCAGCCGAATTCATAATTGCCAATACCTTCTAGTTCGGGATGCGCTGTCTGACTCATCGTGTGCTCAGCTTTCTCTTCTTCGTGGTGGCGTTCTTGGGTTCGAACTTCTTATCTTTGCTGATTTGGGGAATGAATGTGGTGCAAACTCCGTCTCCATGCGCGATCGTCGCTAAACGTTGGACATGGGTACCGAGAATCTTTGAAAATGCAGCGGTCTCTTCTTCACATAGCTGTGGAAACTCAGCGGCAACGTGTGCGATGGGGCAATGATGTTGGCATAACTCGATGCCGATTCCGTGGGCATGAGTATTGGCAGCGTAGCCCTCTTCGCTAAGAAATTCAGCGAGGCCAGAAATGAAATTCTTTGCTTTTGAAACTCTTGCATGTGAACGTCGAACGATCTCGTCAGCGCGGTGTCGTGCAAAGCCCGTCACCAAATGCTCACCGCTATTTGCCGCGATGTACTTCAGCGCGGAAACTGCAAGATCATCATAGGAATGTTCGAAACGTTCCCGGCCAGTGTCGCTCATGACAAATACTTTGGAGGGGCGTCCACGTGAACGAGTGCTGCGGATATGCGGTTCGCGCTCTTCTAAAATTCCCTCATCGACGAGCGAATCTAAATGTCGTCGGATACCTGCAGGGGTGAGTTGTAATTTCTCTGCCAGAGCAACGGCGGTCGATGGCCCAGATTCGAGGATGGCGCGAGCGACCTGGTCGCGGGTGCGTAGGTCCTCAGAAGGAGCTAGAGAATTCACAGGGGATTTCACAACGGAATTGTTGCGTAATTCATGGCGCGACGCCACTTCACCGAGGTGATGCGCACCCTAGGCTCTGCCCTATGGCGATTTCAGCAAGTAAAGCTCTACTTCGCCTCTCCTCCCTCATGGTCTTCACCCAATCTGCGATTGTGGTGACTGGTGGCGCAGTTCGTATCACAGGCTCTGGGTTGGGATGTTCAACATGGCCCGAGTGCACACCTGGTTCGTACACACCAACTCCCGATCAACCTGAAGCTCCACTTCATGCCTGGATTGAATTTGGTAATCGCTTACTGACTTTTGTACTTCTTCTCAATGCGCTTGCTTTGATGTTTGTGATTCTTAAGCAAGGCCAACGCCACTTGCGAAAAATGGGCGCTTTCCAGATTATTGGAATCTTGGCACAAGGCCTACTGGGAGGAATTACAGTTCTTACGGGACTCAACCCCGCAACCGTTGCAGCACATTTTCTTTTATCAATTGTGTTGATTGCAGGTGCGCTATCCCTAAGACAACGTGCTCATCAAAAAACTCCAACAGACTTTGCTCCGATTCCAGTTGTAAGAAAGCTAATGTGGGCACATCTACTTTTGACCATCGCCGTTCTCGTAATGGGAACAATCGTGACAGGAAGCGGTCCACACGCCGGAGATTCCACGGCGGAGCGATTTAATCTCGATGCAAAGATGATGTCATGGATTCACGCTGATTTGGTGATCGCCCTTCTCGGCGTAAGCATCGCACTTTTAATCGCCATCAAACTTGGTGAGAGTGAAGCCGTCAAAGCTGTCTTGGGACGGAAAGCACAGGCCTTCCTTCTCATTGCATTAGCCCAAGGAGCGATTGGCTATATCCAGTACTTCACGGGTTTGCCCGAAATCCTGGTCGGAGCACATTTGGTTGGAGCTGTACTCGTGTGGCTATTCGCATGGAATCTAGC
>VFFD01000015.1 GCA_018882745.1 Candidatus Nanopelagicaceae bacterium
GATGGGTGCATGTTCTCTCGATGCGATTGACATTGATTCCAATTCATACATCGTCACAACTGATGCCCGCCGTAAAGAGGTGTACTGGGCAAGATATGAAAGTGGAGTTCGAGTCGAAGGTCCGAATGTTGATACTCCAATAATTGTTGCCGGCTTTGCAGATAAAAAGTTTGGATTTGGCTTCACTGAAGAGCTATACCCATCAATGGCTCTTCTTCTTGCTAAAGCTATGACATCACCTGTTGTAGAGCCGATGTATCTGAGGCGACCTGATGCAGTACCGACGAGTGAGCGCTCATGATTACATACCGCGAAATGATTGCTCTCGACATACCAGTTTTAGTCGGAATGGAAAAAGAGATCTATCCAGAAAGTCCATGGAGCGCTGCACAATTCCGTGAGGAATTGGCAGGCATTCCAAGGTCTAGAAAGTATGTTGTCGCAATTGATGAAAATGAAATTGTCGGATACGGAGGAATTGCTCTGGCGGGAGATGTTGCAGATATTCACACACTTACGGTAACTCCAAAATTTCGCCGGCAAGGAATTGCAACTGAGTTACTGCAGCAACTAGAGGAATGGGCCTCCGCACAAGGGATTACGACTTTTATGCTAGAGATGCGCGAGGGTAACTCGGAGGCACAGCCTCTTTATGAAAAGCATGGTTATGAGGTCATTTCAAAACGCGACAACTATTACTCGCGCGGCATCCACGCACTTATTATGCGAAAAGAGGCTGGAAAGTGAGCCAGCCACTCGTTCTCGGCATTGAGACTTCATGCGATGAAACCGCAGTCGGGATTGTTCAGGGACGAAAACTGCTTGCCAATGTCATCGCGTCTAGCGTTGAAGAACATGCCCGATTCGGTGGTGTGGTCCCAGAAGTGGCGTCGCGCGCACACCTCGAGGCGATGCAACCCGCTATTGCACGAGCGCTGAAAGAAAGCGGAGTGGAACTTAAAGACGTTGATGCAATTGCGGTCACCGCAGGTCCCGGATTAGTTGGAGCTTTGTTGGTGGGAGTCTCAGCCGCAAACGCATTGGCTCTTGCTCTCGATAAACCACTATACGGTGTAAACCATTTAGCATCTCATGTTGCGGTAGATCTCTTGACTCATGAGCAAGAAATTCGTCCTACTATTGCTTTATTAGTCAGTGGTGGTCATTCATCAATTCTGCGAGTTAATGACATCACAAGTGATATAACTTCATTAGGACAAACGGTTGATGATGCAGCAGGTGAAGCCTTCGACAAAATTGCGCGATTATTGAATCTAGGTTTTCCCGGTGGACCGCTGATCGATAAAGATGCGAAAATTGGAAATCAATTAGCGATTAACTTTCCACGCGGATTGACCCAAGCTAAGGATATGTTGGAACACGAATTTGATTTTTCATTTTCTGGTTTGAAGACCGCTGTCTCGCGATACTTACAAGCGACCCCTGATTATGTTCGCGCTGATGTTTCTGCATCTTTTCAAGAAGCCGTCGTTGATGTGTTGCTTCAGAAATCTATTAAGGCCTGTAAAGAAACAGGAATTGATTCGCTGGTGATCGCTGGGGGAGTTGCCGCAAACTCTCGTCTTCGCGCGGTCGCCCAAGAACGCTGTGCTGTAGCGAAGATTGAACTGCGCACCCCGCCCCCAGCTCTCTGTACCGATAACGGCGCCATGGTCGCTGCGCTCGGCTCGCTTGCGATCTCGGCGGGACACCCCGCCTCCGCCCTCGGCATCGAGGCCGCCTCCGCCATCAGCCCATCCATCCCCATCTGGAGCTAGCCCAAGCTCGGATTTGAGAACGGGAATACTCGCCCCTAGGCTAGGCGTTAGCACTCGCCAGACGAGAGTGATAAATCGTCTGAACCCCTAGTTCGCAAGTAATCAATGAAGAAGGAGCTACAACGATGGCCATTGCCATTAAGCCACTTGAAGATCGCATCGTAATCAAGATCAACGAAGCTGAAGAGAAGACTGCATCTGGTCTTGTTATTCCAGATACTGCAAAAGAGAAGCCTCAGGAAGGCACCGTTGTTGCCGTAGGTCCAGGACGCTTTGATGATGGTGTTCGCGTACCGATGGATATCAAAGTTGGCGATGTCGTGCTGTACAGCAAATACGGTGGAACTGAAATTAAGCACGGTGGCGAGGAATATCTAGTCCTCTCTGCACGTGACATCCTTGCAGTTATCGCGAAGTAAGTAGAGGCGATAACTTCATGGGTAAATCACTTCAATTCGACGAGAACGCTCGTCGCGGTATGGAGCGCGGAGTTAACATCCTCGCCGATACCGTCAAAGTAACTCTCGGCCCTAAGGGTCGAAACGTCGTTATTGGAAAATCTTTTGGTGCGCCACTCATCACGAACGATGGCGTGACAATCGCAAAAGAAATCGAACTTTCAGATCCAGCCGAAAACATGGGTGCCCAACTTGTAAAGCAAGTTGCAGAAAAGACCAATGATGTTGCTGGAGACGGAACTACAACTGCAACAGTCCTTGCGCAAGCTATGGTGAAGGAAGGCCTTCGTAACTTAGCTGCGGGTGCTCAACCCATGGGCATTAAGGCTGGAATCGAAGCGGCAGTTGCCGCTGTTGTCGACAAGCTTCGCGCCAACTCCACAAAAATCTCTGGCAAAGAACAGATTGCAGATGTTGCAACAATCTCTGCTCAGGATCGTGTGATTGGTGACCTTATTGCCGAAGCGATGGATAAAGTCGGCAAAGATGGCGTCATCACTGTTGAAGAGTCTTCAACTACAGGCCTCGAACTCGAATTCACTGAAGGTATGCAGTTCGATAAGGGGTATATCTCCCCATATTTCGTCACAGATCAAGATCGCATGGAAGCAATCCTCGAAGATGCTTTCGTATTGATTTCAGCTGGAAAAATCTCGGCTCTGGCTGATCTCCTCCCGATTCTCGAGCAGGTCGCAAAGGCAGGAAAGCCACTTCTCATCATCGCGGAAGATGTCGAAGGTGAAGCGCTTTCAACCCTCGTTGTAAACCGCATGCGCGGAGTATTTACCTCTGCTGCAGTTAAAGCTCCAGGGTTTGGCGATCGTCGCAAAGCGATGCTCCAAGACATGGCAGTTCTTACCGGTGGCCAAGTTATCTCTAGCGAAGTTGGTCTCAAGCTCGACCAGATCTCACTCGATATGTTGGGACGCGCTCGTCGCATCGTAATCACAAAAGATCACACCACCATCGTTGATGGCGCTGGTAATAAGAAAGATGTAGAAGGCCGAATCGGCGAACTACGTCGTGAAATTGACGCTGCTGACTCTGATTGGGATCGCGAGAAACTTCAAGAGCGCCTTGCAAAACTCTCCGGTGGCGTATGTGTCATCAAAGTTGGAGCCCACACTGAAGTTGAGTTGAAAGAGAAGAAGCATCGTCTTGAAGATGCCATCTCTGCTACTCGCGCAGCTGTCGAAGAAGGAATTGTGGTTGGTGGTGGCGCTGCACTAGTACATGCCGCAACAGTCCTAGATGGCGATCTTGGATATGAAGGTGATGCATCGGTCGGCGTTCGACTCGTTGCAAAAGCATGCCAAGAACCACTTCGTTGGATTGCAGAAAACGCGGGCCAAGAAGGTTACGTCGTAGTTTCCAAAGTTCGCACTTTGAAGCCCAATGAAGGCTTCAATGCCGCAACCGATGAATACGGCGATCTCGTCAAAGCTGGCGTCATCGATCCAGTAAAAGTGACTCGCTCTGCACTTGCTAATGCAGCCTCAATTGCCGCCATGTTCATTACAACAGAAGCGCTGGTTTTTGAGACTCCAGAAGATAAAAAGGAAGAAGCTGCTGGACATGGCCATAGCCATGGACCAGGTGGTCACAGCCACTAACAGATCTACGACGAAAGAGCCCCACTCAGTTGAGAGTTCAACTGTGTGGGGCTCTTTCTCATTACACTCACCTGATGAATTCTGAAACGGTAAATGTCTCGGCAACGATCTGGCTCATCACCCTCTCTGTTGTCTTCCTTGTAACGCTGGCGGATTTAACGTGGGCCTGGTTTCGCCGTAATTCGATTACCTCGCTTCGTGAGGCTGCCACCTGGACTGCGATTTATGTATCCGCAGCCATTGCCTTCGGAATCTCGATGCGGAGCTGGGATGGACCGACGGCCTCCGCTGAATTCTTTGCGGGATGGATTACTGAGTATTCACTCTCCATCGATAACCTCTTTGTTTTCTTGATCATTCTCACTCGTCTAAAGATTGAAAAAGAGAAAGAACAGCTGGTGCTTTTATTGGGCATTTTGATGGCCCTGGTAATGCGCGGCATCTTTATTATTGTCGGTGCAGCTGTCGTTGAAAGATTTGTCGCAATTTTCTTCTTCTTTGGCGCAATCCTGCTTTGGACCGCATACAAGCTCATTACAGAAGATCCCGAAGAGGATGAGTGGCAAGAGAATCGAATCATCACCGCTCTTCGAAAGCGCGGATTCTCAACATTTACCGTGGCCCTTGTAGCACTTGGAACAACTGATCTTCTCTTCGCGCTTGATTCAATCCCGGCAATCTTTGGTCTCACTCGTGACCCATACATCGTTTTCATGGCTAACGCGTTTGCCTTAATGGGTCTACGGCAACTTTATTTCTTAGTCGGAATACTTTTGAAGCGATTGGTGTATTTGTCTAAAGGTCTATCAATTGTGCTGGGATTTATTGGCATCAAGCTCATCATTGAAGCTCTGCATGGAATTGGAATTCACGATGTTGCTGGATTTAAGATCCCACATGTCTCGTTAGCAGTCTCTCTTGGTGTGATCATCTCAGCGCTGGCTGTTACAACAGTGATTAGCTTACGTAAGAATCCCAATCGTGAAATTGATCCACTCAAGGAACCAGTTAAGGAATAGATCAAGAAATAGAATACGTAGTACAAACGAAAAACCCCCGAGTCCGTGACTTCGGGGGTTTTTTCTTGTCGAAAGAAGTGTTACGCAGTAAAGAATCTCTGTTGACGCTGAGCTTTACTGATGATGTCCAAACGTTCTTCCTCGGTTAATCCACCCCAGATGCCATAAGGCTCTTGAGCAGCGAGAGCATGCGCGCGACATGCGGCGATTACCGGGCAGGATGCGCAGACCGCTTTTGCAGCGTTCTCACGAGCTTTGCGGCGGGGGCCGCGTTCACCATCTGGATGAAAGAACATCTCAGTTGGAAGGGATCGGCAAGCACCCTCATACTGCCATTCCCAATTTGCAGCTACTGGCTTCGGTAAGCGAGAAGTTTCGGACATGGGTGAACCATACAATCGCGCCATAAGTTGTTCAAGTACCTTGACCGTCTATATCCGTTTCAAGTCGCGGAGCTCACACTCAGCCCCCACTATTGGCCCGTGGCTGAGAACTCCCTGCGGAAAGAGACCCAGAACGGCGCTGAAGCGCTCACTGTGGCGGCTGTGGCGCGACGCCTTGGAGTCGCACCTGCAACTTTGCGAACCTGGGATCGTCGTTATGGCTTAGGGCCATCAGAACATAGCACCGGCGAACATCGTCGCTACAACGGTGGCGATCTGGCGCGACTTACCTTGATGCGCAAACTCGTCATTGCTGGCGTCTCACCCGCCGAAGCTGCCCAACGGGCGCTGGCCTTTGATGGCGAAGTTTCAGCAGATCAAATTGCTAACTCCATCACCAACGATGTCGCAATCCGCGAAGAGTTGGTCGAAACTCTCATTCGCGCAGCACGGGCCTATGATCGAAACTTTATTGAAGAACTTCTTCGCTCCGAGCTCTCTGCACGGGGAATCACTAATACGTGGAATGAAGTAATCGTCCCGCTCTTGATTTTGATCGGTGACGAATGGGCCGAATCGGGTACTGGTATTGAAATTGAACACTTAGTCAGTGAAATCATCAAACGTTTATTGCAGGAAGCGAATTCGTCTATTCACAACCCAATCAACGCCCGCCCGGTGTTGTTAGCATGTATCGGAGAAGAGATGCACTCTCTTGCCTTGTACGCATTGGGAGCTGCGCTTTCTGAAAGAAAGATTGCAACACAATTCTTGGGCGCTCGTACACCAATTGAAGCAATTAGCGCAGTAGTGAAGCGCTCGGCACCACCTGCAATTTTCCTATGGGCACAACTCGATAGGAATGGAAACACTGAAGTTCTCGGCGAGATTCCAAGTATCCGTCCTGCTCCTCGAGTTGTATTAGGTGGGCCAGGATGGGATCGCAAAGAAGTTAAGTCGGCGGTTCTGGTCGATGATCTGCTCGATGCATGCGAAGAAATCATGCGGGCAGTTGGAGCGTAAATACCCTACCCATTAAGGTTGAGCGGTGAACGAGAACGTCAACGAAAAGGTCGCTATGTTGGGCCTGACTTATGACGATGTCCTCCTCTTGCCTGATGCTTCTGACGTAGTCCCTTCTGAAGTTGAGACTCGAACCCAACTCACACGCGATATCTACCTCGATATTCCGCTGATTTCATCGGCGATGGATACCGTGACTGAATCAGCGATGGCAATCGCCATGGCGCGCGCCGGCGGAATTGGAATAATTCATCGCAACTTGTCAATCGACGATCAAGTGACTCATGTGAAACTCGTGAAGGGCGCTGGACTTCGCGTTGGCGCGGCAGTTGGAGTTGGTGACGATGGATTCGACAGAGCTGCAGCTCTTATCGACGTTGGTGTTGATGTAGTTGTCGTAGATACCGCGCATGGACATCATCGCGCAGTTCTTGAAGCAATCACAAAAATCAAGAAGAGTTTTCCAAAGCAAGAAATAATTGGTGGCAATGTTGCGACTCGTGCAGGAGCGCAAGCACTTATCAATGCTGGCGCAGATGCCGTAAAAGTTGGCGTCGGACCTGGTTCAATTTGTACTACGCGGGTCGTCGCCGGAGTCGGTGTCCCACAAATTACTGCCATTATGGAAGCTGCTAAAGCATGTAAGAAAGCAGATATTCCACTCATCGCTGATGGTGGGCTGCAATACTCTGGAGATATTGCAAAAGCAATTGTCTCTGGCGCTGATACTGTGATGTTGGGTTCGCTACTTGCGGGTTGTGATGAATCACCGGGCGAACTTGTTGAAGTTGATGGACGGAAATTTAAAACGTATCGCGGAATGGGTTCCCTTGGCGCTATGCAGAGCCGTGGTGCAAAGAAGTCGTACTCCAAAGATCGTTATATGCAAGATGATGTTCTTGCTGAAGATAAATTGGTTCCAGAAGGTATTGAAGGAAAAGTCACCTATCGTGGTCCGGTTGCTGAAGTCGTTCACCAACTTGTTGGCGGGCTTCGTTCAGGCATGGGATACGCCGGAGCTGAAGATATTGCTGCGCTGCAGAAACGGGGCCGTCTCATCCAAATCACCGCGGCAGGGCTACAAGAAAGCCATCCTCACGATGTTCACGATGTTGCTGATGCCCCTAATTACTATCGGAGCCGCTAATGGTTGATATCGAGATCTCGCCCGGCAAAAGAGCCCGTACCGCATATTCATTTGACGATATCTCCATTGTTCCATCTCGTCGTACACGAGAACCAAATGAGGTATCCATCTCATGGCAGATTGACGCTTATAAATTTGAACTTCCCTTACTGGCTGCTCCGATGGATTCTGTTGTATCGCCTGAAACTGCCATCGCAATCGGAAAGCTTGGTGGACTTGGCATTCTCAACCTCGAAGGTCTCTGGACGCGCTATGACAATCCAAAAATCCAACTAGGTGAGATTTCCTCGATCCCTGCTGATCAAGCTACTCGACGGATGCAAGAACTTTACAAAGCACCAATCCGTCCTGAACTAATAAAGGAGCGGCTCGCAGAAATAAGAGCGGCCGGAGTTACTGTTGCTGGCGCGCTTTCGCCACAACGGACTGCAGAATTTCACAAAGCGGTGATTGATGCTGGTGTAGACATTTTCGTTATTCGAGGCACAACTGTGAGTGCAGAACATGTCTCGAAAGAGAAAGAACCGCTCAACTTAAAGAAGTTCATTTATGAATTAGATGTTCCCGTTATTGTCGGTGGATCTGCAACTTCTCAGAGCGCTCTCCATCTCATGCGTGCTGGCGCAGCTGGAGTATTAGTTGGTTTTGGTGGCGGCGCAGCACACACCACACGACAAGTTCTAGGGGTCTCAGTGCCGATGGCTACTGCAGTAGCTGATGTTGCAGCTGCGCGCAGAGAGTATCTCGATGAATCCGGTGGCCGATATGTGCATGTGATTGCTGATGGTTCAGTAGGTAAGAGTGGCGATATTGCAAAAGCGATTGCATGTGGTGCAGATGCGGTCATGTTGGGTTCACCTTTAGCGCGCGCAGAAGAAGCGCCTGGTCGTGGTTGGCACTGGGGATCAGAAGCGCACCACCCAGAAGTACCGCGCGGAACAAGAGTGCATGTTTCTACAGCGGGTTCTCTCCATGATATTTTGCTTGGCCCATCACACTCTGCAGATGGCTCAATGAATCTCTTTGGCGCGCTGCGCCGAGCTCTTGCCACATGCGGTTACTCGGATCTCAAAGAGTTTCAGCGCGTTGAAGTTGTTCTCAATAGAGCATAAAGAGCTCACCATATGCAGCGCAACAACCATGTCCTTGTAATCGACTTTGGTGCGCAATATGCCCAACTCATTGCGAGACGAGTACGTCAAGCTAATGTCTATAGCGAGATTGTCCCGTCGACTCTCTCTGTCGATGAATTACTTGCGCGCAATCCACGCGCCATCATCCTCTCTGGTGGACCATCATCAGTTTACGAACCTGGTGCGCCAACAATCGATCCGCGATTATTTGAACTCAACATTCCGATTTTTGGAATCTGTTATGGATTTCAAGCGATGGCGCAAGCACTTGGCGGCGAAGTCACAAATACGGGAACCTCTGAGTTTGGTCGCGCTCACTTTACTGCCGACACCACCTCCCATTTATTCTCGGGCTTGGATTCACAATTTGATGTCTGGATGAGCCACGGTGATTGCGTCTCTCGAGCACCTACTAATTTCCATGTAATTGGAAATACTGCCCATACTCCTGTCGCTGCTTTTGAAAGCGACAGTGGACTTCTTTCCGGAGTCCAATTCCACCCAGAAGTGCTCCATACTTCTTTTGGACAGGAAATTCTGCGACGTTGGTTAATAGATATCGTAAAGTGTAAGCCGACGTGGACTTCACAAAACATTATCGAAAACGAGATCATCAACATCAAATCTCACGTTGAAAACAAATCCATCATTTGTGGCTTATCGGGAGGAGTGGATTCCGCAGTTGCTGCGGCACTTGTCCAGAAAGCTGTCGGCTCACAACTCACTTGTGTATTCGTCGATCATGGCTTGCTACGGGAAGGGGAAGCGGAGCAAGTAGAGCGTGATTTCGTGGCTGCTACCGGAGTAAATCTGATGGTTGTTGATGCCCGCCAGAAATTCTTAACTGCTCTCAAAGGTGTCACAGATCCAGAAGAGAAGCGAAAGATTATTGGAAGAGAATTTATCCGGACCTTTGAAGAAGCTGCGGCAAAAATTTCGAAAGAGAGAAAAGTTCAGTTTTTAGTGCAAGGCACTTTATATCCGGATGTTGTTGAGTCTGGCGGCGGAACAGGGACAGCCAATATTAAGTCCCATCACAATGTCGGTGGACTTCCAGAAGACTTAGAATTCACATTGATAGAACCTCTTCGTTCGTTGTTCAAAGACGAGGTACGTGAAGTAGGTGAAGCGCTTGCCTTGCCAGATCAGATTGTGTGGCGCCAACCATTCCCAGGTCCAGGCTTAGCAATTCGAATCATCGGTGAAGTTACTGAAGAAAGACTTAAAGTTCTTCGTCGAGCCGATTTCATCGCGCGTGAAGAATTACACTTAGCAGGTCTAGATCGCGAGATCTGGCAATGCCCAGTTGTATTGCTTGCTGAAGTACGAAGCGTTGGAGTTCAAGGAGATGGCCGCACTTATGGCCACCCGATAGTTCTTCGCCCCGTATCAAGCGAAGATGCGATGACTGCAGATTGGTCGAGAGTTCCTTACGAGGTCCTCGCAAAAATCTCGAATCGCATCACTAACGAGGTACGTGAAGTTAATCGAGTAATTCTCGATATCACTTCAAAACCTCCAGCAACAATTGAATGGGAGTAGAAGTACATATTCGTCTGAAGGAGGATGAGAGCAATGAGTAAAAGAGCAGCAATCGTTGCACTCACTCTCGTTGCATCATTGCTTTTCGCACTGCCACCAGCCAGTGCAGATTCTACGAAGAATCGAAATGAAACTCCTCGCGAAGCAAGAAATGAAAAGTCAGAGAAAGTTAAGTGCAAGAAAACAGATGTAACTACTAGGTTTCCTAAGCCAATTGATATGCCGAGAGGGATATCAAAGAAGCTGCCGGTGACCGTCTCCTTTGAAACTAACTGCGGTCAAATCGTGATTGAAACCCTTACCCGACAAGCCCCGCTGACACTTACCGTTGTCTCTCGACTGATTCGTTCTGGCTACTATGACAAAACAATTTGTCATCGATTAACGACAGAAGATTTCTACTTTCTACAGTGCGGAGATCCGACCGGTACGGGCTTTGGAAGCCCTGATTTTGATTACAAGGCCGATAACCTCCCGACATCACGAGAGTTTATTTATGCTGCGGGGACTGTTGTGATGGTCAATACAAGTTTCCGCAGAAACGGAAGTCAATTCATGATTTTTTACGAGGATTCGAAATTGCCAATGGGTTACACGGTGTGGGGCAGAGTGACCTCAGGTCTGGAGATTGTGCGATTTATTGCTGAAGGTGGCGTTAAGAACGCCGAGAGCGATGGCGTACCTCTGCGCACGATTGCTATTGATAGAGCATCTACAAATAATTAAGTTCTAATCCGTACTAATCACTTTAAATATCTCAGCGATTCGCCCTACAGCCAGGCCTTGAGCTTCAGCGTTCTTCTCGCCCCAACTTCGCACCATGTTTTCGAGCTCTTTGTTATGTGCAGTCTGACTTACATGAGAATGTAGAGCAGCCATCTTCCTTGAAAATGTTTCGGTTATATCTACATAGTGATTTGGTGTTGGAGAGCCCGTAATCCAAACTTCGCGTACCCGCCAAGGCTCATGCCCTGCTGCTTTGAGCTCAGGAAAGGCAAATGGGTTTCGGGAATCTGGATATACAGCCTGAATGGCAGTTTCGCCTGCTGCGAGATGATCGGGATGGCTTGAATAGATGCGTTCCCAATTTCTTTCAGGCGACTGCACAACCATACGATCTGGTTTAGCTATTCGGATCGCTTTTACAATCTCTTTTCGTAGTTCAATAGATGGCATCAACCAACCATCACGGTAATTCAAGTAAGTGATATCTGTGACGCCAAGAGCTTTGCCGGCATCGCGTTGTTCTTGTTGGCGAACTTTTGCCATCTCTTCGACGGGAATTCCAGATTCTTCGCCGCCTTGATCGCCATTAGTGATGATGCAATAAGAGACTTCAATACCTTGTGATGTCCAGTGTGCAATTGTTCCGCCAGCTCCAAAATCACAATCATCAGGATGGGCCATAACAACTAATATGCGCTTGATTTCAGAGTCGGAGAGCGGAGTCACCTGCCTATCCTAGACTTCTCGCTATGTCGGCGCGCACAAACAAATCTTTACTTGATGGGCTAAATCCCCAACAAAGCGCTGCTGTCGCACATAGTGGTGGTCCACTCCTTGTTGTCGCAGGAGCTGGTTCAGGCAAGACGCGCGTTTTAACTCGACGGATTGCGTATCTCATGGCAGAAAGAGGAGTCCAGCCTTTTGAGATTCTTGCAATTACATTTACAAACAAGGCTGCTGGCGAGATGAAAGAAAGAGTTGCAAGCCTGGTTGGCAATCGCGCAAAAATCATGTGGGTCTCCACATTTCATTCAGCCTGCGTCCGAATCCTTCGACAAGAAGCGGTCCGCTTAGGTTTCTCAACTACATTTTCGATCTACGATCAAGCCGACAGCCTGCGATTAGTAACGCTTGTAATGAGGGACCTAAATCTCGATCCCAAGCGCTACAACCCACGCGGAATAGCATCTGTCATCTCCAATGCTAAGAACGAGTTATTGGGTCCTGCGGATTATCGCAACGCCACACAAAATAGCTTCGAAGAAGTTGTGGCCGAGGTTTATGCGATCTACCAACAACGTTTAACTTCCGCCAACGCGATGGATTTTGACGATCTCATCATGAAGACTGTTGAGGTCTTGCAGAAATACCCGGAAGCTCGGGCGCGTTACCGCCATCGCTTTAAACATATCTTGGTCGATGAATACCAAGACACAAACCACGCCCAATACATATTGATTCGCGAGCTTGTCGGAACCGATCGAGAAGGAGTTCCTGCCGCTGAGTTATGCGTTGTGGGCGATGCCGACCAATCCATCTATGGCTTTCGCGGAGCCACAATACGAAACATCATGCAGTTTGAAGAGGATTACCCTGAAGCCACCACAATCCTTCTCGAACAGAACTATCGCTCCACGCAAAATATTTTGAGCGCTGCGAACGCAGTTATCTCTCTTAATGAAGATCGCAAAGAGAAGAATCTCTGGTCAGAAGCCGGCAGTGGTCCGAAAATCACGGGCTTTGTAGCAGAGAATGAACATCACGAAGCTGAATTTGTCCGTGATGAACTCTTCCGTCTCCAAAGAGAAGGTCTCTCTAATTTTGGCGAAACTGCGATTTTCTATCGCACAAATGCCCAATCTCGTGTTTTCGAGGAAATCTTTATGCGCGCCACTATTCCCTACAAAGTCGTTGGAGGCGTGCGCTTTTATGAGCGTAAAGAAGTGAAGGATTTGCTCGCTTATCTGCGTGTCATCGTTAACCCCGATGATGAAGTTTCAATGCGTCGCATTATCAATACCCCTAAGCGCGGGATCGGAGATCGCGCACTCGATGGCATTGACGATCTCGCAAAGAGTGAAGGTCTCTCTTTCTGGCAAGCTCTCAATCGTGCGAGCGAAGCGGGCCTCACTCCAAAGACTTCTTCCTCAATCTCTCAATTTGTTTCGATGATTAGCGCGCTACGAGTTCTTGTCGAAGCAAAACGTCCGCCTTCAACAATTGCTGCTGCAGCCCTTGAACAATCTGGGCTTCTAGATGAACTGCGTGATAGCCATGACCCCCAAGACGAAGTGCGTGTCGAAAACTTGGAAGAACTCGTTGCTGTTGCAGAGGAGTACGAAGAGCGAGAAGTAGATGAAGGCGAAGAGATTTCACTCTCAGGATTTCTCGAAGATGTAGCCCTGGTCGCTGACGCTGATGAGATTCCCGAAGGTGAAGATCATGGGGGCGTTGTGACTCTTATGACGCTTCATACTGCGAAAGGTTTGGAGTTTCCCACTGTATTCCTGACTGGTATGGAGGAAGGAGTTTTTCCTCATTCACGAACTCTTGGCGAGAAGAAAGAATTAGAAGAGGAGCGGCGATTGGCGTACGTAGGGCTTACTCGCGCCCAACAACGCCTCTTCTTGTCGCGTGCCGAGTACAGATCTTCATGGGGAGCGCCCAACTACAACCCGCCTTCACGTTTTCTAGACGAGATTCCAGAAACGCTTATTGATTGGAATAAGAGCGAGAGTGGATTTGCCACTCCACCAATAACTCGGAAGAAATTTGCTCCACCTCCACTTCCAAAAGCGACCGGAAAGCAATCAAATACTCTTGCGCTTGAGATTGGTGATCGCGTCTCTCATGACACCTTTGGCCTTGGTACTGTGATTGCAGTCTCAGGATCAGGGGATAAAGCAGAAGCCACAATTAACTTCGGCAGCTATGGCGATAAGCGTTTGTTGCTCCGTTATGCGCCAGTAGATAAGTTATGACCCATGGACCTTTTTGAATATCAAGCACGTGATCTATTTGAAGCAAATGGGGTCCCAGTCCTCGCTGGTGCCGTTGCCACAACACCAGAAGAAGCTCAACGAGCAGCTGAGAAAATCGGTGGCAAGGTTGTCGTTAAAGCTCAGGTAAAAATTGGTGGTCGCGGCAAGGCCGGTGGCGTAAAGCTTGCAGAAAATCCTGCCGATACTTTTGAGAAAGCAAAAGCAATTCTTGGTATGGACATTAAGGGCCACACCGTGCACAAAGTGATGATTGCAGCTGCGGCGCCTATTGAAAGTGAGTATTACTTGGCAATTCTTCTGGACCGCGCGGCTCGCTCATTCTTAGTTATGGCATCAGTTTCTGGTGGAATGGATATCGAAGAAGTTGCACATAAGACTCCAGAAAAACTAGCAAAAGTACATATCGATCCCAACGATGGAATTTCTCAAGAAAAAGCGCTTGATATTGTCCGTAAAGGTGGCTTCCCATCTGATGTCGAAAAAGGTGTTGCTGAAGTTCTCGTAACGCTCTGGAAGACATTCCAAAGTTCCGATGCCACACTCGTTGAAGTTAATCCGCTTGTAAAGACTGCGGATGGTCGAATCATCGCTCTCGATGGAAAAGTTACATTGGACGATAACGCTGCTTTCCGTCACCCAGACCATGAAGCACTTATTGATCATGCTGCTACTAATCCACTAGAAGCGCTCGCCAAAGAAAAAGACTTAAATTACGTAAAACTTGATGGCGAAGTCGGCGTCATTGGAAATGGTGCCGGACTTGTCATGAGCACTCTTGATGTCGTTGCTTACGCAGGCGAGAAGTTTGGTGGGGTAAAACCAGCTAACTTCCTTGATATTGGTGGTGGCGCATCCGCCCAAGTTATGGCTGATGGCCTATCCATCATTCTTGGCGATCCTGCTGTGAAGTCCGTCTTTGTTAATGTCTTCGGTGGAATTACTGCATGTGATGCGGTTGCAAATGGAATCGTCCAAGCGCTCACCATGCTAGGTGACAAAGCAACAAAACCAATTGTGGTTCGCCTCGATGGAAATAACGTTCTTGAAGGGCGAAGAATTCTTAATGAAGCAAATCATCCACTCGTCCAACAACTAGACACAATGGATGGCGCAGCCGCAAAAGCTGCAGAATTGGCGGCGAAGTAACATGGCAATTTTCCTTAATGAAAATACAAAAGTAATTGTTCAAGGAATGACTGGTTCAGAAGGCACCAAGCACACCCGTCGTATGATTGCTAGCGGCACAAAAATCGTGGGTGGCGTAACCCCAGGTAAAGGGGGACAGGTTGTTGAGATCGAAGGTATCTCTCTTCCAGTCTTTAACACAGTTGCCGAAGCTGTAGCTGCTACTGGCGCAAATGCGTCGGTGATTTTCGTTCCACCAAAGTTCGCAAAGAGCGCAGTCGTTGATGCGATTGATGCTTATGTTCCATTGATTGTTGTGATCACTGAAGGAATTCCAGTTCATGACACTGCTAGTTTCTTTGCATATGCCCAAAAGATTGGCAAATCACGCATCATTGGTCCAAATTGCCCGGGACTTATCAGCCCAGGTAAGTCAAATATTGGAATTACTCCAGCCGATATTACTGGGGCTGGAAAAATCGGTTTGGTTTCAAAGTCAGGAACTCTTACATACCAAATGATGTATGAATTACGAGATATTGGATTTACTACCGCGGTCGGAATTGGCGGCGATCCTGTCATAGGAACCACTCACATCGATTGCCTTAAAGCATTCCAAGATGATCCCGATACTGAAGCGATTGTGATGATCGGTGAAATTGGTGGAGATGCAGAAGAACGCGCTGCAGCATTTATTAAAGAGTATGTGACAAAGCCGGTAGTCGGTTATGTCGCAGGCTTCACTGCTCCCGAAGGAAAAACTATGGGCCATGCAGGTGCGATAGTTTCGGGTTCATCAGGTACGGCTGAAGCGAAGAAAGTTGCTCTCGAAGCTGCTGGTGTGCAAGTAGGTAAGACTCCAAGTGAAACAGCGACGCTGTTGCGCTCCATACTTCAAGGCTAAAGAGAGACCATGACTAGCACGCTGCTTGTGAGCTTTAAACAAGCAGTTCGCAGCATCACACTAATTCTCTTACCGCTCTCCTTTATCTCACTCGTTGCTTGGGCGACTGCTGGAAGTTCAACAGGTAACACAGCAGATCCACTGCGAGCTGCAATCTGGTTTTTCCTCATCGCTCATCATGTGCCACTCGATCTTTCTTTGGCTAACGATGCAGTTTCTGGCGCTCTCACATACTTTCCGATTGGAGCACTACTTATCCCATTTTTCGCAGTGCGAAGTGGCTATCGAAAGATCATTGAAGAAAATGGAGAGTTAGAACCTCGGCATAAGAGGACGCTCATACTCTCATTAGGAATCAATTATGCAGCACTAGGCACAATTATCTCCTTGTTTGCCGTCGGAAGCACAGTGCGCGCACCGTTCTATTTTGTTTTCCCCATTCTTTTTTTGGTCTCCACAACTTCTGCATTTCTAAGCAGCAACTTGCTTCCTGAACATAAGTTGAAGTTTCCTTGGCAGAGAGCTCTGAGAGCTTCGTGGATTTTCATGACAGCTCTCGTAGGAATTGGCGGATTGCTTTTCTCGCTATCTCTGGCGTGGCATTTCACAACTGTCCTCCAACTCACACAAGTTATTGAGCCTGGGATTTTTGGCGGTATTGCTTTTCTTGCAGTACAAATCCTGTATCTACCTAATTTTGCAGTCGCATCACTGAGTTATGTCGCTGGAAGTGGGGTCGTGATTGGCCAAGGCTCGTGGCTTAATCCATTTACTCATCGCATTGATGAGATCCCTGCTATTCCACTATTGGGCGGCCTTCCCGTTCAAACCCATCCGTATCTGATTGTGATGGGAATGTTAATCGTCGCAATCGGTGCCTTGATTGCTCGTGATGGAGAGCGCGCGTACTCCGACCCAGTTGAAGTGCAACGCTTTTTTATTGCAACTCTTGGTTTCATCGCCGGACTCACTCTTATCCTCGCTCGCATTTCTAGCGGAGAACTTCTCTCATCTAACCTTCCTTCAGTAGGACCTCAATGGTGGTTGATGCCCATCTTCGTGACATCTGAAATTGCATTAGGTATTGCTTTGAAAATTTATTCTCCTATTGTCATAGCAAAAGTTAGGGAGTCGAGAAATGCAGCGTCGAAGAGTAACTAGAGCGCTGATCTCAGTCTCTGACAAGACCGGCATAGTTGATCTAGCCCAGGCTTTAGGCGCCAACGACATCGAGATAATTGCGAGCGATGGAACAGCGCAGTTCTTACGTGACAATGGCGTGAAACTTCGCTCCGTCTCTGAAATTACGGGTACGCCCGAGTTGTTGGGCGGCAAAGTAAAGACATTGCACCCGATAATTCATGGAGCAATTCTCGCCAACCCAGAAAACCCAGACGAAGTTTCCCAATTAACTTCTCTCGGACCACTTGATGCAGTCATTGTGAATCTTTATCCACCGCCAGGCTTTGATATTGGCGGCCCAGCTCTTGTTCGAGCTGGTGCCAAGAATGCAGAGTACGTATCGGTCATCACTCACCCAGTTCAATACCAAGAATTTATTGCCAGCCTCTCCGAAGGATCCTCTTTCGGCCAGCGGCAAGAATGGGCCCGGGCTGCACTCCTTATGACTGCGGAATATGACCTGCAGTTGGCTTCGCAACATGGCATCGCTCTTCGCTATGGCGAGAATCCACACCAAAGCGCAACTTTGGTTTCACATTCCTCGTTAGGTGTTGCAGGTGCGCAACTCATTCAAGGTAAGGCAATGTCATTCAATAACTACCTCGATGTTGATGCTGCATGGAAATTGAGTAACCTCAATCCAGAGAGCGTGGCGCTTGTTAAACATGGAATTCCTTCAGGTATTGCGAGAGCTTCTAGTGCAGTGCTCTCTTATCTCAAGGCATTTTCCTGCGATCCTATTTCGGCATTTGGTGGAGTCGTCGCCTCCAGCACTCTTGTTGATGCGGAGTGCGCACGAGAGGTAGTAAAGAATTTTACTGAAGTAATCGCTGCGCCAGACTTCACTACAGAAGCTCTTACAGTATTTGCCACAAAAACAAATCTTCGCGTTCTGAAAATTTCCCCTGCAACGACTTCTTCTCACGAGATGCGTGCGATAGATGGGGGATATCTTCGACAAGAGCGTGATGCCTTGAATTCAAACTCGGATAGCGCATCACAATGGAAGCTTGTTGCAGGCAAGGAGTGCGATACATCGCAACGCGCAGACTTGGAGTTCGCTTGGCACGTTGCCGCATTGGCGCGTAGTAATGCGGTTGTCATTGTTAAAGAACTCTCCACCATTGGAATCGGCGCAGGTAACGTCAATCGCCTTGATGCAGCACGCAACGCGGCGGAACGCGCTGCGCACCATTCGCCTTCATCACTTAGTGGAAGCGTTGCAGCAAGTGATGCCTTCTTTCCCTTTCCAGATGCACTTCACATCCTGATTGCTTCTGGGGTGAGCGCTGTGGTTCAACCGGGTGGAAGCATCAACGATGACGATGTAATTCAGGCAGCTAAGTCCGCAGGAATAACGATGTATTTCAGTGGAATTCGCCATTTCTCACATTGATGCTGGTGAACTTGTTGAAGAATTCAGCCTTTAGACTTACCTCATGAGCGCAGCACAGATTCTCGATGGCAACGCATGCGCCGCCACAATCAAAACTGAGATTGCGACTCGAGTCGGTGCCTTGCCGCGAAAGCCAGGTCTTGGAACGATCCTGGTCGGAGATGATCCCGGTTCTCACGCTTACGTGAACGGGAAGCATCGAGATTGTGCTGAAGTAGGAATTAGTTCGATCCGTATTGATCTACCTGCAACAGCTAAGCAATCAGATCTCCTTGCCGCTATTGACGAACTGAATACTGCAGATGAATGTACCGGATATATCGTGCAGCTTCCGCTTCCCACCCACATCAATACAAAATCGATTTTAAATGCTATCGATCCTGACAAAGATGCAGATGGACTTCATCCAATAAATCTTGGCAAGTTAGTTCTTGGTCAGGCTGCACCCCGTCCATGTACGCCGCGTGCAATCGTTGAACTTCTTGCCAGAAATCAGATAACGCTCGATGGCAAGAATGTCACAATTATTGGACGAGGATTAACGGTGGGAAAACCGCTAGCGATATTGCTATCTAGTCGTGAAGTAAATGCCACAGTCACAACCGTCCATACAGGAACGCTCGATATTTCCCGCCATACTCGAAATGCTGATGTAGTTGTAGCGGCGCTCGGTAAGCCTCATTTCCTCACCGCAGATCTGGTGAAAGCTGGAGTCATTGCTATTGATGTTGGTATTACAAGAACCTCACAAGGATTAGTTGGCGATCTCCATCCAGATATCGAGAGCGTTGCTTCAGCGATAACTCCAATGCCAGGAGGAATTGGGCCAATGACACGTGCCATGTTGCTCTCTAATCTTCTCGACATTGCTGGGCGTTAAAACAAGATGAAGAAACTCTCCTATGCTCTTGCGTTGATAGGCGTAGCGTTTGGAGCGCTGATATCAGTTCGCATTGGAGCCCTAGCCATCGCTCTCGCCACAGCCTTCTTTCTTGCTCCAGATTTCAAGACCATGAGAACAATCGAGAAAGTAATCCCCGTCGCTCTCATTGTGTCCCTGATAACAGTCGCATTGGCGCTCCCGCGGCGATAACAGGTAAGTTTCGCGCCATGAATAGATCTGGAAAAGTAACAGTTGTTGGCGCTGGATTTTATGGATCAACGACGGCGCTTCGCCTCGCAGAGTACGACATCTTCGAAACTGTTGTTCTCACCGATATTGTTGAAGGTAAGCCAGAAGGATTAGCCCTCGACATCAACCAATCACGTTCCATTGAAGGTTTTGAAACCAAAGTTGTTGGAGCCACAACCACTGCCGATGGCAAAGGTTATGAAGCAACAGCGAACTCTGATGTTGTTGTTATTACTGCAGGTCTACCACGTAAACCTGGAATGAGTCGTATGGACCTCATCGGAGTCAATGCGGGAATTGTTCGTGGTGTTGCAGAGAACATTGCAAAACATTCTCCCAACGCTGTCTTAATTGTTGTATCCAATCCTCTTGATGAAATGACTGCGCTTGCTCAAATCGCGTCTAAGTTTCCACACAATCGCGTGATGGGCCAAGCTGGAATGCTCGATACCGCTCGCTTCACCCACTTTGTTGCCGAAAAGCTCAAAGTTCCTGTTTCTTCAGTTCAGACCTTAACTCTTGGCAGCCATGGCGACACTATGGTTCCAGTTCCAAGCCGTTGTACCGTTGATGGAAAACCGCTCTCTGAAAAGCTGAGCGCTGCAGATATCGACGAGCTCGTTACCCGGACCCGAAATGGTGGAGCTGAAGTTGTGGCGCTGCTGAAAACGGGTTCCGCTTACTACGCACCTTCCGCTGCTGCGGCTCGAATGGCGCGCGCTGTTATGAAAGATACCGGCGAAGTGATGCCAGTCTGTGCGTGGGTAAAAGGCGAGTATGGAATCTCTGGAGTTTATCTCGGCGTTGAAGCTGAACTTGGACGAAGTGGAATTAATAAAGTGGTAGAAGGAAACCTCACACCATCTGAACTTGCCGAACTCAAAGTGGCTGCAGAAGCAGTTCGATCAAAACAAGCAGATGTGAAGGATCTTTAAGAAGAAATATAAAAGTAAGAAATCAAAGACCTGAAAGGTAGATAGATGAGCAAGATCAAAGTACAAGGCACCGTCGTTGAACTCGATGGCGATGAAATGACCCGCATCATCTGGGATTTCATCAAGAAACAGTTGATCCTGCCGTATCTCGATATCAATCTTGAGTACTACGACTTAGGAATTGAATATCGTGATGCCACCAACGATCAGGTCACTATTGATAGCGCACACGCTATTCAAAAGCATGGCGTGGGAGTGAAGTGCGCAACCATCACACCTGACGAGGCCCGTGTTAAAGAGTTCAATTTGAAGCAGATGTGGAAGTCTCCTAATGGAACTATCCGAAATATCTTGGGTGGAGTTATCTTCCGCGAGCCGATCATCATTAAGAATGTCCCAAGGTTGATTCCACACTGGAGTAAGCCGATTGTGATTGGCCGTCATGCATTTGGTGATCAGTATCGCGCCACAGATTTCAAAGTTCCTGGTCCAGGAAAATTAACAGTCACATTTACTCCCACCGATGGTTCCAAGCCGATGGAATTCAACGTCTTTGATTTCCCATCATCGGGAGTTGCGATGGCGATGTATAACCTTGATGACTCGATTCGAGACTTTGCTCGCGCCTCCTTCAATTATGGAATTGCGCGAAAGTATCCCGTCTACCTTTCAACAAAGAATACGATTTTGAAAGCGTACGATGGACGCTTCAAAGATATCTTTGCAGAAGTCTTCGAAAAGGAATTCAAATCTGAATTCGAGAAGCTTGGTTTGGAATATGACCATCGCCTCATCGATGACATGGTGGCTACTTCACTTCGTTGGGAGGGTGGATATATCTGGGCATGTAAGAATTACGATGGCGATGTTCAATCAGATACTGTGGCGCAAGGCTACGGATCGCTTGGGCTAATGACATCAGTTCTCATGTCGCCAGATGGTCGAACTGTGGAAGCAGAAGCCGCGCATGGAACGGTTACTCGCCATTACCGCGACCACCAAGCTGGCAAAGCAACCTCAACAAACCCCATCGCATCTATCTTTGCTTGGACTCAAGGGCTGCAACATCGCGCCAAACTTGATAAAACTCCAGACGTTGGAAATTTTGCAAGTACGCTCGAGCGAGTATGTATTGAAACTGTCGAGAGTGGAAAGATGACAAAAGATCTTGCTCTGCTCATTAGTAATGATGCGCCATGGCTTAACACCCAAGAATTCTTGGCTGCAATCGATGAAAACTTGCAGAAGGCTATGAAGTAGTTAACTAAAGACCAATAAAAAAGCCCCCGAAACCGGGGGCTTTTTTAATTTAGGCTTTACTTGATGCGCTTACCGTCAGCAACATTGAAGAGATGAACGGACTCGCCCTTGGCTGAGACCGTAACTTTCTCTCCTGACTTTGGTGGGTTCTTCGGATCCCAACGAATGATGACCTGTGCACCTTCATCGCTGGCATTAGCAAACTTGAGCGTTGAATCAACTGGTTTACCGTAGACAAACGCGTCAGCACCGAGCTCTTCTACAACTTCAACTTGAACATCAAAGCCCTTGCTGGAAGGTGTAAATCCTTCTGGGCGAACTCCAACGATTACAGATGAACCAGCTGATGAAGGAACATCGACATCGAGGCCACCGAGCTTTGCTTTGCCTCCAGAAACTGGAGCGATAAGAAGGTTCATGGCTGGTGATCCAATAAATCCAGCAACGAAAGCGTTAGCAGGATTGTCATAAAGATTACGAGGAGTATCAACTTGCTGCAACAAACCATCTTTTAGAACAGCAACTCGATCACCCATGGTCATAGCTTCGACCTGATCGTGAGTTACGTAGACAGTAGTAATTCCAAGGCGACGTTGTAGCGCAGCAATCTGTGTACGTGTTGCCACGCGTAGTTTTGCATCTAGGTTAGAGAGTGGCTCATCCATCAAGAAGACTTGTGGTTCGCGAACAATGGCGCGACCCATGGCAACGCGCTGACGTTGACCACCGGAGAGCGCTTTTGGCTTTCTCTCGAGATATGGTTCGAGGTCCAAAAGTTTTGCAGCTTCAAGTACGCGGCGATCGCGTTCTTCTTTTGCTACGCCAGCAATCTTGAGAGCAAAGCCCATATTTTCAGCAACTGTCATATGGGGATAGAGCGCATAGGACTGGAACACCATCGCGATATCGCGATCTTTAGGAGCAACATTTGTGACATCACGATCACCAATGAAGATTGCGCCAGTATCAATTTCTTCTAAACCAGCAAGCATGCGAAGTGATGTTGATTTGCCGCAACCTGATGGTCCAACCAAAACAAGAAACTCACCGTCATTAACGGTCAGATTTAGTTTGTCGACTGCAGGGGTTGTGGTTCCTGGATAGATGCGCGATGCATCTTTAAATACGACTGATGCCATTTTCTCTTCCTTCTCCGGGCAGGTACGTGCCCGACGGTCCGTTGGATGAAGCAAGTCCACGACGTCGTGGATGCGCGAAGGCTACGCGTGAGGCGAGCGTGAGGGAAGAGCCCCGACTCATAATTTTTGGCGTGGCTGGCTCATGGTCTTATACCCTGAGCCCCCTATGGACCCTGGCGGTGCGCAAGCGTTCAACGTTGGAGGCTTCGCCTTCGACCTCGGAATTGTCATTCTCTTTATCCTCCTCGGATCAATATTTGTCGCAGCGGAAATCGCCCTCATCTCCCTTCGCGAGGGTCAGCTCAAGAGCCTTGCCGAGCAGAGCAAGCGCGGAGCTCGCGTCGCAAATCTTGCATCCCAACCCAACCGCTTCCTGGCTGCAGTCCAAGTTGGAGTAACCCTTAGCGGATTTCTCTCTGCAGCCTTTGGCGCCGACCGGCTGGGAAACTATTTGGTGCCGCGACTTATTGATGCTGGCTTAAGTGAAGGCGTAAGCGAAACGCTCTCACTTATCGGATTGACCTTGGTTATTGCCTATTTCTCTCTAGTTTTTGGTGAGTTAGTCCCGAAGCGGATTGCGTTACATTCAACAGAGACGATTGCGCTCTTTGTTGCCACCCCGGTTGCCATTATTTCGCGACTCTTCCGACCCTTAATCTGGTTACTTTCGCACTCTTCTGACTTGATCTTGAAACTTTTTGGTATTGACCCACGAGCTTCTCGCGAAGATATCTCGGAAGAGGAGCTTGTTGATTTAGTGACGGGTCATAAAGCATTGACCGAAGAAGAACGAGACATAGTTGAAGAGGTATTTAACGCTAGTGAACGACTCGTTCATGAAGTTATGGTGCCTCGAACAGAAGTTGATTTCCTCGATGCAAATATGTTGGTTAGCGATGCCATTCGTATTGCGGTCGATAAGGCGCATTCTCGTTATCCAGTCGTACGCGGCAATAGTGATGAGGTTATTGGATTCATCCATGTTCGCGATCTTCTTGATCCACAATATTCTGGCAAGAGCATTGCAATCATAGAGATGGTAAGAAACATCATCTTTCTTCCTGGCACCAAAGGCGTGCTTCCTGCTCTCTCTGAGATGCGCTCACAACGCCAACAAATTGCGATTGTTCTTGATGAATATGGTGGAACCGATGGAATTGTCACTCTGGAAGATCTTGTCGAAACCTTGATTGGTGAAATCCATGATGAATACGATGAGCAGACTTCAGAAGTCTCAAATCAATCGCGCACTGGAGATTACGAAATAGATGGCTTAATCTCCCTTGAAGACCTAACGGAGCAGACTGGTGTAGAGATACCTGAGGGTCCCTATGAAACTCTCAGTGGATATGTCATGCATGCACTGGGACGAATTCCTGAGATCAATGATGTCCTCCGCGTGGATGGTGCGCGACTCACCATTTTAAGCATGGAGGGTAAGCGCGTCGGCACATTGTTGCTCTCGCGGCGAGATTCTCAATCAGAAAGTTGAGAAGATACCCCCATGAAACGCGTGCTCTCGGGGATTCAACCCACCGCTGATTCCTTCCATCTAGGAAACTATCTCGGAGCGGTCAAGCAATGGGTCGATCTTCAAAAAGATCATGATGCCTTTTACTGCGTCGTCGATCTGCATGCACTTACAGTTGAAACCGAGCCAGCGCTATTACGTCGCCGCACTCTTGTCGCTGCTGCACAACTCATTGCATTGGGTCTAGATCCAAGTAAGTGCACTCTTTTTATTCAATCCCATCTATCAGAACATAATCAATTGGGTTGGGTACTTGAATGCCTAGCTGGATTTGGCGAAGCGAGTCGTATGACTCAATTCAAAGATAAATCTCAGAAATCAGGAGCAGATCGAACTGTTGTTGGACTCTTCACCTATCCAATTCTCCAAGCTGCAGACATCATGCTCTATCAAGCTCATCGCGTTCCGGTCGGAGAAGATCAACGACAGCATATTGAGTTGACTCGTGATCTGGGTCAGCGCTTCAACTCTCGATACGGGGAAACCTTTGTCATTCCAGAAGCTCACATCATGAAGAGCGCAGCGAAAATCAACGACTTACAAGATCCCACTGCAAAGATGAGTAAATCTTCTGCATCCAACGCTGGAGTAATTGATATTCTCGATGCGACAGATATAAATGTGAAGAAGATTAAGAGCGCCGTTACTGATGCTGGCAAAGAAGTAGTCTTCGATGAGAAGAATAAGCCTGGAATCTCTAATTTACTTACCATCCATTCCGCACTTAGTGGAATATCCATCACGGAACTTGAAAATGAATTTGCTGGCAAAGGCTACGGGGACTTTAAGGGAGCAGTCGCAGATGTTGTGACCGCCTACTTTGCTCCAGTACGTGAGAAAACCCAACAACTGCTTGCAGATGAGGCAGCATTATTGAAAATCTTGAACGATGGAAGTCAGAAAGCTCGCGCTGTTGCATCAGCAACCCTCGATAAGACGTACGCCGCTCTCGGTCTTGTCCCGCGAAATAAGTAAGCGCCGTTTTGCTATGAGGATTCGGGTGATATTTCTAACCCTTCTTTCGATGGTGATGACGTCTCTTCCTGCTAGCGCGGTTGAAATTCAGCCGAAGGTAGCTATTGCATATGACATTGGTTTCCTCGGCGATAATTCCTTCAATGATGCGGTAAATGCCGCTCTCAGCATCGCAAGTAAGAAATACCAACTATATGAACCTTTTCTCCGTGAAGTGCCCACAAATGGAACAGCACTAGATCGACTTACTCGATTGAGATTTCTAGCAAAGAATGGGTATACGTTGATTATTGCTGTAGGACCTGGCTATCGAGAGACGGTGCGCCGAGTATCGATGGAATACACCGAAGTGCAGTTTGCAATTATAAACGACAAGACTCTAGGTCAACTCAATATCTCCAATATCGCTTTTCGAGAAGATCAAGGAGCGTATCTGGCGGGAGTTCTGTCGGCGCTCACAACAAAGCGGAATTCAGTCGGTTTTATTGGTAGTGAGCCTGAGTTACTCTCAAGTTTTACCAGAGGCGTGAAAGCAGCTTCAACAAGGGTCAAGGTGATCAATAT
>VFFD01000016.1 GCA_018882745.1 Candidatus Nanopelagicaceae bacterium
AAACGCTTAACTTTACGCGTAAATAAGGGGATTAAATGAACAAGACCCAGTTCATTGCTTCGTTGGCTCCACACTTCAACGGAAGCAAGAAAGAGGCAGCACACGCTGTTGAAATCGTCTTCGATTCAATCGTGCGCAACATCCACAAGGGCGAAGATGTAACCATCAACGACTTTGGAAAGTTCAAGAAAGTTGATCGTAAAGCTCGCAAGGGACGTAACCCTTTCACTGGCGAAACGATCCAGATCAAGGCGAGCAAGAAAGTTCGCTTCCTCCCAGCTAAGGCGCTCAAGGAAACTGTTTCTGGCGCTCGCAAATTGGGACCTGCTCCAAAGCCAGTCGTCGTTGCAAAGCCAGTAGCAAAGAAGGCAGCCAAGAAGGTTGCTAAGAAGGCTACAAAGAAGGTTGCAAAGAAGGCAAAGGCAAAGAAGGGCAAGAAGAGATAAATATCTTTTCACTTAAGGGCCACGCATCCACGCGTGGCCCTTATTTTTCTGTCTCCAGCTTTTTCTGAACTAGGCTTATCTCATGGCTTCACCCATGAGTAATTCCGAAGTCCGAATTTCGTATGAACCGCCAACTGGCCGTCCACTTGGTTCAAATCCCTGGTTTAAATTTGGCGCAACGGTCCTAAGACCGATTTTGAACCTTCTAACGAAGAAGGATTGGCGTGGCGCAGAGAAACTTCCTAAGACCGGTGCGGCCATCGTTGTGTGTAATCATCTTTCATATGTTGATCCGCTGACCTTTACACACTTTCTTTATAACAACGGTCGAGCTCCGCGATACCTTGGTAAAGAATCAGTTTTTAAAGTCCCAATTATTGGTCGAGTAATCCGAGGAGCAGGACAGATTCCGGTATCGCGAGAATCCAAGGATGCAGTCAAAGGGTTAGAGCATGCGATTGCTGTCTTGAAGGCAGGACATCTTCTCGGTGTTTATCCAGAAGGAACTTTGACGCGCGATGAGAATTTATGGCCAATGAAGGCAAAGACTGGCGTTGCACGGTTGGCTCTTATTACAGGTGCGCCAGTTTATCCATGTGCATCATGGGGACCTGAGAAAGTACTCCCGCCATACAGTAAGAAATTACGATTATTTCCTCGTACCAAGATTTCGATTCTGATGGGCGATCCACTTGATCTTTCGAAGTGGAAGGGTCGCGCCGATGATCAACAAGCGATCGAAGAGGCAGCGGATTTCATTATGGATCGGATTACAGAATTACTTGAGATTCTGCGTGGAGAAAAAGCTCCTGCCGCACGTTTTGATCCGAAGAAATCAGATTTACCGCGCATCGGCAATTACAAGAAAGCTCAGCGCAAGGCAAAGTAATGAGAGTTACCGTTCTTGGTTCAGGGCAATGGGGAACTTCAATTGCCCAAATACTCTGTGATGCTGGCAATGATGTCCTGATTTGGGGTCGTAACCAAGCAGTTGTAGACGAGATAAACACCAGCCATAGAAATAACTCATCACTTCCAGGTATCGAGTTACCTCATAATCTACGAGCAACATCTGATCTTGATACCTCCTTTAATCACGCAGAAATGATTGCTCTGGCAGTGCCTGCCCAATCACTTCGCGAAAATCTTGCGCTCTGGAAACCTCGTTTTTCATCTGGCGTTCCCATCGTTTCAACACTGAAGGGAATTGAAGTGTCAACTCAACTCCGTATGACTGAAGTCATTCATGAGGTGTTGGGTATTGGTGAAGATAAGTTAGCAATACTTACTGGACCAAATCTGGCTCGCGAAGTAGTTTTGCGCCAACCTGCAGGTGCGGTCGCTGCCTCAACATCTCAAAAACTCGCTGATCAAACTGCGAAAGCATTTAGCGCACCATATTTCCGCGTTTACACATCCAATGACGTTATTGGATGCGAATTAGCAGGTGCGGCGAAGAATGTCATTGCACTTGCAGTTGGCATGTCAATCGGAATGGGTTTTGGCGAGAATACCCAAGCACTTGTCATAACCCGCGGACTTAACGAAGTCACAAGACTTGGTATTGCACGTGGCGCTATGCCCCTTACTTTTGTTGGCCTTGCTGGCGTTGGTGATTTGCTTGCGACATGTGGATCTCCGTTATCTCGCAATCGCTCCTTCGGTGAAGCGTTGGGACGCACAGGATCGATGGAGAAAGCGCGAGCTGAAGTGCTCTCGACTGTTGAAGGCGTTGCCACAGCGCGCGCGGTAGTGGATCTTGCTCATCTTGTGGGAGTGGAAGCGCCAATTATGGAAGCAGTGCAAGACGTTGTAAGTAATACGATTACGCCTAATCAAGCGATCACAAATCTAATGAAGATTCATACCGGAGCGGAGATTGATCACGCATGAGCAAGAAACGCGTAGCAATCATCTGCGGTGGCCGCAGCAGTGAGCATTCCATTTCATGCATCTCTGCAAAAGGCGTGCTCGAGGCGATTGATAGAAATCTCTTTGAACCAATTTTGATTGGTATTACTTTGCGTGGAAAGTGGGTCGCACTCAAGAGCGCAGATGACTTTGGCGTAGGTAGTGATGGGCTCCCGATAATCCCTGATACTGCCCCTGGTATCAACGCAGATGTTCATGGTCTTAAGAATGCTGAAGGGGCGCCACTTGCGATTGATCTCGCCTTCCCTCTTCTTCATGGCGCTTATGGTGAGGACGGAACAATTCAAGGCTTATTTGAGATGGCCGATATCCCTTACGTCGGTTCTGGAGTTCTCGCTTCATCCGTTGCCATGGATAAGACTTTTGCTAAACCGATTTATGCAGATTTTGGTCTCGCTGTTGCTGATGGAATTACTGTTCATCAGCGCGATTGGATTGCGCAGCGTGAATTAGAAATAGCAAAGATAAAGGCGTTGGGACTACCTGTCTTTGTTAAACCAGCGCGAAGTGGATCAAGTCGCGGCACCACAAAAGTGAAGAGCGATAGCGAGATAGCACCGGCAATCGAAGAAGCGCACCGTCATGACCCACGTGCGATGGTCGAAGTGGCAATCAAAGGTCGCGAAATTGAGTGTGCAGTTTTAGAGATTAACGGCAAAGCTCATGCATCTGTTCTTGGCGAGATTCGGGTTCACGAGCCACATGAGTTCTATGATTTTGAAGCGAAGTATCTAGATGGCTCAACAACTTTTGATGTTCCAGCCAATGTCACACCCGAGATTGCGCGCGCTATCAGTGATGCTGCGGTCACCGCCTTCGAAGCGCTGGGTTGTGAGGGATTAGCCCGCGTTGACTTCTTTTTAACTGAAGAGAACCAGGTCATCATCAATGAGTTGAACACGATGCCAGGATTTACTTCGATGTCGGTCTTTCCGATGCTGTGGAAAGCAACTGGCAAGAGTTACAGTGAAATAATCACGCAACTGTGTGAGAGCGCTCTAACTCGCCCCAAGAACGTTATTCGTTAAGTGGTTCTGCGCTTTACAGCGAAGTGACGGGACACGTCAGCGTCCGTGTGATTCCAGGAATAGCTTGAACTTTTGCCAACACTGACTTTCCAAGATCTTCCATGTTCGCGGCTTCGGCGCGCATAATCACGTCATAGGGGCCGGTGACGCTCTCGGCAATTGTCACGCCGGCAATCGCCGTTACAGCTTTGGTCACGCTGCTGGACTTACCTACTTCAGTCTGAATCAAAATATATGCCTGTATAGACATGCTGCTTCCGTTTCGACGAGAGCCCAGCGATGGTCATCTTCATTGGCGTCCATGCAGAGCTGCTTTGAGTTGCGTAACTAGACCTTAGCGCATTTAGGCTAGAGCCCGAAAGGTTTTTTGTCGGAGGATTTTTAGGGGAGTGATGGTGCGCGAGGAAGAAGTACTGAAGCGAGTGCGCGCGATATTTAATACTTCCAAGACGAGCGCTTCCGCTGCCGCCAACATCGTTATCGGAAATGGAGATGATGGGGCGGTAGTAAAACTCAATGAGGGTCTCACGATTCTCTCCACAGATATGGCGGTAGAAAATATTCACTTCCGCCGTGCATGGAGTACGCCGCAAGAATTTGGCCGAAAGATTACTGCTGCAAATCTTGCAGATATTTGCGCCATGGGCGGCTGGCCCGAGTACTTATTGGTTGCAGTAGCATTTCCCAAAGATTATTTAGATGATCTTGAGGACCTAGCGCGTGGAATTGCCGAAGAAGCTACAAAAGTTGGCGCTAGCGTTATTGGTGGTGATTTATCACAAGGAAGCGAATTGGTTATCTCAATAACTGCAGTGGGTAGAACTTTGCGCGCGATTACCCGATCAGGTGCGAAGGTTGGAGATGTTGTGATGATTTCTCATCTTCCAGGCTGGTCCAAGGCTGGGCTAGAAATTCTTTCCAGAGATTTGACGCACGCTTCTGAGTTATCTCAGCGTGCACTTATGCAACACCGTGCACCACAAATTGATTACAGCAAATATCGTAAGGTTTATGCCGCTTTGAACTCTGCAACAGATATCAGCGATGGACTTCTGATCGACTCTGGCCATATTGCAGGCGCGAGTGGAGTGGCGCTTAACCTGCAATCAGCGCTTATTGAGAAAGCCGAAGGCTTTGCAGCGCTCCAGCAATTAGCTCAGGAGTTTGGAACTGGAGAGAGTTCTGGAATGGATTTTGTCCTGAGTGGAGGAGAGGATCATGTCCTTCTTGTAACAACCTCCACGCCTGAAAAGTGCGAAGGATTTATTGAGATCGGCAGAGTCGAGCAGGGTGAAGGCGTGCTACTTGATGGAAAAGTTGTTTCTGGTGAGGCGGGCTACCAACACCACTGGTAAGTGGAATTAGTGGATGGAATATTTAGAGAGATAGGGCTTAGCGCGCGACTTTTCCGGCCTTGAGGCAGGAAGTGCAGACGTTCTGGCGCTTGGTGTAACCGTTAACCAAGGTGCGGATGCGCTGGATATTTGGATTCCAACGGCGGCGGGTACGACGGTTTGAGTGCGAGACGTTATTGCCAAAGCTTGGTCCCTTGTTACAGATATCGCATACAGCTGCCACGTTCGAACTCCTTGATTATTTACTCTGACTTGCGGGCGCAAGATTAGCCGCAAAGGCGCTGTGAGCGCCAATTCGGAGGCGATTTACGCGGGAGAAGTTGAATCAAAGGCAAAATTGCAGCGCTATCCGAGAGAATGAAGCATGGCCTCGTTGGATTCACGGTTGATTTCGGTTCTCGGTGATAAGACCGCCAAGGTCCTTGCCGAGCACTTCGAGATCACAACTGTGGGAGATTTACTGCGCCACTATCCACGAAGGTATGTCGTTCGCGGCGAGCTCACAGATATTGAAGCGCTTAACGAAGGTGAAGAGGTAACTATCTTCGCTAAAGTCGAAAGCACAAAAGTGCGCCGAATTCCGGGGCGTAAGGGCGTCATCGTCGAGACCATTGTTACTGACGGTCGAGCAAAGTTGATATTGACCTTCTTCAATCAAGCATGGCGGGAGAAAGATTTACGTGAAGGACGTCAAGGTTTATTTGCTGGAAAAGTTGGATTGTTTAAAGGAAAGCGTCAACTTGCCCACCCTGATTATTTACTGATTCCTGAAGGTGACAATCTCGATGCTGCAATTGGAGATTTTGCGGGTCGATATCTTCCGGTTTATCCCGCTACATCAAAATTGCCATCATGGAAGATCGCACAATGCGTTCGTCTAGCGCTCAACGCACTAGAGGAAATGAAAGATTATGTCCCACAAGATGTGCTGGAGGAGTTGAATTTTCCAGATTTCATGACCGCTCTTCGCGAAGTTCATGAGCCCACCAGCGCTGAGAGCGCTGAACGAGCACGTGCACGGCTCACATTTGATGAAGCGCTCCTGATGCAACTCTTTCTCGTACTTCGCAGGCTCGAAGTTCGAGCGGCAACAACGAAGAAGCGGGCGCCGATTACAGATGGATTACTTGCTGCTTTCGATCATCGCATGCCATTTGAGCTCACAGCAGGCCAGAAAGAAGTATGGCGCGAGATATCCGCAGATTTAGCAAGTCCACATCCGATGTATCGATTACTGCAAGGAGATGTTGGCTCGGGAAAAACAATCATTGCGCTACGAGCGATGCTCTCCGTCGTGGATTCTGGGGGACAAGCCGCTTTACTTGCACCTACAGAAGTTCTGGCACAACAGCATTATCGAAATTTCCATGCTCTGCTGGGTGATCTCGCCGAAGGAGGAATGCTCGGAGGAAATGTTCGGGGCACGCAGATTGCTTTACTCACTGGATCTTTGAGCGCAGCAGAGAAAAAAGAAGTGCACGGGGCCATTTCTTCTGGAGCTGTCGGATTGGTGGTTGGAACGCACGCGCTTTTGAGCGAGGGAGTTTCTTTCAATGATTTGGGATTGATTGTGGTTGATGAGCAACATCGATTCGGAGTGGAGCAGCGCGATGCGCTACGTGAGAAAGCGGCTCAACCGCCACATGTACTTGTGATGACCGCAACGCCGATTCCAAGAACTGTCGCGATGACAATATTTGGCGACCTTGATGTTTCAGTATTGAGAGAACTTCCACTGGGACGATCTCCAATCACCACTCACGTTGTTTCTGCATTGAGCAAACCGCAGCATCTCGACCGGGCTTGGCAGCGAGCAACAGAGGAAGTAAAAAATGGTCATCAGGTGTACATCGTTGCGCCAAGAATTTCACCAAGCGATGACTCTGATTTGCAGCGCTTTGGTCTTACGCCCGAAGAGTTCAAGCTAGCGCGCGCTCTTTCAGACAATGATGACGATGTCCAGGAAAAGGTTCCAATGGCGTCTGTAGAAGATCTTTTTCCTCAATTATTGAAGGGCGCACTCTCTGGTGTGAGAGTTGGAAAGCTACATGGGCGCATGCATGCAGAAGAAAAAGAGAGCGTGATGCAGGCTTTTTCTAAGGGCGATATCGATGTACTTATTTCAACGACGGTGATTGAAGTGGGTGTTGATGTTCCGAATGCCTCGATGATGATCATCATGGATGCTGATCGTTTTGGTGTGTCACAACTTCATCAGTTACGAGGTCGTGTTGGACGAGGTACAACTCCTGGTCTCTGCTTGCTTGTAACTAACGCTTCCGATGAGAGCCCTGCGATGGAAAGACTCTCAGCAGTCGCGGCAACAACTGATGGTTTTGAGTTGAGTCGACTTGATCTGGAGCAACGGCGTGAAGGTGATGTCTTAGGAAGCGCGCAATCAGGAGTGCGTTCTCATTTACGGTTACTCCGCGTCATTAGAGATGAAGATCTGATTTCGCAAGCACGTGAGGTGGCAGAGCGACTGGTTGCAAGAGACCCATTACTTGACTCGATGCCGCAATTGAAAATAGAAGTTGATAAGTTACGACAGGAAGAACGAGCTGCGTACTTGGAGAAACGTTAATGAGGATTATTGCTGGCCTTGCAAAAGGAAGGAATTTGATTTCTCCAAGCGGAGCAACTCGTCCAACATCAGATCGAGCAAGAGAAGCTCTCTTCTCAACCCTGGAATCAGAGTTCGGCTCTATAAACGATCTCACTTTTCTGGATTTGTATTGTGGTTCGGGTGCGGTCGGAGCTGAGGCGCTCTCACGCGGCGCTGCAGTGGTGTATGCAGTAGACAATGATGAGAAGGCTACAAATGTGGCACGTCAAAACTTTGCTCTATTAGAAAATATTTCGGGTATTGGAACTACATCTGTCATCACAAGTTCAGTTGGGAAATTTCTAGACAAGACTTCAGAGTTGAAATTTGACGTAGTATTTCTTGATCCTCCGTATGACTTACCAAATAATGAAATTGAAAAAACGCTCTCATCGCTTGTGAAAAATGGATTTCTTAAGAGTTCCGCAGTCATTGCCATCGAACGGGATTCGAAGTCAAAGAGATTGAATTGGCCTCTAGGTTTGAAGGAGTTGAAGGAACGCAAGTACGGTGCCGCAACTATCTTTTATGCGGAGCCTGCGAACGAGGAATAATCTGCAGTTCCGGTAGTCGTGTTAGCGTTACCCCGTGAAAAAAGCGGTCTGCCCCGGATCATTTGATCCCATCACTAATGGGCATCTTGATGTCATCGAGCGCGCTAGTGGCTTGTTTGATGAGGTAGTAATCGCAGTTCTGGTCAATAACAGCAAAACGGGACTTTTCACTATCGAAGAGCGTATTTCTATGATCACTGAAGCTGTGCAACACCTAAAGAATGTAAAGGTCGATACTTGGAGTGGATTGCTCGTTGATTACTGTCGCGAGAACAATATTGCAGCAATCGTTAAGGGTTTGAGGGCTGTGAGCGATTTTGATTATGAACTTCAGATGGCACAGATGAACCTACAACTCAAAGGTGTGGATACCTTGCTGATGGCTACCAAGCCGGCGTATTCATTCCTATCATCATCCCTCGTTCGCGAAATCGCGCGCTATGGCGGAGATGTCTCTAATCTAGTTCCTCCGAGAGTTCTCAAAGATTTGGCCACAAAGGCGAGCAGGAAGGCTTAACAATGGAAGCAATCGAGAAACTTCAATCCGCCATCACCATGGTCAATGAAGCCCGCGCCGTTCCGCTCTCAGCCTCGTGCGTTGTCCATCGAGGTGAGCTACTGGGAATTTTAGAAGAGATTAATCAAGCTCTACCGGTAGATCTCTCTAACGCGCAAAAACTTCTTGTTAATCGAGAGGGAATAATCGAAGAAGGGCGCCAGAGTGCAGAACAACTTATTGCGCATGCCCGAGAAGAAGTTGCTCGTATGGTCGAACAGACTGCCATCGTCGCCGCTGCTCGCGAAGAGTCCGCTCGTTTGATTGATGAGGCGCACGCAAAAGTTGAGAAAGAACGTGAAGAAGTTGATGCATATATCGACTCTCGTCTTGCCACATTAGAAGTTATCTTGAATAAGACTCTGGAAGCTGTAAACCGCGGTCGTGAAAGACTTGCCGGCGCCAGTGATAAAGATGTTCTCTCACAACTCGCTGACTAAGTAATTCTCATGAATTCAAAAGCTCAATCGTCTTTCCGTATTAATCTGCATGAGTTACCACGTCGCGCTGGAGAGATGCGCGAATACACCTTAAATTTCCCAGCTCCAGATTCCATCGGAATTCCGTTGCTTGAGATTCCCAAGGGAGAGAAGCTAGACATTTCATTCCGCGCTGAATCAGTTGACGATGGTGTTTTAATCACAGGCTCAATCGCTTCCATTGCCAAAGGTGAGTGCGGCAGATGCCTTGACCCTCTTGCTGTGGAGATTAATCAGAAATTTCAAGAACTCTTTCTTTATCAATCTCGAGTTTCAGAGAATCCTGACGACGATGATGAACTCTTCACCCTTGATGGCGATGTCGCAGATATAGAAATTCCTATCCGCGATGCGGTAATCCTCTCGATGCCTATCAATCCGCTCTGCGCTGATGATTGCGAGGGGTTATGTGCTGGCTGCGGCGAGAAATGGCGGGACCTTCCCGATGAACATTCGCACGAGGCGGTTGATCCGCGTTGGACTGGGCTGGCGGGATGGAAGCCTGAATAGGGCTCAATTTGGCAAACCCCGTGACGCTGGGGGATACTTACGCGCTCGTTGAACGCTACAGATCAGTAATAAAGGAGAACCACCGTGCCATTACCCAAGCGAAAGATGTCGCGCTCGCGCACACGTTCTCGTCGTAGCCAATGGAAGGCAACTCCTGCATCGACAGCAAATTGCAGCCAGTGCCAACAACCAAAGTTGCAACACACCGCATGTCCAACTTGCGGCACATATAACCGTCGTCAAGTTCTCGAGGTTTAGTCCTGACGCTGGCTTTAACCGAAAAGCTCGGAGTTTCGGTAAGTCCAGAGCTTCTTAATCTTGCGCTAACTCATCGCTCTTTCGCGTACGAATTTGGCGGACTTCCTACTAATGAACGCCTAGAGTTTCTCGGCGATAGCGTCTTGGGTTTAATCATCACCGAAGCGCTCTATGAAAGATTTCCAGATCTAGATGAATCTCGACTCTCTCCTTTGCGTTCGGGAATCGTCAACATGCGCGCTCTTGCTGCCATCGGGCGCGAGCTTGAGTTAGGCGCCGCCCTCAAGATTGGTAAAGGCGAAGAGGTCACTGGTGGTCGCGATAAGAACTCAATACTTGCAGATGCCTTTGAAGCGCTCGTCGGAGCGATCTATCTCGACCATGGTTTTGCAAAAACAACTGAAGTTGTCATGCGATTGATGGCTAGTGCAATTGAAGAGGCGTTATCGCGTGGCGCAGGACTCGATGGCAAGACTGCACTGCAAGAGATTGTCGCAGCAGCGGGATGGTTACCGCCCGAATATCGCATCACTGAATCGGGGCCCGATCACGACAAGGACTTTGTGGCAGTAGCAGTCGTGAATGGCTCAACTTATCCAGAAGGTCATGGCAAAAGTAAACGTGAAGCTGAACAAGTCGCAGCGCGCTTAGCATTTGAAGCAATCTCTCAGTCTCAAGAAAAGTAAATCGTGATTTATGCCCGAACTGCCTGAGGTAGAAACAGTTCGTCGCGGACTAGCGCCGTGGATTGTAGGTAAGAAGATAAAGAAGATCGAACTCGTTCATAAAGGTGGAAATCGCTCCTCAACATATGCACCATTGAGCTCCGTTGAAGGTGCAAAGGTAGAAAACCTAGTGCGACGGGGAAAATTTCTCTGGTTTGAACTCAATCGAGATCTTGCGTTGGTGGCGCACTTAGGGATGAGCGGACAATTCATCATTCAAAGGCGCAGCGCTGATGTTGAAAAACACCTTCGGGTAAGGATTGATTGCGGAGATCGGAAGCGGGAGATTCGCTTCATTGACCAACGAACTTTTGGTTGGGTTGCAATCGACAAGCTAGTACGAGAAGACGATGAATTGATTCCACAATCCTTTGCTAGAATTGCACCAGATATCTTTGACAAGAAATTTGATCGCACAGCAGTTATCTCGAAATTCCAGAAGAAAAATAGCGCCATCAAAAGAGTACTGCTGGATCAATCAGTCATGAGCGGGGTTGGCAATATTTACGCTGATGAAGCGCTATGGCGGGCTGCAATTCATCCGGAGAGAATTTCCAAGAAACTTTCAGAACAAGAAATCTCCACGCTCCTGGATGCTGTGAGCTTTGTGATGAGTGAGGCTCTGAAACAGGGCGGTACGAGTTTTGATGATCTCTATATCAATGTGAATGGCGAGAGCGGCTACTTTGATGTCGAGCTTGAAGCCTATGGACAGGAAGATGAACCCTGTTCGAGATGTGGCACACAGATTCGCCGGATTACTTTTGGAAACCGTTCCTCTCATTTCTGTCCAACCTGCCAGCCAAAAAGATCCGCAAAACGCAAGGACGAGGCGAAAAAAGTCAGGGTTAAGAGGGGTTAAAAACCGAGCGTGCGCGGGAGCACCCGATAGGTTCTACCTGTGTATCTGAAGAGTATGACCTTGAAGGGCTTCAAGTCCTTTGCATCTCCGACGACGCTCAAATTCGAACCGGGCATCACCTGCGTCGTCGGCCCGAATGGTTCAGGTAAGAGCAACGTGGTGGATGCGCTCTCGTGGGTCATGGGTGAGCAAGGCGCAAAGAGCTTGCGCGGCGGCAAGATGGAAGATGTCATCTTCGCTGGAACCTCAGGTCGCGCTCCATTAGGTCGCGCAGAAGTTTCGGTCACTATTGATAACACTGATGGCGCACTGCCTATCGACTTCACAGAAGTAACGATCTCTCGAACGCTCTTTAGAAATGGTCAGAGTGATTACCAGATCAACGGTGAGTCAGCTCGACTTCTAGATATTCAAGAACTGTTAAGCGATAGCGGAATTGGTCGCGAGATGCATGTCATTGTCGGTCAAGGTCAGCTCGATGCAATTCTGACGGCAAATCCAGAAGAGCGGCGCGGCTTTATCGAAGAAGCAGCGGGAATTCTCAAGCATCGTAAACGTAAAGAGAAGGCGCTGCGCAAATTAGATTCTATGCAGGGCAATATGTCCCGCGTCCAAGATCTCACCAATGAATTGCGGAGACAACTGCGACCACTGGGGAAGCAAGCCGAGGTTGCGCGTAAAGCAGCTGTTATCCAAGCCGATGTCCGCGATGCAAAATTAAGAATTCTGGCTGATGACATTATTTCATTTAAGTCAACGCTCACTTCTGAAGTTGCTGACGAAACTGCGCTTCGCGAGCGACGTTCTCAAGTCGAACAGGAGTTAGATCAACTCCGAAATCGCGAAGTTGAACTTGACCGCATCGCTGCGGTTGAGGGCCCCCAACTCAGTGCGGCGCAAGATAATTACTACAACTTAACAGCCCAACGCGAGAAGTTGCGCGGTACCCAAAACTTGGCATCCGAGCGGGCAAGATTTTTGGCGGAAGAGGCGGAAGAAGCGCGCGCTTCGGGAAGAGACCCGGACGCGCTTGAAGCTGAAGCAAAAGTTCTCCGCAACGAAGAGTTAGTACTTCAAAACTCAGTAGATAAATCTCGTAATGAATTGAGCGCTGCAAGTACCAGCGTTGCAGATCTTGAAGGTCGTCTGAAATTAGAAGAAGACCGAGTTTCTGCGGCACAGCGAGCTATCGCAGATTATCGAGAAGGTACTGCCCGTCAGGAAGGCCATATCAAGAGTCTGCAATCGCGGATTGATGGCTCACTTTCTGAAATCTCTCGGCTTGAAACCGCACTAGCCGATGCCAATGCTCGAGTAGATGAAGCCAAGCGCGACTTTGCAAAGCTAGAGAGTGAAATCGCTGGTCTTGACGCGGGAGAGCTAGGTCTTGATGCAGAATTTGAAAAAGCGAAGTCATCACTGGATCAATCCAAGACACATCTCGAAAAACTCAATGGTGAGCTAGCTAAAGCGGAGCGAGAGAAGAGCGCAGCAGAGGCGAAAGTTGATGCGCTACGCCAAGCGACTCTCCATAAAGATGGAAGTGGCGCACTTCTTACTAATAGCCGCGGAATCGAGATTCGAGGCAGCGTTGCATCGCTGATCTCCGTCGAGCCAGGTTGGGAGAGTGCAGTTTCCGTGGCGCTTGGATCGCTCGCCAATGCTCTCGTTGTTCATGACGCAACTCATGCAATCTCGGCCCTCTCATTCTTAAAATCAGAATCAGCCGGTAGCGCCGAGCTCCTATTTATTTCAGATGACATGGGTGGCGCAGATGGTTCCTATTCCTCTCAATACCCATCTTTATCTACCAAAGTTTCATCATCGACGCTTCATTCAATCCTGCCAAAATTATTCGCTGGATTTATCGCGGCGGAATCACTTGCGCAGGCTGAAGAAATTATTCGATCAAACCCAAACTTGATTGCCGTCACTCGCGATGGCGATCTGATTGGTCGTGGCCGAGCCAGTGGTGGATCAGGCTCTCGCTCATCGCTCATTGAAATCACCTCAATGATTGAAAAGAGTGAAATTGCCTTACAGAAATTTGGACATGATTGTGATCGGATTCGCTTCGAAATCTCAACCGCAGAAAATCGATTCCGTAGTGATCAATCAACCTACGATCTGGCCCTGGCCAAGTTAAATGAATCCGATGCTGCAATGGCCGGTCTTGCCGAACAGATGGCTGCCGCTGGTCAGAGCGTTCGCAGCAGCGCCGCTGAAGTAGAGCGACTTCAAAAATCTATCGCTGAACTTCGTGAAGCGTTGCGTACCGATCAGAATGAATTGGGAATTGCCCAAAATGAATTCGGCAAGAGCACCGAGCCTGTGGAACCCGATCTAACTCAAGTTGAAAACTTACGCGCAACCGTGTCAACTGCTCGAGCGGTAGAAGTAGAAGCGCGACTTGGGCTTCGCACAATGGAAGAGCGCGTTGCTGCGATCTCCCAACGAGCTACCGACTTAGAGAGTGCAGCGCGTACCGAACGTGAAGCAGCAAGCAAGAGCATTGCTCGACGTGAGGCACGCGCACGTGGCGCAATAACCGCCCAAGCCATTGCTGATGCAGCTTATGAAGCTCTGATTCAAATAGAAAATTCGATTTCGCGAGCAAACGCAGAACGCGAACGATTAGAGATTTCTCGATCCAATCGTGATGGCGAAATTCTTGCGATTCGCGCCCAGGTCCGTGATTTGAGCACAGAACTCGACCAACTCACCTCGAGCGTTCATCGTGATGAGATTGCTCGTGCAGAACAGCGTCTCCGTATTGAGCAGTTAGAGATTAAAGCGATGGAAGAATTTGGTGTTGATAGCGCCACTTTGATCAACGAATATGGCCCAGATAAAGATGTCCCAACCTTTACGGAAGATGAAGAAGGAAATCTCTCGCAGGGAGAATTCATTCCTTATGTTCGCGAACAACAAGAAAAGCGCCTTGCAACTGCAGAGCGATCTCTAGCTCTACTCGGAAAAATAAATCCACTTGCACTCGAAGAGTATTCCTCTTTGGAGGAACGTTTGAAATATCTCGCCGAGCAGCTCGAAGATTTGAAGAAGTCAAAGAGAGATTTGCTTGACATCATTAAAGAGGTTGATGATCGTGTCCAAGAAATCTTCGAAGAGGCTTATCGCGATACAGCCCGCGAGTTCGAGAAGATCTTTGCTCGCCTCTTCCCAGGTGGCGAAGGACGTTTAGTTCTTACTGATCCGAGCGATATGTTGAATTCTGGCGTTGATGTGGAAGCGCGCCCTCCTGGAAAACGAATCAAGCGACTCTCGCTACTTTCTGGTGGCGAACGCTCACTGACCGCGGTCGCACTATTGGTTGCGATTTTCAAAGCTCGTCCGAGTCCGTTCTATGTCATGGATGAGGTTGAAGCAGCGCTCGATGACACAAACTTGGGACGACTTTTGGGAGTTTTAGAAGAGTTACGTCAAGCTTCGCAGCTCATCATCATTACCCACCAGAAGCGCACGATGGAGATTGGCGATGCTTTGTATGGAGTCACCATGCGCGGTGATGGAGTCTCCGAAGTCATTTCGCAACGCTTGCGCGAAATCGAAACTGAACCTGTCTAACTATGGGCTTGTTTGGCTCTTTCTTCTCTAAATTCTCACGCTCGAAAGCGTCGATAGAAGATCTTGATGAGTTCCGAAGAGTGCTTATTGAATCGGACCTTGGCGTCAATACTGCTGATGAAGTCATCGAACTTGTCCGCAAAGAGAAAGGTGAGAATCTAGAGAGCGCCGTAATCGCTCAGATTAAATCCTCTCTCTTTCAAGGTGCTCGAGAAATCCCTTTAACTTCGGGTTCACTCACCACAATATTGATTGTCGGGGTAAATGGCACAGGCAAGACAACGAGCGCTGCAAAGCTTGCAAATCTCTATAAATCGCAAGGTAGAAAAGTTCTGTTGGTTGCTGCTGACACTTTTCGCGCAGCTGCCGTGGAACAACTCAAGACTTGGGGCGATCGCATCGGAGTCGAAGTTGTTAGTGGAAAAGAGAATTCGGATCCTGCTGCAATCTGTTTTGATGGAGCTTCACGAGCCAAATCCGAGAACTTTGACCTTTTGATTATTGATACGGCAGGGCGCTTACACACCAAGAGCAATTTGATGGATGAGCTCGGAAAAGTAAGACGGGTAGTTGAAAAAGTAACTCCGATTAATGAAGTGCTCTTTGTGCTCGATGGGACTACGGGCCAGAATGGAATTGCTCAGGCGAAGACATTTTCAGAGAGCGTGACTCTTTCAGGCTTAATAGTTACGAAGGTTGATGGCTCCACTAAGGGTGGAATCGCGTTGGCCACCGAACGAAGCCTCGGCATCCCCTTGAAATTCGTAGGAACGGGTGAAGGGATTGGCGATATTCGCCCCTTTGATCCAGATACCTATATCGCAGACCTTCTCAGCTGATTTTTAACATAGCCGTAACAGAGACCGCTGAAGCGTCACCTACCTGAAACCTGCTCTCGCGCCTTCTTGTAATAGTCAGCAAGCATCATCAGCCCATTCTCAGCGCTGAGATTCCACTATTCACGGAACGAAGATTTCTTCTTCGTTAGTTCGGAGATTTCAATGACAGAAGTAGCTATTAATGCTGGCGACACCGCTTGGGTGTTAGCGAGCTCGGCACTTGTACTGCTCATGACACCTGGTTTGGCATTTTTCTATGGTGGCATGGTGCGAGCAAAGAGTGCACTTAACATGATGATGATGTCGATGATTACCATCGCTGTTGTCAGCGTGCTCTGGGTAATTTATGGATTCAAACTTGCATTTGGATATGAAGCAAATTCACCTTGGTATGGATCATTTGAATTATCAGGTTTTGGTGATGCAGTAAATGAACTTACAAATAACGGTGGTATCTATCCGATTCCACTTCTAGTATTTGCAACATTCCAGTTGATGTTTGCCATCATTACACCGGCTCTTATTTCAGGAGCGATCGCGGATCGTGCGAAATTTGTCTCGTGGACAATTTTCGTAGCTCTCTGGGTGACTGTTGTGTATTTCCCTGTCGCACACTGGGTCTTTGCATTTGGAAATAAAGTAGGAGATACCGTTACTGGTGCTGGATTCTTAGCATCACGTGGAGTTGAAGATTTTGCTGGTGGAACTGCTGTTCATATCAATGCTGGAGCTGCAGGTTTAGCCCTCGCAATTGTTCTCGGTCGCCGTATCGGTTGGCAGAAGAGTCCAATGCGTCCACACTCATTGCCACTAGTACTACTTGGCGCAGGTTTACTCTGGTTTGGTTGGTTTGGATTTAATGCCGGATCTGCATTGGGAGCAAATGCCACAGCAGGACTTGCATTTATCAATACTCAAGTTGCAACCGCGGGCGCGCTTCTTGGATGGGTACTCACGGAAAAATTCCGTGATGGTCATCCATCTTCATTAGGCGCTGCCTCAGGCGCAGTAGCTGGTCTGGTGGCAATTACTCCAGCTTGCGCCTTTGTTGCTCCTTGGGCTGCGGTAGTGATTGGTTTCTTAGCTGGAGTTATCTGCGCACTCGCAGTTGGCTTGAAGTACAAGTTTGGGTTTGACGATGCGCTCGATGTTGTGGGCGTACATCTTGTCGGTGGAATCGTCGGTAGCTTGGCGATCGGATTCTTTGGATCGAGCAAGGTCAATTCACTTGGACTTGATGGTCTCTTCTATGGCGGAGGCACAACGCTTCTTGGCAAGCAAGCACTCGGTGTCGGACTTGTGATGGCCTATTCATTCGTTATGACCCTCATCATCGGATTCTTGATTGAGAAGACAATCGGATTCAGAGTGAAGAGTGAAAACGAACTTGCGGGCGTTGACTTATCAGAGCACGCGGAAAGCGCCTACGAAATGGGCGGCATTCTTAAGGGAGGTCGTTAACAATGAAACTCATCACCGCAATCATCAAACCTGGAAAGCTCGATGAAGTTAAAGGCGCGCTCCGGGAAGCTGGCGTAAAAGGCATGACAGTCTCTGAAGTATCGGGCGTCGGAAGACAAGGTGGTCACGTTGAGGTTTATCGTGGCGCTGAATATCCCATCGACCTCATTCAAAAGATACGTTTAGAAATTCTTGCTGAAAACAAAGATGTTGATTCCGTGATCGACATTATTGTGAAAACTGCGTCGACTGGATCCATAGGAGATGGAAAAGTGTGGACTACTCCTGTTGACCAAGTAGTGCGAGTAAGAACTGGTGAGAAGGGCGAAGCGGCTATTTAGTCGCAGATTCACTTTCCAGTACCACTCTCGCAATGCCACTCTCTGAATGAGTGAAGGAGGTGGGTCGATACTTCGGTATCTACCCACCTTTTTTCACATAAGGCCTCATTAGATAGGCTTGCGATTATGTTCGAGGGTCTCAGCACTAGATTCAGCGAAGTTTTTGGTTCGCTCCGCAAAAAGGGGCGCATCACTGAATCAGATATCGAATCAACGTGCGCGGAATTGCGTACGGCTCTCCTTGAAGCAGATGTTGCGCTCTCTGTAGTTGATTCCTTTACCGCACGGGTTCGCGAAAAGTCCTTGGCTGCATTGGTAGATATTCGCCAATCAACTAATCAGTCACAAGAGATTTACGGAATCATCAATCAAGAGTTGATTGCGATTCTTGGCGGCGCAGCTCGGCGTATTCGTTTCTCCAAGAACCCACCTACGGTAATCATGCTCGCTGGTCTTCAGGGTTCAGGAAAGACGACCCTCGCAGGAAAACTTGCTCGCTTCCTGAAGGACGATGGAAACACTCCTCTTCTCGTCGCTGCAGATTTACAGCGACCCAATGCAGTAACGCAACTCTCTGTTCTGGCTGATTCAGTCAAAGTTCCAATATTTGCACCCGAACCAGGAAACGGAGTGGGTGATCCGGTAAGGGTTGCTAAAGATGCAATTCGCTTTGCGCAAGAGAAACTTCATAACATCGTCATTATTGATACTGCGGGACGACTTGGTGTTGATGCCGAGTTGATGAAGCAAGCCTCAGATATTCGTGATGCGGTTTCACCTGATGAAATTCTCTTCGTCGTAGATGCCATGATTGGACAAGATGCGGTGCGAACCGCCCAATCATTTGCAGATGGAGTGGGATTTGACGCAGTTGTATTAACAAAGCTTGACGGAGATGCAAAGGGTGGCGCAGCGCTATCAATTGCTGAAATTACTGGCAAGCCCATTCTCTTCACATCAACAGGTGAAAAACTCTCTGACTTTGATTATTTCTATCCCGATCGCATGGCTTCACGCATCCTTGGGATGGGTGATATCCAAACTCTTGCTGAGCAAGCCAAGAAAGCACTTGATGGCGATAGTGCAAAGCGATTGGAAGAGAAATTTGCAACAGGCGAGGACTTCACATTGGAAGATTTTCTCGAACAGCTACAGGCCATGAAAAAAATGGGCTCGATGACCAAATTGCTCGGTATGTTGCCCGGTGCAAATAACGCAGCGATGAAGAAGCAGATTGATTCACTTGACGATAAGGAATTAGTACGGACTCAGGCGATTGTGCAATCCATGACTCCGGAAGAACGACGTAATCCAAAAGTTCTCAATGGCTCTCGACGATCACGCATCGCGCGTGGCAGTGGCCGCACGGTGACTGAAGTAAATTCTCTAGTCGATCGTTTCTCTGCTGCACAGAAAGTTATGAAACAGATGCGTGGCGGTGGTGGCCTCCCACCAGGTGTTTCACTTCCACCAGGTGTTTCACTTCCGGCAGGAATGGGACTCCCAGCAGCGCCAGTACGAGCAAAAAACTCTGGAGCGCCTAAGAAAAAGTCGAAGTCGGGAAATCCTGCGAAGAGAGCGGCAGAAGAGGGGCGCTCTTAGCTGCGTTTCGCTCAAATACGCTCTAATTAGGCAACTTCTGGCTCACATGGCAATATTGGCCTCCTGTTCAAGAGCCCTCTACCTCTTGACCGGCACCTATTAACTAGAACTTTTGAAGATAGCCTGGCATCCCACTCGGGCAGACTTTTGAAAGTTCGCTCGATTATGCAAGGAGAAAGCCTTCGTGGCCGTAAAGATTAGATTAGTTCGTTTGGGAAAGATTCGTACCCCGCACTACCGAATTGTTGTTGCTGATTCTCGTAAAGCGCGCAATGGTTTGAAGATCGAAGAGATTGGTCGTTATTCGCCAGCTTCTGACCCATCATTGATTGAAGTTAAGTCAGATCGCGCACAACACTGGCTCAAGAGCGGTGCTCAACCAACTCCAGCAGTAGAGGCAATTTTGAAAGTTACTGGTGATTGGCAGAAGTTCAAAGGACTTCCTGGCGCTGAAGGAACTTTAAAGACTCTCCCTCCTCGCGCTGATAAGCGCGCAGCTTACGAAGCGGCAGTTAAAGCTGCGATGAATGAGCCCAAGGATGGCGCCACAACTATGAAGAAGCGCGCAGCCGAAAAGCTCGCCGCAAAGAGCGCACCTGCTGAGGAAGTAGCAGAAGTTGCTGCACCAGAAGCTAGCGCTGAAGCAGTTGTTGAAACTCCTACAGAATCTGCACCAGAAGTTGTTGCTGAGGCTACATCTGAAACACCAGCTGAAGCTCCAGCCGAAACTCCAGCTGAGTAATTGCCGTGATGATTGACGAAGCTCTCGAGCACCTTGTCAAAGGAATCGTTGATAACCCTGAAGAAGTGGTTATCTCTGAAAAAGAAGGACGTCGCGGAACAACTCTTGAAGTTCGCGTTCATCCTGAAGATATTGGCAAGGTAATCGGCCGTAACGGTCGCACTGCAAAAGCTCTACGCACTGTTGTCTCGGCACTTGCCGGACGCAGCGTTCGCGTTGATCTCATTGAGGCGGACGAAGCGCGTTAAACGCGCTCTCTCGCAGTTGTTACTTGTTGTAGGTCGCATCGGTCGCGCACATGGAGTGCGCGGCGAAGCCACGATCGAAGTTCGAACAGATAATCCTGGTGAACGTTTTGAAATTGGCGCGGTACTTCACACTGATCCGGCAGATAAAGGGCCGTTAACAATTCGCGATGCAAAAATGCATAGCGGAACATTGTTGCTCTCCTTTGTAGGAGTGGACGATAGAACTGCTGTCGAGAAGTTACGTAATGTTCTTCTCCTTGCCGAGATTGATCCAACTGAGGCTAATGTAACTGAGGATGATTTCCATCTATCTCAGATTGTTGGCTGCAGTGTCATTGATAGTTCAGGAAGAAATTGGGGGAACGTTGTGGAAGTTCTGCAATTGCCCGCTCAAGATACCCTCGTCATAAAGAGTTCTGATCGCGAAATCCTTATTCCATTTGTCCGTGCATTCGTCCCAGAAGTTAATGTGCAAGAGAGAACAATTACCGTGAAAAATATCGAGGGCTTGCTATGAAGATAACGGCAATCTCGATATTCCCCGAATACTTTTCTCCGCTTGATCTATCGTTGATAGGTAAGGCGCGAAACCAGTCGCTCATTGAATTTTCCGCTATTAATCTGCGCGACTTCACTCACGATAATCATCACACAGTCGATGACACTCCATATGGAGGTGGGGCTGGGATGGTTATGAAGCCGGAACCTTGGGGAGAGGCCATTGACTCAGTAATTGCGAAAGGTTCTACTCCAATAGAACTTGTAATTTTGACGCCTGCTGGTAAAAAATTTACTCAGCGCGTCGCAGAAGAAATGGTCGGTTCCGAACATCTTCTCTTTGCTTGCGGTAGATATGAAGGAATCGATGCTCGCGTTGCGGAGTATTATCGAAGCGTCACAAATATCAGAGTCCATGAAATTTCTATCGGAGATTATGTACTCAATGGTGGAGAAGTAGCTGCGCTTGTGATGATTGAGGCAATTTCGCGACTGATTCCTGGCGTAATCGGAAACCCAGAATCTCTGGCTGAAGAATCACATAACGAGATTGGCGCTCTTGAGTACCCAACATTTACAAAACCTGCGCAATGGCGTGGCCTGACAGTTCCTGAGGTTTTGATGTCGGGCAATCATGGTCAGATTGCGCAATGGCGAAGAGATGAGGCGCTTCGCCGCTCCAAATTAGCTGAATGAGGCCAGTTACACGGGAATATCTGCGACACGCCGAGTGTTGGTTAGGACACGACGGTGAGATTTGGGCATTATCCGCCCGTATCTAGGAACTAGATATCAAGTACACGTTTTAACTAAAGAATGGTGGTGAGAGATCGATGGCAACTGATTACGACACGCCCCGAAAAACGGATGAAGAGTTACATGAGGAATCCCTTGAGGAGTTAAAAGCGCGCCGCGCAGAAGCGCAATCAGGTCAAGTTGATCTTGATGAGGAAGAAGCGGAGAACGTTGAACTTCCTGGAGCTGACCTTTCTGGAGAAGAGCTAGCGGTTCGCGTGGTTCCAAAACAAGAAAATGAGTTCACATGCTCACGCTGCTTCTTGGTTCATCACATCACCCAACTTGCTCGTGGCGAAGGTGCTAAGGCAGTGTGTAAGGATTGCGCTTAGTTTTGTAGCGCTTCAAGAAGTTTCTCAGGTCGCTTTGAGCTAACGAGCCAATATGGTGTGGGATCTCGCGAATCTTTAATCTCAACTTTTAATCCACGTTTGATCCAGAATCGAAAGGCATGAAAAGCCTCAGGATTGATACCTGGACCAAGTAAAAAGCGAAATTCGTCACCAGTCAGAACCCTGATATCGCCAAGATACTTTTTCTCGATAGTCGCGCGCCCTACAAAAAACAAATCTTTCTCCACCGAGATGCGCAGTGTGGAGATTGAGTAAAGGTATGCGGTAAAGGCACTAGAAATAATGGCGGCGATGAGTGCTGAGGTATTACCCAAGCCAGCCCAAACCGCTATCACGATAGAGAGATCGAGCCCCGCCATCAGTAACGTCAACCACCACGGCCACCGAAGTTTCTCCTGATAGATCTGATTGCGCACTGTGCGAGGTTACTTTGAATAGTGCACTCAAAAGTGCATTGAAGCCTTCTTGCGACAAGGTAATCTTCGCCCTATGTCGCGAGGTTTGAGCATTGTTGTTCCCGACAGCGCAGTTATCCCAGAACGTCATGCACAAGCTCCAGTTCCAGGAACGCTTCTTGGATCACATAACCCTGATTGCTATGGATGCGGCGCTTCACATCCTGCTGGACTTCATCTCACTGCCTATTCGGGTGAGGGAATGACGATTAATGCAAAGTTCACCGTTACTGAAATGCATCAAGGAGCGCCAGGTCTTGCACATGGTGGATTGCTCTCTTGTGCTTTTGATGAAGCGCTTGGAAAGTTGATGTGGCTGGTTCGCCAGCCGGCCGTTACCGGAAAACTTGAAACATCTTTTCTTGCTCCTGTGCCAGTTGGAACTACGCTTTTTATTCAGGCTGAAATTGCTGGTCAAGTTGGTCGCAAGATTTACTGTCGCGCTGAAGGTCGAATTGGTTCTGATGAAGGTCAACTAGCGGTCGAAGCTGCTGCAATTTTCGTAATAGTTCCTATGGAACACTTCGTTAACAATGCTCCTGAGGGTTACCGTGATGTCCTTGCAGGGCGAAAAGATCTATCAATTGCCACCGAATTTGAAATTAATCCATGAAAGTTCTCATTACTCGTTTAGATAAAGATCTTCCAACTCCGCAGTACGCAAAGCCAGGCGATGCTGGCGCTGATATTTACTCTCGAATCGATCTCGCTATTGCGCCGGGGGAGCGCGCTCTCGTCCCTACTGGTGTGGCGATAGCAATTCCCGATGGATATGCCGCCTTTGCCCATCCACGCTCGGGTTTGGCGATTAAGTATGGCGTAGGCATGGTGAACGCTCCGGGAACGATTGATGCTGGGTATCGCGGTGAATTACAGATCATCATCATTAATCACGACCTGCGCGAGAGTTTTCACATCAAGCGGGGAGATCGCATCGCTCAACTAGTATTCCAACGCGTCGAGCGAGCGGAATTCATTGAAGTTGAAGAACTTCCTGGTTCTGGTCGTGGCGCCAGTGGATTTGGATCAACGGGGAGAGCATGAGCCACGAAGAAGATAAGGCAAAAATTGTTGCTGCCATGGGTGGCAAAAAAGGCTTAATTGATTCGGGGCTGCCTGCGCTTGTTTTTCTCATCGTATTTAATTTCACGAAGGATGTTCGACAATCGTCCTATGCAGCTTTAGGTTTATCACTAGCTCTTACTGCACTTCGTCTAGCGCGAAGAGAGACCATTCAACATGCGATTTCTTGAGTTATAGGGGTTGCAATCTGCGCCTGGCTATCGAATCGAAGCGGGAAAGCTGAAGATTTTTATCTACCTGGACTATGGACTAATGCAATTTATGGAGCGGCTTATTTGGTTTCAATTCTCGTTCGTTGGCCAGTGATTGGATTGATAATTGGCCCACTATTAGAAGAGAACTTTCGTTGGCGCAAAGATCCCGCTCGCACCAAGGTATACATCAAAGCGACGTGGTTATGGGTTGGAATGTTCACCGTAAGACTTCTCATTCAGTATCCGCTTTATTTATCTGGAAATGTCAATGCGTTAGGTACTGCTCGACTTATCATGGGTTATCCCCTTTTTATTGCCACAGCATGGGCTACATGGATTGTGATTAAGAGTGGACCTAAATTACGAGATGATTTAAAAGCGGTTAATTAAATACTAGTTTGCAACAAAGCAGCTCTTGAGCAACTCCTCTGCTTTGGCGCTCGCTACGAAAATCAACTCATCGCCTGCTGAAAAAACATCATGCGCTGATGGAGTAATAACATGGCTATCACGGATAATCGCAGCTAATGAGGCATCTTCAGGGAGTTGAACTTCGGCCACTGACTTTCCGATACAAATGGAGTTATCTGGAAGGGTCAATTCAACGAGATTTGCTTGACCCGCCTTCAATGAGAAGAGTCGAACGACATCTCCAACAGAGACGGCTTCTTCTACCAATGCAGCGATGATGCGTGGAGTTGATACTGCAACATCAACGCCCCACGACGAATCAAAAAGCCATTCATTCTTTGGATGATTAACGCGTGCTACGACGCGCGGAACTCCATACTCAGTCTTAGCGAGAAGTGATGAAACTAAGTTGACCTTGTCATCTCCCGTGGCGGCGACCATAACTTGGCAGATATCTAATTTTGCTTTATCGAGCGCGCTAATCTCACAGGCGTCAGCAAGTAGCCACTCAGCAGAAGGAACGCTCTCCATTTTCAGCGCCTTAGGGTTCTTATCAATAAGGAGTACTTGGTGGCCGTTAGCGATAAGTTCTCGTGCAATGGCGCGACCGGCGTTACCTGCGCCTGCGATAGCGATTCTCATTTATTCGCCACCTGGGGCTTGAGCTAAGGAATTCTCAGTAGCAGTGAGATTTTTATCCTCCACCATGACGTGAACGACATCTCCTTCTTGTAAGACGGTGTGCTCATTTGGAATAAGACATTCACCTAAAAGCGTAATAAATGCGACGCGGGCATCGGTGTGTTGTTCGATAAGTGATACAGGTTTGCCAACACATTCCCGATGAAGAGGAACTTCAGCGAGCTGCACTTTGCCCGAAGCATCTTGCCATTCAGAGCGAGAACCTTGGGGAAGTAAGCGACGCATAATCTGATCGGTGGTCCAGAGAACTGTTGCAACAGTTGGGATTCCAAGTCGCTGATAAATTTCAGCTCGCGCGGGATCATAAATACGCGCAACGACGCTTGCTACTCCATAAGTTTCGCGTGCAACGCGGGCTGCAAGAATATTTGAATTGTCGCCATTCGAGACTGCAGCAAATGCATCGGCTTTCTCAATACCTGCTTCCAAAAGAGTGTCTCGATCAAATCCAACTCCAGCAACGGTTAAGCCATTGAAATCTGCTCCAAGGCGGCGGAACGCTTCTCGATCTTGGTCAATTACTGCGACTGAGTGTCCGAG
>VFFD01000060.1 GCA_018882745.1 Candidatus Nanopelagicaceae bacterium
CACCAAAGAAACGTTCGATCGAGCCAAAGAGGGCGCGATGAATCATCACAGGTTGCTTTCGTGACCCATCAGTAGCTGTGTACCCGAGATCAAAGCGTTGCGGTAATTGGAAATCTACTTGAATAGTGGACATCTGCCAGGTTCGACCGATTGCATCCTTAGCTTGCACAGAAATTTTGGGGCCATAGAACGCGGCTCCACCCGGATCAAGAACAAGTTCTAGCTTCTGCTTCTCTGCCGCTTGGCGCAGCGCATTGGTAGCGGCCTCCCAATCAGCATCAGATCCAACTGATTTCTCTGGATTGCGAGTAGATAGTTCGAGGTAGAAATCTTCTAAGCCGTAATCTCGCAACAGATTAAGAACAAAGGTGAGCAAACTGTCGAGTTCATCTGCCATCTGCTCTTTTGTGCAATAGATATGTGCATCATCTTGAGTGAATCCACGAGCACGAGTAATTCCGTGGACTACACCTGATTTCTCATACCGATAAACAGTTCCAAATTCGAATAGACGAAGTGGCAAGTCTCGATAGGACTTAGGCGTTGATTGAAAAATAAGATTGTGAAAAGGGCAGTTCATAGGTTTCATGTAGTACTTCTGCCCGGCCTTCTTGATGGTTCCATCTGCATGAAATTCTTCATCCATCACCATTGGCGGGTACATCCCTTCGGCGTACCACTGGAGATGGCCTGACGTCTCAAAGAGCGCTGCTTTAGTCAAATGAGGCGAATAAACGAATTGGTAATCCTCTTCTTCGTGCCGTTTGCGAGAGTAATCCTCCATCGCACGCCGCACAATTCCACCCTTGGGATGAAAGACAGCAAGTCCAGAACCAATTTCTTCTGGAAATGAAAAGAGATCAAGTTCTGCACCTAAGCGTCGATGATCCCGTTTCTCTGCTTCAGCCAAGAGGTGTAGGTACTGATCGAGTTCTTCTTGTGATGGCCATGCCGTTCCATAGATTCGTTGCAACATTGGATTCTTCTCAGAACCACGCCAATAAGCGCCCGCGCTGCGCATCAATTTGTAGGCCGGTATGTATTTGGTGGATGGAATATGGGGCCCGCGACACAAATCTCCCCATACGGCTTTTCCGTCACGACCTAAATTGTCATAGATAGTTAGTTCGCCGGCGCCGACTTCAACGCTGGCGCCTTCAACAGTATCGGATGATTTCAATGTGACCAATTCGCACTTGTACGGTTCATGTGCAAGTTCTTTGAGCGCATCGCTATCAGTAATAGGTCGTCGCTTGAATCTTTGGCCATCTTTAATAATCTTCTTCATTACCGACTCAAGACGAGTTAGGTCCTCAGGAGTAAAAGGTTTTTCCGGATCAAAGTCATAATAGAAACCATCTTTAATTGGCGGACCAATACCCAATCGCGTCTGAGCAAAAGTTTCTTGCACGGCTTGCGCCAATACGTGCGCCGTGGAGTGTCGTAGAACCATCAGACCTTCGTCAGAATTGATTGCGATTGATTCAATGACATCGCCATCGGAGAGATCCGTCCAGAGATCTCGCAAGACTCCATTGATTTTGCATACAACGATGCAGTTTGGTCCTGGCTTTACCCGATCGGGATAGATTTCCTCGAAAATGAGAGTTGGCTTTGAATCAGATGCGACAGTGCGCGGAGTTCCATCAATAGCTACTTGAATCTGCGCCGACATCATGTGGCGAGGTTACCAAATAGTGCGCTGAGGATGATCGGCTTACGCGAAGTTGTAGGCAATAAAGATGATTGAAAGAACCGTGCATACCGCCGCAATCATGTATTTCATCCAGAGTGGAATTCCAACTTTTTCGGCAGCTGTTGCGGCAATAGTTTTAGTCTTGAGAATGGCTCGAGATGCCCACGCGAATTCACTTGCCAAAATACCGAGACCAGCGAGTAGGACAAGTAAACCTGGACCAGGGGCGAAGAGGAAAACTGTTCCAATGATTGTCACCAAGCCACCGATGACTCCAATAAATACTCGCCAAATGAGCGAACCGTATGCGGTGCTTTTGATCTGTTGGCGAATGTTCATAAGGCAAGTTTACCCAAAATCCACGCGCTAAAGGAGTCCTGCAATTCCCTGATCGCCTGAGAATGGGAATAGAAATTGCTCTCATATCTCTCAACACCCACAATTTCACGAACGCTCGAGGTAATCGCTAGTGCGGAAACCTTCGGAAGATCGAGCTCCAGAAGGGTCCCCTCTTTAACGCCAAAATTTTCAACCAAGAGACCACGAGTGACCCCGGGTAAACATCCGCTTGCAAGAGATGGTGTCCACCAATGACCATCGCTGAGCCAGATGAGATTTGCCAGCGCACTTTCCATTACTTCGCCTCGCTCATTGACGAGGAGTACATCGTCATACCCACGCTCTCGAGCGCTTCGAAGCGCGAGAGAGTTTTCAGCATAAGAAATAGTTTTAAGCCCCGAGGTGGCAATTCGCGAAGAGATCGCAAATTCGTGCCGCCCAAGAGAGATAAAACTCTTATCTTCACTAAAAGGAGTATGAGTAATGACGAGTTGGGCATCACTCAACAAAGTGATACGCAGTCGTCCAAAGGGAATAGCACTATTGGCTCGGATTACTTCGCGAACACCATTTTCGATTTTCTCTCTGCTCGGTGCTGAAATTTTCATCTTCTTTGCTGAGCGATTCAATCTTTCAATATGAAGATCAAGTGCAAAGGGGGTTCCGTTATAGGTTCTGAGTGATTCAAAGATTCCATCCCCCAGCAACCAACCGCCACCAGTCGGGGGCAGAACCAATTGCTCAACTAGTGAATCATTAAGCCAAATTTTCATTATTGGGCTAAACCGATCAATCGACGCGCTTTCAACTCTGTCTCTTCCCATTCCAATTCAGGATCACTACCCCACGTTATTCCCGCGCCGGTTCCAAAGCGAAGGTAGTTATCTGGTCCTTGCCAGAATGTTCGAATCCCAACGGCAAGTTCAGCGCGACCGTTTTCAACCCAACCAATTGCTCCACAGTATGGCCCGCGCTCTCCTTCATTCTCGGAGATGATTTCAAGGGCAGAACTCTTTGGCGCTCCACTGACTGACCCAGGGGGCATCATCGCTTTCAATAAATCCACGACATCCAATTTTTCATCTAATTCAGCTCGCACATCAGAAACCAAGTGGAATAAACCAGGATGTGGTTCGGTTGCGAGTAATCGTGGAGTTGAGATGGTTCCAACTTTTGCCACTCTGCCAATGTCGTTTCTGATGAGATCAACAATCATAAGATTTTCTGCATGGTCTTTCTCGAGAAATTCCTCAGTCGCCGACGTACCTTTGATAGGGCTCGAGACAACAACTGAATCTTTGAATTCAACAAATCGCTCAGGCGAAGCTGAAGCGATTTCTATGTGAGGAAGTGAGAGGTACGACGCGAAAGGAGCTGGATTATTTTCTATGATGCGATGCGCTAGAGGTAACAAGGTGCGATTCGCCGAGTTCACTGTCTTTAGCGTTCTACATGCATTCACTTGGTAAACATCACCCTTTGAAATACTTTTCTTTATTTTTTCAACATAGAGCTCGTAGTCGTTTTTACCGTGAGAACTCTCCCAATCACTGAGTTGAATTCCCTGCCACTGGGTCTCCGACGTTGGCAGTGGTAATTCATAAACACCTCTGAATTTTGCCAAGGTCCAGGAATTCTCAAATGTCCCAACTACCGCCCAAAAACCTGGTTCTCGAAGTGAGGTGATGTCGTGCGAAATTCTTTCCAAGCCAGTCGCTAATCGACCACCCATCCAGAAACACGGCTCCATATCTGCGCACGCTACCGATTCAATGCGTAATTGGCTCTTTCTTAGGATAGAACCGCGTGACTTGGGCTTACCCGCAGAATTGCGATAGATTTTGCCCTCTCGTTAAGGCTTCCCTTGATGAATGCGGACGTAGCGCAGTTGGTAGCGCGGAACCTTGCCAAGGTTCAGGTCGCGGGTTCGACCCCCGTCGTCCGCTCGACTTACTTGGTTTAGTCATTAATCCAAGTCTGGAGAGTTAGCGATTTGGTGGAGTGGCCGAGAGGCGAGGCTCGGGACTGCAAATCCCGCTACACGGGTTCAAATCCCGTCTCCACCTCGATAAGTTGTAAAACTTCATACGGACGATTAGCGCAGCGGTAGCGCACTTCCTTGACATGGAAGGGGTCACTGGTTCGATCCCAGTATCGTCCACGTAACGTGGTGGAGCGGCGAATCGATATCGTCCACGTAGTTTTATTTCTGATCTAGGAAAACTCGCACGCGACGCAACGTTTCTACAAGGTATTCCGGCGCCATGTCTCGGTGCTCTTGATTCGTGGTTTCATATAAGTAATTGAGCAAAATGATTCTTCGTTGCAGGAGAAGTCCATTCAATTGATGTTTGTTATGCCTTGGAAGTTCGGATACGGACTCATAACCCGATAAAAGTGCAGCATCCTGCTTTGGGGTATCCAAGTAGTAAAGGGCTGTGGCTAAATCTTGAATTGGTAAACCAAAGCCAGCATCATCGAAATCGAAGATGTAGATTTGATCTCCGTTGGTAAATACGTTCGCACCGTGAAGGTCTGCGTGAATCGCAATTGCCTTGCTTCCGGAATAAAGGTCCTCGAGTATATTCTCGATTTCGTTCTTCGCCTTGGTGAGTAGTTCAATATCATCTTTCAAAAGTGGGCTGCTCGAAGAAAAGATTATGTCCTTTGTTTGCCACAAGAATTCTTTAAGCACCGGTAATTGCGCCTTATCGGGGAGAGTGAAGTCGGCAGCTGCTTGATGCATCGTTGCCATTGCTGCGCCAAGCTTTTTTAACGCTTCGTCACTAGGTTCAGCCCCAAGCTCTTTCCCTTCCAGCCAAGAATACAGCGCAACGCTTAAATCAATCTGCAATAGAGCAGAGGGAACGATAAGAGCAAATTCGCCTTTCTTGGAGGCGACTGGTTTAGGCAGATTAACTGCCTTTTTATCATTGAGAAAACTAACGAAAGCAATCTCACCGCGAAGATTTTCATAAGTTCGGCCAGAATTAACATTAATTCGAAGCGCGAAAATTTCGTTCTTTGTTGTAACAACTTTAAAAGTAGCGTTGAATTGATAATTAATTAACTCGATGGATTCAACTTCAAAAGGGTATTCCAGGAGAACCGTACGAGCCAAATCAAGGACGTGCTCTTTTTGGCCCTGAGCATCACGTTTGCCGAATCGAGACGATTGCACTTGTCGAAATTTAAGTCAAGAATTCAACTTTATCAACCTTCGATAATTAAACATAAACCGAAAAAACCTTCTGGTCCTAAGTGGTTACCGAACTCGTTGTTATCGACAAAAACGAGCACACAAATGGACTAATTTCTGATTAGGACCATTAACATCTGTCCTATGGTGTTAAATGTGAACCAAGTAGGAATTCCCCCTAAATGAGGGAGATAGTTTATATAGTCACTGGTGCGATCTCAGTGTCGTCCACGTTGGTAATTGATAATTGCTCTTAGAAGTTACTTTATTGCAGATTCGATCGGGGCTCTCATGAAAACAATTCCATGGTCAGAAGGCCAGTGGACCCGTTTGCCGGTTTCAATCACTCAAACGAATGATCTCCTCAAGGTTGAGGCGGCGGAAGGCAGCGATTGGTGGCGGAGGACTTCCTATGGATTCATTCATGATGACGGCCATGCACTTCTTAAGGACTTTCCGCAAGATACATCCGTAGAGGTCTCTTTCATTCTCAATTTCACAGAGCAATTTGACCAGTGCGGAATTCTCATTCGCAGCGATGAGGAGAACTGGATAAAGGCAGCTGTTGAATTTAGTGATGGGTACCCGCAACTCGGAGCGGTGGTAACACAAACGAAGTCCGACTGGTCGACTGGCCGCGTAACAGAATGGATTGGAAAAGAAGTAACTATTCGCGTCAGCAGAACAGGTGAC
>VFFD01000017.1 GCA_018882745.1 Candidatus Nanopelagicaceae bacterium
CCGGGCGATACCTCAGCTCCAGCTTTTGTGTATTTCATCGTGCTTACAATCTTCTTATTCTTCAACTCTTTCGCACTCGTACAGTGGTTGCAATATAAGAAGGTGGGCAAATGGAGCGATTATTTACGCGGTGAACGCACCTATATAACTTTGTCACTTGTTGCTAAATCGGCGCTAGCGTGGCAGATCTTTGCTAATACTTTGATTCCACCTATGTAAAGCTCTCTTTACTTCCCCGCTTTACAGCGTTCGGAGCAGTACTTCACTCTTTCCCAATCGCGAGCCCACTTTTTCCGCCACTCGAATTCACGTCCACAGTGCGCACAGACTTTTGGTGGGAATCCGTTCTTAGTTTTTGCCTTCATTTTTACGCGTACCGGCTTACATTTCAAGAATTCGAGTAGCCCATGCAAGGTGAGCCTTATCAATCATGGCGCCATCTCGATCTGTAGTTGCACCAGCGTCTGAGCGCCGCATCGCTTCCATGATCTTTTCTGCTTTGGATTTAACCTCAGCACCAATGGTAAAAACTTCATTTGCAATCTCGACTTGGGCTGGATGGATACAAGCCCTTCCCCAGTAACCCCAATCCAATAATTCCTCTGATTCTCTGCGAAATGCATCTTTGTCGGTGAAGTTACTAGATACGGGCCCAATAGGTGGATTGAGGCCATAAGCAGCCGAGGTCACTACTAACTTGCTGCGTACAAAAGATTTCAGATCGCGATGGACTTTTTCAGATAGAGATAATGTCGAATAGAAGTCGGCCTCTCCAATTCCCAGCGACACCACGTTCTTTGAGAGTGCAATTTCTTTAATGTTCTCTAGTCCCAGAGGGCTCTCGATTAAGGCATGAATTGGTTTATTACTTTCGTTAACCCTATTGAGCTCTTCTAAAGCGCTAGTGGTATTCGACTTGGGCATAACAATCCGCGAGATCTTTGAGTGATTAATGAGATCAGAAATCTGCGACATGCGTCGTGGTTCCACTCGAAGGTAGAACATGTTCTCGGATGTGCTCTTGAGAAATTCCCGCAGCATCCCTTCAGCTATTTCCTTACGTTCCTCTTTTACGCTATCTTCAAGATCAAGAATAAATACATCAGCAATTGATTCGGCTGTCTTATCAAGGAAGCGTTGATTATCGGCTGGAACATAGAGATAACTACGCGCGAGCATCAAAAATCACTTTCTGGTCATGAAGATTCTTAATTTCTGTAGATGACAATTGAAGCAGGTCGGTAAGGATTTCTCGAGTGTCTTCACCTTTTGGCCTGCCAGTAAAGCGAATTTCGCCTGGTGTTCCTGATAATTTGTAGATGACGTTCTGCATGAGAACGGTGCCTAAATTTGGATCCTCTACTCGAGTTAAGGTTTCTCTTGCCTGGATCTGAGGATCATTGATGACATCTTCTATGTCATAGATAGGAGCGACTGCAGCCTGCGCTTCTGTGAATGCGGCTATAACTTCATTGCAATCTCTCTCTGCGATCCATGCGCCAATATAGGCATCTAACTCATCCGCATGAGCCACTCTGGTTCTACCTTCTTGAAACCATGGTTCATTAATAACTTCAGGATGGCCAACTAGAGTCATGACCCGTGCCGCAATTGAAGGTGCAGAGGTTGAAATCGCAACCCACTTTCCATCTCTAGTTTTATAGGTATTTCTGGGAGCATTATTGGCGGTCCGATTTCCAGTGCGTTTTTGTTTGATTTGCAGTTGATCAAAAATCAACGCTTGTGGTCCAAGTGTGGCCATAATTGGTTCTATTAAAGAGGTGTCGATAACCTGGCCTTTGCCATAACTTTCTGAACGTGGATTATTCATTGCAAAAAGCGCAGTCATAATTGCTTGAGCTGTTGCAATTCCGGCAATGGCATCGGCAAGGCCAAAGGCTGGAAGAGTTGGAGGTCCATCCGGAGTTCCAGTGAGTTCGGCAAAGCCACTCATCGCTTCCGCGAGCGTCCCAAAACCTGCTCTCGATTTATATGGGCCTTCTTGTCCGAAACCTGTAACCCGCGCAATGACTAAGCGCGGATTAATCTCAAGAAGAACATCAGGACCAATTCCCCATTTTTCCAAAGTTCCAGGACGAAAATTTTCGATCAAAACATCAGTCTGTAGTGCCAATTTCTTAAGTAGTTCAGCTCCGGAGTGGGTACCTAAATCAAGAGCCACGCTCTTCTTGTTGCGAGAGAGGTACATCCACCATAAAGATTGTTCAGCTTTTTTATACCCATGATTTCGTACCGGATCACCTTTTTCAGGATGTTCAATTTTGATTACATCAGCGCCAAAATCTCCTAAAAGGAGTGATGCTGTTGGCCCCGCAAAAAGAGTTGCACAATCTAGGACTCTCAAACCAGCAAGAGCAGACATCAGAGCCCTGCAAGATATCTATCGCAGATACTGCCTAACGTGATCCCTTTAAGCGCAGGAATGCAGACTCCTTCGAGAGCAATATTGCTTTCTTTGAATTCTTTTGGAATCCACTCTGTTCCATATATTGCACCAGCAATCGCACCCATAAGTGCAGGTAGTGAATCCAGCTTTCGTTTATGCATTAAGCCAGCAAAAATTAAATCTTCTGGGCTACTGGCGTGCTGGAGATGGGCGCATAGAAGACCAAGGGTTTCGGGCGCTGAGACAGGATATGCGTAGATATTCTCCATTTCATGAGTCTCTAGCAGCGCATATCGATGAAGTATTGACCGCTCACTCGAGGTTCTCTGAATCATGGAAGTGACAGCAAACTTTGACCAAGAATCTTCAGGGAGTTGGTTGAGAGCATTTTCTATGGCGACCGAAATAGTCTCTCCACGCAACAAAGATGCATGAAGATGCGCAACGGCCATGGCGCAATACAAGCCATCTTCACTATGAGTAATAGATATATCTTCGTTAACTCTCAGATCTAAGACCTTGAGGTTGTCGAATCTAAATGTTGAGACGGCAAGCGCGCGAATCATCGAGATATCGTCAAAATAGTGTGGGTTGTCGTGACCGGACGCTGGTGGCAACTTTCCTTCTAGAAGATTTCTCAAAGCAATCTTGGTACCGGTACGGGCGCGAATATCGCTTAGTGTTTCAGCCAGGAGAGTCCACTCAGCTAAAGATTCTTGAGAGTTCAGCAAGTATCCCGCCACAAAAGCAAACCATTCTGTGTCATCTGATGGTCGCGGATTGAGCATGTAACTTGGTTGGGCGTGTGTGTATGGAAATGGACGAGTGGTTTGTTTGTTGTTATCAGCAAATTCGCCCAGAGTTTTCATGCGTGCGATTCGCTTAGGCGCCAAGATTGCAAGCCTGTGAGTCGCAGACGGTAATGCTGAACTCTCGCCAAATGACAAACCAAAGATTGTTCCTGTGATGCGATCCTTGATATCAATCTTCATGCTGCCACCTTTAACAATTCTTCCGCCATGGCGTAAGGATTCAGTCCCTTTGCGAACTGGAGACAAGTTCCACCGACGCTTGTGACCGCTCCCTTCCAGTTATCTGGAATCGACGCATATCCCGCAAGTGCGCCGGCAACCGCTCCTGCCATTGCAGCAATGGTGTCGGCATCACGACCGAGATTGACTGCAAAGAGAAGTGTTTTAGCAAAATCACCCTCTCCGTACAGCACGGAAGCCATGGCGAGTGATACCGCTTCTGGAGCTAAATCAGCATAGAAATAATCTGTTACTGCGACCTTATTCAAGAGCAAATCTGCGATCTCATGTACTGGCTTTTTGCGATTCGCATTAACAGCATCTCTTACCAACACCATAGACCTATAGGTCCAGGAATTTTTTGGAATCATTGTGAGTGAATCATCAAATGCAACGTTGAACTCTTTACCTGACATTGCCGCCGCTATAGCAACTGCGATTACTACTCCTGAGTGTATTCCCTCACCAGAGTGGCTCACCATTCCATCTGCAACAGTGATCTTCTTGGTTAGCTCATAATCAGGATGAGCAAGTACTCCGATAGGAGCTACTCGCATCGCAAGTCCATCGCTCCACGCATGGTTGTGTTGTCCACTTTGTGGAGGTCTAAGACCTTTTCGTAAATTTGCGATGGCGTTCATCTCGGAGAAACCCGCACCTGCAAAGGCCGCGGTCTGCGAACAAACTTTCTCTAACCAATAATCTGCGAAGTTATCTGCTGTGATTGATTTTCCATATTTAAGAAGTGCACTTCCGGTAAGAAGCGCATACTCAGTATCGTCACTTCCTCCAGGTGTCATGTTTACAAAATCTGAGACTGAACCGTAGGTGCTACGAATCTGCTCGGCCGACATTCCTTCGACGGGTCGCCCTAGCGCATCACCGACTGCCAAACCTGCCATCGCGCCTTGAGCGCGTAATAGAGTCGATGTCATTTGGCTCGGTACAACGGTGGATTGGAATAAATCTTCTCGCGCGCAAGGGCAACGCGAGATTCTCGTGCTGCATCTTTCTCTGCAATATTTCGAGCAATGGCGGCCATGGTCTTACCTAGGGCTAGAAAATCACGTTTACTTTCGCGCTCTACTGTCTCAACCCAATCTTCCGGAATTGAATTTCGGCCATTCATTGCTCCAGAAATTGCACCCAGCATTGTTGCGATTGAATCGGAATCTCGCCCATAATTAATGGCGCCTAATACGCCCTCTTTAAAGTTTCCACGAGTAATCTTGAGAATCGCTAGAGCGATAGGCAACTCTTCAATCGCACGTAGTCGAGAAGGTTTTCTTGCGTCTGGGCCTGGTTCTCGGTACGCCTCTGCCATGGAATCAAAAGGCGCAATAGATCTTCGCAATTCTTGAAGTCCAGCACGCCAATCCGAAATGGTTTCTGCTGTCTTTAATATTGTCTGAATAGCAGATTTCGTACCGTCATGAGCCAGGTCGACAGCTATCTCCAGAATCTCATCTACTTTCGTCTGCGGCGTAATTGCAGCTGCAACAGCAGCAGCAAAGACTCCAGCAGCTTCGCGACCATAACTCGATTGATGTGCACCGGCAATATCTATTGCCTCTTTATATGCGGCTTCTGGAGCTCCTGCGTTAACAATTCCGACGGGAGCCATGTACATCGTTGCTCCGCAGTTGACCATATTTCCAACGCCAGCCTCGCGCGGATCAGCGTGAGAATGATGGAGTTTATGTACTAACCACTTCTCAGCATGAAAAACTCGATGGATCAGAAGAGTTTCTTGATGAAGTTCAGGAATCCAGCGTTTCTTCTCAATCAATTCGGGGATTATGTGTGCAGCAAAACTATAAGCATCGAGGTGATCGCCAACATGAGAGTAGACGCTTACTAAAGATTCGGTCATCAATGAGTCATCAGTGATGTGTCCATCACCCTTATGGAAAGGCGAAACAGGTCGAGCGTTCTGCCAATCAGGATTAAATGGCGGAACAATCCCTTCTACAAATCCCCCATATCGACGCTGAATTTGTTCTGGCGAATATCCTTCTGTTGCACCGCCCAGCGCATCACCGATTGCAGCTCCGGTGAGCGCTCCTATCGTTGCATGCTCCAACGCCGTCATCTCTTCTCCTTCATCATTCAAAGTTTTTCTTTGGCACGCTGCATATTGAGTAGCGCTGCTGCAAGGATCGCCATTTCATAGTGGGAAATGGCGATCCTTGAGCAACCCCTCGTTAACTCAGGAAAGTTTCCATTCTGAAGTCAACACTTATCGGATGGACTTCCAGCCATCATTTAAGCGTTTAACCATTTCAGCACGGGTTATCCTTCCTTGGACCCATTGTTGCCATGTTGGTTGAGCAACTGTGTCTTTCCACTTCTGGTACGCAGGAACCTGAACGAATGGAGCTACGGTGAGAGCACCGGCATCGTTCAAGATTTGTGTCCAACCAGGGCTACTCTTTTTGAGATCAAGAGCAGTTTTGGCTGCACCCGTTGTGGAAGGAATCAGCGCTTCTGCCAGCGCCATTGATGTGAGATTGTCATCTCGCATCATGTAGCGGATAAATGCAGCAGATTCTTTCTTGTACTTGCTCTGTGATGAAACAGAGAGAGTTTGTGGATTCGCACCTTGTTGGTTAGAGACGCTTCCTGCTGGAAGTGGTAGAGCTGTCCAGTTAAAGCCCTTCTCTTTTGCCGCAATATCAAGGTCTGATGCAACATAACTTGCACCAAACATGATTGCTGTCTTGCCAGCAATGAACGGAGCGATATTTGCGCCACCGCCAAGAACGATGGAGGCAGGATCGATTGACTTATCTTCATAAATCATCTGGTGAATACGTGTAGGGACTTCAAGTTCCTTATTTGTGATGCTGAGTGAAGCACCACCAGAAGAAGTAAGTCCACGGAAGTAGGTTCCACCAAAGTTAGTGCTCATAATCATGAATAGCGCAGCAGGCTGACGTAGAGCCCAAGCTAAGCCATATTCATTAGTTGTAGTGAGCTTCTTTGCAAGAGTGCGAAGTTCATCCCATGTCATGGTGTTCTTGGGAATTTCAACTCCGGCTTTCTTGAACTTATCAACGTTTGCGAAAGCAGTGTAAGTCTGCGTCATCAATGGTACTCCGTAGAGTCGACCACCGAAACTGCTGACTTTCCATAGCCCTGCTGGCATCGTTGATTTCAACCTCGACATTTCGCGCGTCAAATCAGCGAGATAGCCACCCTTGGAATACGAAACGATGGATGCCGCTTCGCTGGTGAAGATATCTGGCGCAGTTCCGCCCGCAAATGAAGTAGTTAACTTGTCTAAGTAGTTATTGACGTCAACGTAGACGATTTTTACCTTCACATTTGGATTTTCTTTATTCCAATTAGCCACAATCTTCTCAGTAGCCTCTGTTGTGGCCTTGAGATAGTGGAATGACCAATATGTTAATTCGATTCCTGCAGCTTTTGCTGGGACAGCAAGAGTTGCTCCTAGTAGCGATACTAGAAGTGCAAAAACGGAAAGAATCGATGCTCGCTTACGGAATTTCGTAGTCGAACGAGGGTTCATTTTTTTCCTCCGTTAGTAGGTGTGTTTATTTCCATCGATCCATTAGCCCTTTACTGCTCCGGCCAATAGTCCGCTGGAAATTCTGCGTTGGATGATTCCAAAAACCACAAGGGATGGAATCGTTGCGAGGAATGCGCCGGCCGCTAATGGACCTAGCAAAACTTGACCTTCTGACCCAACAAATCTTGCAAGAGTCAGAGGGAGAGTTTCCTTCTCGGGTGTTTGAATGAGAACAAGTGCAAAGAAAAATTCGTTCCAGGAGTTCAGTAAGGTAAAGAGTGAGGTCGCAACAATTCCTGGCGTAAGGAGTGGAATCACAATATTTCGTAAAATTTGGAACATTGAGGCGCCATCAATTGCGCCAGCCTCTTCAAGATCTACCGGGATATTCGCAACATAACCGCGCAACATCCATAACGCGAATGGAAGATTTGCAACAACATAGACGAGCACCAGGCCAGGCAGAGAATCAAGAAGTCCCAGCGCTCGAATGGCGAGGAAGAGCGGAATAATCACCAGAGAAAGTGGGAAGACTTGGCTGAAAAGAATCCAGCCTGTAGCTGCTTTGGCATAGAACGCACGAAGTCGTGCCATGGCATAACCGGCAGGTATCGCCACAATCATCGTCAAGAATGTTGATGCAACAGCAACTATTGCGCTGTTTGCAGCGGAACGAACTAATCCGCGTTTCTCGAGAATATCGATGTAATTTTGAATGTAAAAACCCTCGGGAATGATGGATTGGTCTAGCTCAAGAAGTTCAATTGGTGTTTTGAATGAAGTAATAAACATCCACAAAAAAGGGAAGCCGAGGAAAATCAGGTACAAAAACACAACTACGTATTGGAATGCGATGCCTATTGAGAAGCGTTTTTGGATTGCCATTATTTCTCGTCCTGCCTCGAGCGAGCTTTGAGGTAAACCAACAACATTAACATCACAGAAATAGTCATCACTATTCCCATTGCTGCCGCATAACCAAAGTTTCCATACTTAAATGATTCGTTATAGACAAACAGAGCTGGTAGGTAGGTTTTACCGCCAGGGCCACCTGCAGTAAGAACAAAGATGAGTCCAAAGGAGTTGAAATTCCAAATAATGTTAAGTGCAATCAAAGCGGTAGTGATTGATCGTACGGCTGGCAATGTCACATAACGGAATCTCTGCCAGGCATTTGCTCCATCAATCTTTGCTGATTCAATAACTTCTTGAGGAATTCCTTGCAACGCAGCAAGAATTGAAACAGTGATGATTGGCATTCCCACCCAGGCACCAATCACAACAACTGTTGGAAATGCCGTCCCAAAGTCGCCAAGTAAATATTTGTCAGCGAATGGAAGCTTGAAGAATCTTAAAATCGAATCAACGGGGCCAATTCCTGGATTGAGCAAGATCTGCCACATGATTGCGACAATGACGGGTGGCATTGCCCATGGAACCAACGAAAGAACTCGCATTAATCCTAAGAATCTAAGATTCTGATTAAGTAGAAGAGCTAAACCAAAACCAAGGAAAAGTGAAAGAGTTGTGACAGCTAGCGCCCAGATAACGCCAATTTCAAACGAATCCCAGAAGAAAATATCTCCTGCCAAACGACGAAAATTCTCTAATCCAATGAACTTTGGCTGGAAACCCAGGCCTGCTTGTAGATCAGTAAAACCAGTCCAAACCGCTTGAATTAAGGGGACGATGCTGAGCAAAAACAAAGGAATGAAGGCTGGAATCGTAAAGAGCCAAGCCCCTCGGTTATAGAGCTTTCCCTTGCCTTTGTTTTCTCTAGTTAACTTCATAGCTGGCTCGAATCACGAATCACAATTGATGGTTTGAGTTCAACTTTGCGAGGCGGAAGAGTTGCATCGTTCATTCTTTCGAGGAGAAGCTGAGCGGCGATTTCACCGCGTTGTTCCGCTCGAAGGTCAATGCTGGTGAGCGAAGGGGAGAGAATCTTTCCTAACTCAGTGTTATCCATACCAATTACTGCAATATCTGGCCCAACAATAATCTTGTTATCTAAAAGAATCTTGATTACGCCGGCAGCAATAAGGTCATTTGCACAAATGATTGAATCAAACTTCTTTAAAAAGTTCGCAGACTTCACACCTTCAATTGCTGCTTCGCTTGTAAAGTCAGAAAGAAAGATGATGGAGTCGTCGTTAATCTTTAATTTGTATTTTTCCATCGCCGCGATAAAGCCTTTATAACGTCTTTTACCAGGATTGGTCGCTAATGGTCCGTTGACAAATGCAACTTTTTTCCTTCCTGTTTCTTTCAGGTGAGCCACAGCCATCTCGATACCCTTGCTGGAATCGATAGAGACATTATCTATTTTGATACCTTGCGGGAGCGTTCCGATAAGTACAGTTGGTACTCGTAGCTCCTTAAGTAATCCTGTGATCTTTTCATTTGTCACAATCGGCGAGATGATTAATCCATCCGCATATCCACTGCCGAGTCCTTGGAGATGTTGCGCAATTTCTTTCTCATTGCTAACGGATGTTGAAAGTACCAAGCGATACTTGGAATCTCGCAAAACTCGACTAATGCCACGTGTCAGAGCCAAATAAGCAGGGTTACCCACATCGGCAAACGAGAGGCAGATCTGTTCGGAGGCTTGTACCTTTAAGGCGCGTGCTGCGGAATTCGGGTGGTAACCCAGCTCCTCAATCGCCGCGCGGACCCGCTTTTCTGTGGCGGGGCGAGCCAAAGTCCCATTGATTACGCGGGAAACCGAGGCAACTGATACCCCCGCACGCTTGGCCACAAGGCCAATCGTTGGTTTCTCACCCATCCCGGCTCCTTTACAAGGAAACTGTAATCGTTTACAGTTTCCTTGCCTTTAGTATCTACAACTTTTGGAAGGAGTCAAGAGAGCCACAGAATTTTTTAATTCACATAACTCTTGTAGCTCTTTTTACATGAACTTTGTTTCGCCGTGTTCAAAAACAAAGATAAGGTTGCAATATGTCTGATGAAAATTTAGAAGTTATAGATATTCAGCCCCAACAACTTGCCTCAGTTCAAGCACGACTCGGTTCATTCTTATTGGACCTTGGCTTAATGATTGTCACACTCTTCTTTGGCTGGGTGATCTGGAATCTCTTTACCTGGCAAACTGGTCAGACTCCGGCAAAAAGAATTTTAAAACAAGTCGTTGTTGATGCAAAGACTGGCGAAGTTTTCACATGGTCACGTATGGCCTTACGCGAATTCGCAGTCAAGGGTGCGGCTGGAAATATCGCTGGTGGCGCATCAAATGGAATTACTTTTGTGATTGATAGCCTCTTTGTATTCCGCGATGATCGCAGAACTGTTCACGACTTAATCGTGGGCAGTAAAGTGATTCAGCTGTAATTACGCAGTAGGCGCTTCAGCGAGATCTTCCGGTGTATCTGGAAGAGCTTCGCGTGGCATACCTTTGAAGGTGAAAGTTTCTTTTCCTTCGTCACCTTCAACATCAATCAGAATAATCTGACCGCTCTTTACTTCACCGAAGAGAATCTTCTCGGATAGCGCATCTTCGATTTCGCGCTGAATTGTGCGACGAAGTGGGCGAGCACCAAGAACGGGGTCGTAACCGCGCGCTGCAAGTACTGATTTAGCGCGTGAAGTGAGTTCGATTCCCATGTCCTTCGCCTTCAAGCGAGTCTCGAGGTTTGCAACCATGAGATCAACGATCTGGATGATTTCATTCTCAGATAGCTGGTGGAAGACGATGGTGTCATCAATGCGGTTAAGGAACTCAGGGCGGAAGTGATTCTTCAATTCATCCTGAACTTTGTTCTTCATGCGCTCGTAATTTCCAAGTGCATCGTTGACGTTGGTGAAACCAAGTGAGAGCGACTTAGAGATATCGCGAGTTCCAAGGTTTGTGGTCATGATGATCACAGTGTTCTTGAAATCAACTTGGCGACCTTGAGCATCGGTGAGGCGTCCTTCTTCAAGTACTTGGAGAAGTGAGTTGAAGATATCTGGGTGCGCTTTTTCGATTTCATCAAAGAGCACAACAGAGAATGGACGGCGACGAACTTTTTCAGTGAGCTGTCCGCCCTCGTCATAACCGACATATCCGGGAGGAGCGCCAAAGAGACGTGAAGCGGTGTGCTTCTCGGAGTACTCAGACATATCGAGTTGAATCAACGCATCATCATCACCAAAGAGGAATTGGGCGAGAGTGCGGGAAAGTTCAGTCTTGCCAACGCCAGAAGGACCAGCGAAGATAAATGATCCACCAGGACGCTTTGGATCTTTAAGTCCAGCGCGAGTGCGACGGATTGCTTGTGAGAGCGCATGGATAGCTTGCTCTTGTCCGATAACGCGCTTGTGGAGTTCGTCTTCCATACGAAGTAGTCGAGAAGTTTCTGCTTCGGTGAGTTTGAAGACTGGGATTCCTGTGGCGGTGGAGAGAACTTCAGCGATGAGTTCTTCATCAACTACAGCAACAACATCAAGGTCTCCGGCTTTCCAGGACTTTTCGCGCTCTGACTTCTCAGCCATAAGTTGCTTTTCCTTGTCGCGAAGGGAGGCCGCTTTTTCAAAATCTTGTCCATCAATTGCCGATTCTTTTTCTTTACGGACATCAGCAATCTTGTCATCGAAAGCGCGTAGTTCTGGTGGCGCAGTCATGCGACGGATACGAAGGCGTGAGCCAGCTTCATCGAGAAGATCGATTGCTTTATCTGGAAGGAAGCGATCAGAGATGTAGCGATCTGCAAGGGTTGCAGCAGCCACGATTGCCTCATCGTTAATAGAAACTTTGTGGTGTGATTCGTAGCGATCACGGAGACCTTTGAGAATTTCAATGGTGTGCGCAAGTGATGGCTCAGCAACCTGAATTGGTTGGAAACGACGCTCGAGAGCGGCATCTTTTTCGAGGTGCTTGCGATATTCATCAAGAGTTGTTGCACCGATTGTCTGGAGCTCACCACGCGCCAGCATTGGCTTCAAGATGCTTGCTGCATCGATTGCGCCTTCTGCTGCGCCAGCGCCAACGAGCGTATGAATTTCGTCGATGAAAAGAATAATGTCGCCACGAGTGCGGATTTCCTTCAAAACTTTCTTCAAACGCTCTTCGAAATCACCACGGTAACGAGAACCAGCCACAAGTGCGCCGAGATCGAGTGAGTAGAGCTGCTTATCTTTCAAAGTTTCTGGGACATCGCCTTTGATGATCGCTTGTGCGAGTCCTTCAACAACGGCGGTCTTACCAACGCCTGGTTCACCGATGAGAACTGGGTTGTTCTTGGTGCGACGCGAAAGCACCTGCATCACACGCTCGATTTCTTTTTCACGGCCGATGACAGGATCGAGTTTTCCTTCACGAGCAGCGGTTGTGAGGTTACGACCGAATTGATCAAGAACGAGTGAGGTAGATGGAGTTCCTTCTGCAGGGCCAGAAGCAACTGCTTCTTTTCCTTGGTAACCAGAGAGAAGTTGAATAACTTGTTGGCGAACGCGATTTAAATCAGCGCCAAGTTTTACGAGAACTTGAGCAGCAACGCCTTCACCTTCGCGGATAAGTCCAAGAAGAATATGTTCTGTGCCAATGTAGTTGTGGCCGAGTTGGAGCGCTTCGCGAAGTGAGAGTTCAAGAACTTTCTTAGCGCGTGGAGTAAATGGAATATGTCCAGACGGTGCTTGCTGGCCTTGTCCAATAATTTCTTCGACTTGAGAGCGAACCGCTTCAAGTGAGATGCCGAGTGATTCCAAACCTTTTGCGGCGACGCCTTCGCCTTCATGGATGAGACCAAGGAGGATGTGTTCGGTACCAATGTAATTGTGATTGAGCATGCGAGCTTCTTCCTGCGCGAGGACAACAACGCGGCGGGCTCGGTCGGTAAAGCGCTCAAACATCTGTGGTGCTCCTTTTATCTCGTCGGGCTAGCGTATAAGAGGACGCCGAATGGGGCGACACCTATTTCTAACCTCGCAACAGACTCTAGATATGGGAATCTGTGAGGGTAATAACCGCAAGATTTGGGTTTTTATGCCCCAAGCGGCTTAAAGAATCTTGAGCATGCGGGTATTGCCGAGGGTGTTGGGCTTCACACTCTCCAGATCCAAGAATTCGGCGATACCTTCGTCATACGAGCGCAATAGTTGTTGGTACACATCGGGCTCGACTGGCGCGCCTTGTATTTCATTAAATCCATGTTTGCCAAAGAATTCAGTTTCAAAAGTTAAACAGAAAAGTCTCTTTAGGCCGAGAGATTTCGCTCTTTCAATAATTGCAGTGAGTATTTGGTGGCCGATTTTCTGTGAGCGGAATTCTTCATTCACAGCAACAGTACGAACTTCGCCGAGATCCTCCCACAATACGTGGAGCGCTCCACAACCAATAATGGCGCCATCTTTTTCCGCAACGAAAAATTCTTGGACTGATTCATACAACATGACCGTCTCTTTAGAGAGCAAGCGGCGTTGGAGTGAATAGGTATCAATGATTGTGCGGATTGCTTTGATATCTGAGGTGCGTGCGGGACGAATAGCGACGGACATATTTATTCTTCTGTTTTAACCAATGGGAAGAGGATTGTTTCGCGAATTCCGAGACCGGTAAGTGCCATCAATAAACGATCGATTCCCATTCCCACTCCACCCATCGGAGGCATGCCATGTTCCATGGCGCGTAAGAAATCTTCATCAACTTGCATCGCTTCTAAATCACCTTTAGCGCCGAGCTTTGCTTGTTCGACAAGTCGTTCACGTTGGATAACCGGGTCAACAAGTTCTGAGTAGCCGGTAGCTAATTCGAATCCATCAACATAAAGATCCCACTTCTCAACAATTCCGGGAGTATCGCGATGTTCGCGAACTAGCGGTGAGGTATCAACGGGATAACCCATAACAAAAGTTGGGGCTTGGAGATTTTCCTTATAGACATGCTCAAAAATCTCTTCGGCTAGCTTGCCGTGAATCCACTTCGGATCGATTTTAAGCCCGATTTTGTGGGCAATTTTCTTGAGATCATCGAATGAAGATTGTGGAGTTACGGTCTCGCCAACTTTTTCCGAGATCGCGTCATAGAAATTAACTTCACGCCACGGGCCTCCGAGATCGCTGACGCGACCATCGTGGTGCGTCACTTTATGTGAGCCCGCAACAGCAAGGGCTGCGTTCTGGATGAGATCTTGGGTGAGGGCCTTCATATCGCGCCAATCAGCGTATGCCCAATACATCTCAAGCATCGCAAATTCGGGAGAGTGGCTCGAGTCGGCGCCTTCATTGCGGAAATTACGATTGATTTCAAATACTTTTTCTAGGCCACCGACCACACATCTTTTCAAGAAAAGTTCGGGAGCGATACGCAAAAAGAGGTCGATATCGTAGGCATTACTAAATGTTTTAAATGGGCGAGCGGCAGCGCCACCATGCATAACTTGGAGCATCGGAGTTTCGACTTCGATGAAATCGCGCTTATCAAATGTGTCGCGCAAAGATTTCAAAACTTTGGGGCGGATACGTGCGGTGTCACGCGCTTCTGGGCGAACAATGAGATCGACATAGCGCATACGAACGCGAGTCTCTTCATTTAATGGATTGTGTTCATTAGGTAGAGGACGTAGCGCCTTAGAGGCAAGTGCATACGAATTAGCGAGGATAGAAAGCTCGCCGCGCTTGGAGGTAATTACCTCACCTGTAACGCTGACGATATCTCCAAGATCAATATCTGATTTCCAATTTTCTAGAACCTGCTCGCCGACTTTGTCGAGTGAGAACATCGCTTGAAGTTCAGTGCCATCGCCTTCACGGAGCGTTGCAAAACAGAGTTTTCCGGTATCGCGCTTAAAAATAATTCTTCCTGTGACGCTTTCGGTAACTCCAGAAGCTTTATCAATCTCGAGATCCTTGAAACGCTCGCGAATTTCTTTCAGGGTTGCGGTGCGCGGGACTCCGACGGGATAGGGCGAGATGCCGCGACCAAGAAGTGCTTCGCGCTTTTCGCGACGAATCCGTAATTGTTCGGGAAGGTCGTTTTCCGTCATAGTGACGGGAGTCTATCCATTCCGCTCATGCACAAGACGTAGGCCAATGAGTGTGAGATCTGGTTCGTGATAATCAATCGTCTCTGAAATTCCGAGTACCAGCGGCGCTAATCCACCAGTTGCAATTACGGAGATTTTCTCGTTATCAGGATAGAGCGCATCAAGTTCATCGCTGATGCGGTTTACCAAGCCATCAACTTGGCCTGCAAAGCCGTAAATAGTGCCTGATTGCAGGGCTTCTACCGTGTTCTTTCCGATAACGGACTTTGGCTTTACCAATTCAACTTTACGAAGTTGTGCAGCTCGAGCCGCTAATGCCTCAACAGAAATTTCAATTCCAGGTGCGAGAGCTCCACCGAGGAATTCGCCTTTCGGTGATACGACATCGAGGTTTGTGGAGGTTCCAAAATCAACAACGATGCATGCGCCTTCGCCATAGAGATGATGTGCGGCAAGAGTATTAACGATGCGGTCTGCGCCAATTTCTTTTGGGTTATCCACGAGAAGCGGCACTCCAGTTTTCACACCAGGTTCAATAATCGTGGTGCGGACTTCTTGAAAGTAGCGCGAGATCATGGAGCGCGCTTCGCGAAGGACTGCAGGAACTGTGGAGCAGACAGATAGACCAGTGACGGTGTAACCCGTAATCAGCGAACGATATTGCAACCATAACTCGTCGGCAGTATCACGCGCATCTGTCTTAACGCGCCATGAATCAACCATCTCATCGCCATCAAAGATTCCAAGAACGGTATTTGTATTTCCAATATCAATAGTGAGCAGCATTAGAAGTCCAATCCGATATCGAGTACGGGAGCTGAATGGGTCAGCGCACCTACAGCTAAGTAGTGGACTCCGGTTGCGGCATAAGCAGCTGCATTCTCGATCTTTAATCCACCTGATGATTCAAGTTTGGTTTTCGAATTCTTAGCAATTTCAACGGCAGCTTTGGTCTGTTCGATATTCATATTGTCGAGCAAGACAATATCAACCCCAGCTTGTAGCGCTTCCTTCAACTGTTCCAAGTTATCTACTTCTACTTCGATCTCAACGCCGGGGAATTCCTTCTTTACTCGATTTATGGCTTCAGTAACCGAGCCGGCCGCAGCGATGTGGTTATCTTTAATTAACGCTCCATCGGTAAGAGTCATACGGTGGTTAGTGCCACCGCCCATACGAACCGCATATTTTTCGAGTTCTCGAAGCCCAGGAATGGTTTTACGAGTATCACGAACCTGAGTTGAGGTGCCTAATACTTCCTTTACCCAGAGCGATGTGATGGTTGCAATCCCGGAAAGGTGAGATAAGAAATTAAGTGCGGTGCGCTCCGCTAACAAAATTGCGCGGGTATTTCCTTCTACTTCAATGATCACTTCGCCAGCGCTTACGGAACTTCCATCTTTCTTAACAATCTCATAATTTGTTACTCCGCAATGCTCAAGAACCGCAGCTGCAACAAGAGTTCCTGCAACAACACCGCTCTTGCGTGAAGTGAAATGAGCTTTACTTATGTGGTCAGCGCTAATCGTGGCTTTGCTGGTGAGATCCCCACCATGAGCATCTTCTGCTAGCGCCCCCGCAACTCTCTGTTCAATGAGTGAAATATCAAGTCCAGCACCTTCAATATTCTTAACGAGCGATGGAGAGATCATTGAACACCTCCTCTGTTGTGGAGTTCCAATCTCCTGTGCTCGAGAGATTTTGATGAATACGTTTAGTCCACTTATCCGAAGTTTCTGGGAAATCTTCCCGCCAATGAGAGCCGCGCGATTCAGTACGTTCTAAAGCGGAACGGACGATTGCAGTAGCCAATAGATAAAGATTGGTGGTCTCCCATGCATCAAGGTTTGCGTAAATAGTTGAAGCGCTCTTTATTTTCTCTAGAACTGCAAGAGTTTCCTTCAAAGTTTTTTCAGAGCGCACAACGGATGCACCCTTAGACATAGCGCGTTGTAATTCACCGCGAATAGATGGTGAGAGAAGGAAATCAAAAGCATCTTGTGGCGCTGGTGTTTCAAAGTCAGAGAGATTTGCGGCAATATCTTCCGCAATCCGCGCACCAAAGACCAGACCTTCAAGTAATGAATTAGAAGCCAAACGATTAGCGCCATGGGCGCCGGTACACGCTGTTTCGCCTACGGCATAGAGCCCTGGAACTGAGGAATGGCCATTTAAATCAGTGCGTACTCCACCTGATGCATAGTGCGATGCTGGTGCTACAGGAATCAAATCGTGGGTGGGATCAATTCCAATCTCTTTACATGATGCATAAATCGTCGGGAAACGATCAGCAAAATCTTTAATATCACGGGCATCGAGCCAGACATGGAGTGATCCCGTTAATTGCATCTGACGAGAGATCTCTTTTGCGACAATATCTCGGGGCGCAAGATCAGCAAGTGGATGAACTCCGCGCATAAATCTTTCGCCACGATCATTGACAAGAAATGCGCCCTCGCCACGAACCGCTTCCGAAATAAGTGGTTGTTGACCGCGCGAGCCTTCACCCATGTAAAGAACGGTGGGATGGAATTGAATGAACTCCACATCAGCCACATCTGCTCCGGCCCGAAGTGCAAGCGCTACGCCATCGCCGGTAGAAACAGATGGATTGGTAGTTTGTGAATAAACCTGACCAAGACCACCTGTTGCTAATACAACGGCGCGGGCTAGAACTTGTCCAACTCCGTCACGACTTCCTTCGCCAATCACGTGAAGCGTTACGCCACATACTCGTCCATTTTTTGTTTTTAGCGCATCTAAGACCAGCGCATGTTCAATAACTTCGATACCAGGATCATTAGAAACTGCAGCAAGAAGTGCGCGTGAGACTTCAGCTCCTGTGGCATCGCCACCGGCATGAAGAATGCGATTGCGTAGATGTCCGCCTTCGCGAGTAAGCGCAATCTCACCGGTCTCTGATTTATCAAAGACCGCACCGCGCGCAATGAGTTTGCGAACCGCTTCTGGTCCTTCACTCACTAAAACTTTTACCGCTGGAAGATCACATAATCCTGCGCCAGCTACCAAAGTATCTTTTTCATGTTGGTCTGGAGAATCTCCCGGACCAAGAGCGGCGGCGATTCCACCTTGGGCCCACTTGGTAGAACCAGCGTCAATAAATGACTTTGTAACGAGCAGAACAGATAAATCATGGGCGCGGATTTGTAAGGCGGTTGTAAGTCCAGCAACGCCAGAACCAATCACAACAACATCTGCTTTCGCAGTCCATCCTGGAAGTGGAGCCTTTAATCTCATGCTCGCACCAATGCGCTCTTCATCGCCATATTGTCAATCAAGCGAACGCCATCAATCCAGCCCGCAATGATGGCTCGTCTCTTCTCGGTTTCTTCACTTGCTACCTCGAAAGTCTCTTCATCAATTATTTCTAAGTAATCAAGAGTGAAGAGTGGCTCGCGAGAGATTTCTTTAAGCGCAAGAAGAGCTGTTGCAGTATCTGGCTTTTGTGCCGATTCACGGAGAACCTGGGAAATAATCTCAGCAGCTGTTCTTGCATTCTCACTTAGTCGCACATTTCGTGATGACATAGCAAGACCTGTGATTTCGCGGATGGTAGGCGCCGGAACAATCTCAATATCAGGATGTAGATTTCTAGCCATCTGGGTGATAAGAAATAGTTGTTGGAAATCTTTCTCACCAAAGATTGCATAGCGAGGTTGCACTAACTCGAAGAGGCGATTGACGACAGTGAGTACGCCATCGAAATGCCCTGGGCGATGTACTCCTTCAAACTTTGCACCTAGCGCTCCTGCAGAGAGCTTGGTAATTTCATTGGGATATATAGCTTCATAATCGGGAGTCCAGAGAATTGTGGCGCCTGCTTCGGCAGCTAACTCGGCATCACGTTCTGGAGTGCGCGGATATTTCGCTAGATCATCTTTATCTTCAAATTGAAGCGGGTTAACAAAGACTGAAACGACAACTTCGTCGCAGAGCTCACGGGCTTTGGCAATAAGTGATTGATGGCCAGCATGAAGCGCTCCCATGGTGGGAACAAACGCGCATGGGCGATTGAGGTCCGTGAGGACTTTCATTTCTTTCACTTATACAGCTCCAGTCCGTTAGTGGTACCAGGCGGCATGAAGTCTACTGCGCTATTCCAGCGCGGCCAAAAGCTCCTTTATTGGGCCGTATCCCAAGAGTTCTGCGTCGGGATCTATCTCGGCCCATGGCTCGAGGACAAACTTTCTTTCATGGGCGCGGGGATGTGGCAGCGTTAATTCTTCACTCTCCAGAAAGAAACCTTCATAATCGATGATGTCGATGTCAATGGTGCGCGCAGCTTTAGGAATAGAACGTTGGCGACCAAGTTTCGATTCGATAGAAAGTAACTCTTTGATGAGCACTTTAGGTTGCAACTCAGTATCACCAAGCAGTACGGCATTGATGTAATTAGGTTGTTCATCAGATACTTTGAATGGGGCCGTTTCGTAGAGCGAAGATACTTTCTCTACATTCACGATGTCACGGATTGCATCAATTGCAAGTGAGATTTGTTTTCGGGGGTTACCCAAGTTGGCACCTAGAGCGATGACAACTTTCATTCTTCGAGTTTAACGTTCTCTCTTGATGGTGATTGAGACATCGCCAAAAGGAACAGAGATTGGAGCTCGGGGTTTATGAACCGTAATTTTTGTCTTTTCTACCGTGGGATATGCCATAAGAATTTTCCTTGAGATATTTTCTGCAAGCGCTTCAATGAGTGTTACTGGAGGTCCAACGATTTCATTATGGATGAGCGTGGCAACATCGTTATAGTCAATGCTGTCATTTAAATCATCAGAATTCCCGGCTTTCGATAAGTCCAATTTCAACTCGACATCCACAATAAAAGGCTGACCGTTTTCTCGCTCAGAGTCATAGAGGCCGTGATAGCCCATAGCCTCAATTCCATCGATTCTCATCTTGTCACTCATACTTTAACTTTACTCTTTGCGAAAGAATGAACTGTCGCGATTGCATCACGATGTGGTTTTACTGAGTGGGTACGCACGCCCCACACATTTTGTTTCGCAACCATCGCGGTGACAGCAATAGAGGCGGCTTCACGATCGTCAGGGTTTGTGGAGCCGGTTAACTCCCCTAAAAAACGCTTCCGGGAGGCTCCGACCAAGATGGGGTAGCCCAGCAGCGCAATGCGGTCAAGATTTCTTAGTAGTTCCCAGTTATGTTCTGGAAGTTTGGAGAATCCTAAACCTGGATCGATGATGATCTGTTCTGGATTAATCCCTGCTTCAATCGCGGCTTCGATTCGCGCCTCCAATTCCTCTTTCACTTCTTTAACTACATCTTTATAGATTGCGTGATCTTGCATGGTTTTAGAGTGAGTGCGCCAGTGCATGATGATGTACTGAACTTTGGGATACTTCGCAATCAAAGCGTACATATCGGTATCAGCTAGACCGCCGCTCACATCATTGACAAAGCTTGCACCTAACTTAATTGCCTGCTCAGCCACAGATGCCCGGGTCGTGTCGATCGAGATTGGAGTGTCTTTTTTTACAAGTTCTTTGATAACTGGGATTACGCGAGCAACTTCATCTGCTTGTGTAACACGCTCTGCACCTGGTTTTGTTGATTCGCCACCAACATCGATGATATCTACGCCCTCACTCATCATCTCTTCAGCACGCTTGAGCGCTAATTCAGTTGTGGAATATCGGCCACCGTCGGCAAACGAATCTGGGGTTACATTGAGAATTCCCATTACTAAGGTAGACATTATTTTGTGGTGATAAGAGACATTGCTTCTGCGCGGGTAGCAGGATCTCGAAGCATGCCACGAACTGCGCTTGTGACAGTGCGAGCTTCCGATTTACGAACACCTCGCATCGACATGCATAAGTGCTGACAATCGATAATCACTATGACACCACCAGGTTGCAAAATCTCAACCATCGCATCTGCGATTTGCGTTGTGAGGCGTTCTTGAACTTGTGGGCGTCGTGCATACAAATCAACTAAGCGCGCTAATTTAGAAAGCCCAGTTACTTTTCCAGATGGTCCCGGGATATAGCCGATATGGGCGACCCCATGAAAAGGCGTTAAATGGTGCTCGCAATGTGAGTACACCTCAATGTCTTTTACGATTACCAGTTCATCGTGGCCGATATCAAAGGTAGTTGTTAGTACATCTTTAGGATCTTGATAGAGACCTTGGAAGTTTTCTTGTAACGCACGCGCAACTCTCTTTGGTGTGTCGCGTAGCCCTTCACGAGTTGGATCTTCGCCAATTGCATGAAGTAACTCTGTGATTGCTCGCTCCGCGCGCTCAGGATCGAAGTTCTTATTCATCTTTTGCAGAAGCCTTTTTCTTTCGCTTCGGCTTCTCTTCAGTCACTCCATTGATACGTGGTTTGATAGCTACCGGTGGGACCCGGGATGGAATGCGGTTCGAAGAACCTGTCCATGCTGGACGCTTTGGTCGCATTGCTACATGTTTGAAAATAACTTCAATCTCTTCTTTGTGGAGCGTTTCTTTCTCCATCAATTCTTCAACGAGCGCATCAAGAATCGAACGATTTTCTACCAAGATTTCATATGCTTCGTGGTGTGCGCCTTCGATTAGAACTCTAATTTCTTGATCAACTGCAGATGCAATATCTTCTGAATAATCTCGTTGATGTCCATAATCGCGACCAAGGAATGGAGCAGAGTCACTAGTACCGAGCTTGATAGCTCCAAGTTTTTCGGTCATTCCATACTGAGTCACCATGGCACGAGCAAGAGTCGTAGCTTTTTCAATATCGTTTGATGCACCTGTTGTTGGATCATGAAAGACAAGTTCTTCGGCAGCACGGCCACCCATGGTGTAGGCAAGTTGGTCGAGCATCTGATTACGAGTTGTTGAGTACTTATCTTCATCTGGGAGCACCATGGTGTACCCGAGCGCATGGCCGCGCGGCATGATGGTGATTTTGTGAACAGGATCGGTATGAGGAAGCGCATGCGCCACAAGCGCATGTCCACCTTCGTGATACGCGGTTACGCGCCGTTCTTCCTCGCTCATAAGCCTTGATTTACGCTGTGGTCCAGCCATTACGCGGTCAATCGCCTCGTCAACATCGTCGCGAGAAATAATCTTTCGATTCTCACGCGCAGTAAGGAGCGCTGCTTCGTTAAGGACATTTGCGAGGTCTGCGCCGGTGAATCCGGGAGTACGACGCGCAACCGCAAGAAGATCAATATCTTTTTCCAGCGGCTTATTTTTAGCATGAACTTTCATAATCGCTTCGCGACCTTTGACGTCAGGGCGATCAATTCCAATCTGGCGATCAAAGCGTCCGGGACGCAAAAGCGCGGGGTCGAGAATGTCGGGGCGATTTGTGGCAGCAATCAGAATCACTTGGTCATGTGGTTCAAATCCATCCATCTCAACAAGTAACTGATTGAGGGTCTGCTCGCGTTCGTCATGTCCACCACCCATGCCAGCACCACGATGACGGCCCACCGCATCTATTTCATCAACAAAGATAATTGAAGGTGAATTGGCTTTTGCTTGATTAAAGAGATCGCGAACACGAGCAGCGCCGACGCCCACAAACATTTCTACGAAGTCAGAGCCAGAGATTGAATAAAAAGGCACTTTCGCCTCACCCGCAACGGCGCGCGCCAAGAGAGTCTTGCCAGTTCCTGGAGGGCCGAAAAGCAAAATACCCTTAGGAATTTTGGCGCCAATCTCCTGATACTTCTTCGGGGCCGCTAAGAAGTCTTTAATCTCTTTGAACTCTTCTATTGCTTCATCAGCACCTGCGACATCGGCAAATGTAACTTGTGGGACCTCATTGTTGTGAAGTTTTGCGCGTGAACGACCAAATGAGAATACTCGTGAGCCACCTTGGGCTTGTCCCATTAAAAAGAACAGGAGGAAAGCCAGAAGAATAATCGGGCCGAGCGTGAAGAGAATTGAGACGAAAATATTGGTCTTCGGGACGGTTACATCCCATTCTTTTGGAGGCTGATTTGCAGTAAGTAAATCAATCAGAATCGGCTCTTGGCCCGTTACATATGAGGCCTCAACCTTGGTCGAGCCATTGATGGCCTGGCCTGGTTTCAAGACTAATTGAATAACTTGATCGCGATCTACGATCTTTGCTGAATCGACCTCGCCTCGAGTAATCGCAGCCATGGCCTGAGAGGTATCAATCTTGGTGAATTGATTACTTCCTGAGGAAATTTGCCCCACGATTGTGACAGTAATGATTGCCACAAAAATCCAGAAAATAGGTCGCCGAGTCAAACGTTGGCGTTGTGGGCTCTTCCCTTTTTGTTGATTACCCAGTTGTTGGGGAATTCGAGGTTTCTTAATTTTCTTATCGGCCATGGCTACTCATACATGTGCTTTGCAAGCACACCGATAAAGGGGAGATTGCGATACTTTTCATTGAAATCTAACCCATATCCAATGACGAAATCTTTTGGAATATCAAAGCCCACATACTTCACATCTACATTTACTTGAGCTGAATCAGGTTTGCGGAGAACTGTCATAATTTCTACTGACTTCGCCCCACGCGATTTCAAGTTTCCGCTTAGCCAATCCAAAGTAAGTCCGGTATCGACAATATCTTCAACAATCAAAACATTTCGACCGGTAATGTCTTTATCGAGATCCTTTAGGATTCGAACCACGCCCGAAGACTTAGTTCCTGAACCATAAGAGGAAACTGCCATCCAATCCATATCAAGATGGCGATTGATGTACCGCGACAAATCTGCCATGGCCATGACAGCGCCTTTGAGA
>VFFD01000061.1 GCA_018882745.1 Candidatus Nanopelagicaceae bacterium
GTGTCGCCTCTAACTTTAAATTCCGCAAAGCCTGCTAATTCGCCGTCGACAAGGACATCAAATCGTGAAAGCTCAATATTTTTAAGGACTTTAATCTGCATAAAAAGACCTTATCACAAGTAGTTGAAAATTCAATTACTTGTGAAGCCACCCTGATGGTCCCAGCAAAGGCTCCAACTTCAGACAATCGAGAGGTGATACCTTGAAGTTGTGAAACAAGTAATTGCACCCTTACGGGACTTCCTCCATAGGGAAACTTCAAGCGGCATTCTCATACTTCTCGCTTCCGCTGTGGGGCTAGTGATTGCAAATTCTCCGATATCAGATCGCTACTTTTCTTCACTTGATTGGCAATTCCAAATAGGTGCTGCCGAACTAGCCTTGAAATTTTCAGTACTTAAATTCATCAACTACGTACTCATGACGCTCTTCTTTTTTGTTGTGGGTCTAGAGATTAAACGCGAGTTAACTTCGGGACACCTTGCATCATTGAAGCGAGCGGTTATGCCTTTCATAGCTGCTATCGGAGGTATGGCACTTCCGGCACTTATTTACTTGGCGATAGCAGGTGATGTTGATGCCAATGGCTGGGGTGTTCCTGTCGCTACGGATATCGCGCTTGCAGTCGGGCTATTGGCGATGGTGGGGCCAAGCGTTGCTCAATCCTTAAGGTCATTTCTGCTTGCGTTGGCAGTAATCGATGACATCGGCGCAATAGCCATCATCGCTTTTGTCTACTCGACCGGAGTGGAGTACTCATGGGCTCTTATTGGAGTTTTTGTCATTCTCTGGATAGTTCTACTCAAGAAATTAGATTCACACACTATGTATATCTATGTAATTCTTGGCATAGCCCTGTGGTACTGCCTTTTGAGAAGTGGAGTTCATCCAACGCTGGCTGGAGTGATTCTTGGATTGCTTACACCTAATGTTCCACATCAGAATTCTCAGTTAGAAGATCGCGAGGATGGAACAGTTTCAGTGATTGAATGGCTGGAAAAAATCATTCATCCATGGAGTAGCTTTGTTATCGTCCCGATCTTTGCTTTCGCAAATACAGGTGTAGAAATATCGAATGAATCAGTGAGATCAGCTATCAATTCCCCTATTGCTTGGGGAATTTTCTTTGGTCTAGTACTAGGCAAGCCCATTGGAATACTTCTTACGTCACTTGCGGCCAAAAAATTCAAAATAGGCGAGATGCCGGAAGGCGCCAAGAACATAGATCTTGTGGCCACAGGCAGCGCGGCCGGAATCGGATTTACCGTTGCAATTTTTATCGCAAATTTGGCTTTTGATGATGCGCAAACTCAGGATCTAGCGGTTTTTTCAGTGATTGTCGCTTCAGTTGTGAGTGGGTTAACGAGCTATGTAATCTTCAAATTCATGGGAAGAAAAGTTTCTCGTTAATTTTTTCCTAGCCAGCCCCAGACTGATTCGGCGCCGGAGTGTCCGGTAAGGAAGATGTAGACCAGGGCCAAGATTGCAGAGAGTGCCAAAGCAACCGAGACCAACCTACGAACTCCTGCAGAACCTACTGTTGCACCAGATTTATCCATACGCCAGCGAACATAGAGCAATGCAAGAAGTGGAATAAATGTAAATGGCGCGATTTCACCAAAGTTTGCATGACGTTCTATTTCTTTATTGAGCCGTTCTTCAAAAGGTTCACCACTTGCCTTTGCAAGAAAGAGCGAAATCTGTGCGATCACGGCCAAAATGAGAACTGGACCACCATACTTGCGGGAGAAGCTTGGCCAATAAGACATGGCAAGCGCGGCAAAGGCGACGAGTGGAACAAGAACGACTGCACCATGAACGACAAGTGGGTGGAGTGGTAAACCGAAAACTAAATCGAGCGGGCCGCCCAATTCATCGCCATCAAAAAGAATCATGCCCGTAGTTTAGCGGGCAACTAGATTCCAGCTGCTTGTCCTTCGCAGCGAGGGTCAGAACCGGCTACATAAGTACCATTCGGCAGCACTTCCAGTATTTGCACTGATGATCCATGACCGTAGGCTGCCAATTCTTCGACGTCATGACTTCTCTTTGACAATTCCTGGAGAGTTTCTTGTGCGATGCGATTTTCAATCTGGAGAACTCCCTGATAATTCTCATCCGCAGAACTTCCGCCACTCTTATTAAGGTGCTGCCAGCGCGGAGCCTCAGCATTCTGTTGTGGAGTCATTCGCAAATCGAGAGCGTTCACAATCAGTTGGAAATTTGTCTGTACCTGAATATTCGCGCCAGGAGTTCCACCAACATAGGCCAGCGAACCATCCTTTCGAGTAATGCTCCATGCGTTAAGAGTGTGCGCCGGGCGCTTACCTGGGGCGATGAAATTAGGGGAGTCCTTATCAAGTGAAAACCCAGTCAATCGATTATTCATGAGAACGCCGGTACCAGGAATTGCCCAGGAAGCTCCAAATCCATGGAAGACGCTCTGGATCCATGAAACAGCATTTCCATCTCGATCAGCAGCAAGAAAGTAAGTTGTATCGCTGCCTTCTTGATTTTCACTTGAGTTACTTGAGTTTGCGCGCGACATATCTATTTGGCTAACACGTTTATCGATGTTTTCGCTCCCGAGAATGTCTGCGACATTGACATCAACATATTCAGGGTCGCCAAGAATTCGATAGCGATCGGCAAAAGCAATCTTCTTGGCTTCCACCATCATGTGAATACGGTCAGATTCAGACATAGTTGCGAGATCGAAATTCTCTGCGATTCGTAGTTCCTCCATCAAGATCATTCCCTGGCTGGGAGGTGGCTGGCCGTGCACAAAGTGCTCGCGATATTGCACAGTTAGTGGGCGAATCACGCGGGTGCGATGGGAGGCAAGATCTTGAAGACTAAACCAGGAGTTACTTGCCTCAACCAAGCTCCGAGCTATTTCACCTTCATAGAAAGCAGAGCGTCCTTTTTCTGCAATCAATGTGAGCGTATGCGCCAAATCTCTTTGAGTAACAAGGTCGCCAACCGATAGATTTGTAGGAATTTTCATCGTTGCAAAAACTTCAGTTTTCGGAAATTCTTCGAGATGACGTGCGATGCGACGAACAAAACCAGCATTCGCGGGAAAACCATTTTCTGCATAATCAATTGCAGGAGCAAGGAGTTCTTGCATACTTAGTAAACCAAACTCTTCATGTATTGCATACCAGGTAGAAACTAAACCTGGAACAGTTGCTGATCTATATCCATGTAAATCAATTCCATTATGGAATTGCTCTGCTGTTGCACTGTGGGGGGCCTCGCCGCTCCCATTAAAAGCTAGGTTAGATCGATCAGAAGCTTTGTGAGTGATTACAAACGCATCACCGCCAAGTTGTGAAGCACCAGGTTCCACAACGGCAAGCACAGCGCTCATGGCAATTGCTGCATCAGATGCCGAGCCACCTTTGCGCAAAATCTCAATTCCTGCTGAAACTGCTAATGGTTGACTCGCAGCAACCACACCATTTCGAGAATACACATTACTTCGGTGTGTCATGGGTGTGGACATAAGGCAAGGTTAGCGGGGGATAGCACCGTTTGTGAGAAACACCTGCTAGCACCGTAGTTCAGTGGTTGAAACTTGGGGGACGATTAGCCCATGAAAAATCTAGGCAAAGCGATAGTGCAAAGGTTTCGAGAGGTCTTCTACTTGTTCCTTTCGCTACCCATTTCGATTCTGCTATTTGTACTTGTAATGATTGGGTTTAATTCTGCAACTTTCATCCCGCTTGCAGCAGCGATTTTTATTTTGGTACTGAGCGCCATGGAATATGTAGCGCGCTTTGAAATTCGTCGCACAAATGCGATTCTGGGCACCGATTTCAGAGTTGTCGATAATTGGTTTGGGAGCTCCTTTCTTTCCTGGGATGGCGTCAAAGAGCGAATAACCTCGCTGCGAGTTTGGTTGGCCGTTGCGTATGTATTCATTTCCTTCGGTTGGTCGATATTTTCCTTCCTTCTGGTGGTTCTAGGAATCTCTGGATTGCTCATAACGCTCCTTGCTGTCGGAGTTATTGCTTTATCAAATTTCACTCGATCTTTTGAGTTTGTAGACAACGGAGATTTCTTCCGTGGCAATATCTCGTTTAACGAACTGACAGGAAAAATCCGACTTGAATTTGGGGACGCTGCTGAGTCTGGATTCATAAATTGGGACTTCAATTCAGCTTGGGTTGTAGTTGTGGGTCTACTCTTCACGGTATTTGCCTTATGGATTATTCCAAGAAACGCTCGAGCGATGGCAGAGATAACTGAAGGGTTTTTATCGGGAACGTATCTGCCTAAAGTTGAAGAACAAATTGCAAAATGGAAAAGCGGCAAGAAAGTTAGCGAGCGTGATATCCGGGAGGCAATGAAAAAGGAATCACTACAGCCTCAAATTTCTGAGCTTTCAAATCGCGAGAGAGAAATCTTGGCACTCATGGCACAAGGTAAATCGAATGCGGGTATAGCAAAAACTCTTTATATAACTGAGGGCTCTGTGGAAAAACACATCTCCAACATCTTGAGTAAACTTGAACTTAAAACAGGTGATGAGAACCACAGAAGAGTATTAGCGGTTCTCGCCTACCTTGGCATTGATCCCAATGCTCGTTAATTGATGTTCAGAAAGGTATAGAGTCACGGCATGCCAACGAGAACCATTGAATTTCAAAATCTCTCCAAGCAATATAAGGATGTATTGGCAGTATCGGATTTTTCTGCATCAGCTCTCTCGGGACGCGTTACTGGTTTTCTTGGACCAAACGGAGCGGGCAAAAGCACTGCGCTGCGTTGCTTGCTAGGACTAGTTTCGCCCACCAATGGGTCAGCGTTTATCAACGGCGCTCCCTATAGCGCACTGCACGACCCAATCCAGCATGTTGGAGCTGTCTTGGATAGCCGAGGATTCCACCCGGGTTTAACCGCATTACAAAACCTCAAAGTGATGGCAAGCGCATCAGGGATTGACTTTGCACGAATCAATGAGGTTCTCAAAGTTGTTGATCTCGAACAAGCCACAAACAAACGAACTAAAGGATTTTCTTTAGGAATGAAGCAACGCTTGTCGCTAGCTATTGCGATGTTGGGCGATCCCGAAATCCTCGTTCTCGATGAACCAGCAAATGGACTTGATCCCATTGGAATTGTCTGGCTCCGCGAATTTGTCCAGAAATTAGCCTCCGAAGGACGCACCATTTTAGTTTCCTCTCACCAACTCGCCGAGATGCAGAACACCGTTGATGATGTTCTGATTATCAACAAGGGGGTTCTCGTAGCTCAAGGAACCATCAAGGAAATCTGCAATGGCAAATCTCTGGAAGAAGCCTTTCTTGATCTCACTCTCAGGAGAAGTGCATGAAAAATCTATTGCAATCTGAACTACGTAAGTTGATTTATCTAAGAGCTAATTGGCTTTTGCTTCTCTGGAGTGGACTCTTTGCTGGGCTTGGAACAGTCGCACCGATCATGGTGCTCAATTCTGAAACGCGTGGAATGGGCATGGGATTCTCCGGAACAAATACCCCTGAAGGGATAAACGCAGTCTTTGCAAATGCTGCTGGCGGATACCTCTTTGCTCTCATCATG
>VFFD01000062.1 GCA_018882745.1 Candidatus Nanopelagicaceae bacterium
ACAGAGAAGATCTCTCGCGCTGGAGCTATTGCTGTTGTGCTGGGTGGTGATCACTCCATTGCATCGGCTGATGTTGCAGGTATTGCGGAGCATCGCGGCAAAGGCAAGATTTCTATGGTGCATTTTGATGCACATGCCGATACTGGAGATTTGCAGTTTGGAGCACTTGTTGGTCACGGAACTCCAATGCGCAGATTGATTGAAAATGGATATGTTCGCGGAGATCGCTTCTTGCAATTAGGACTTCGCGGTTATTGGCCCGATGATGCAACGCTTAATTGGATGCGCGATCAAGGTATGCGTTCTTATGAGATGACCGAGATTCACCATCGTGGATTAAAAGCTGTTCTTGATGAATCTTTTGCAACGCTCACCGATGGATGCGATGGAGTGTTTCTATCTGTAGATATCGATGTTGTTGATCCTGGAATGGCGCCTGGAACTGGAACGCCAGAACCTGGTGGAATGACGTCACGTGAATTGCTAGAAGCAGTCCGTCGTATTTGTTTAGAACTTCCCGTGGTGGGAATTGATGTGGTCGAAGTTTCTCCGCCCTTTGATTCAGCCGATATCACTGCAATTCTTGCTAACCGCGTTGTACTCGAAGCAATTAGCGCGATTGCAAAACGTCGCTCGGGAACGAAGTATTCTCCGACGCAGAACTTGCTAGATCGTTAAGCCTGGGCAAGGGCTTCATCAAGGATTTCTAGAGCTTCCTTGAGAAGATGTTCTGGCATTACAAGCGGTGGAAGTAAACGAATCACGTTTCCATAAGTTCCAGCCGAGAGAATCAAGACACCTTTTTGCTGGCAATACTTGATCGCAGAAGCAAGAGCTGCTGGATTTGGATCTTTCGTTCCTGGCATCACTAATTCAATGGCTTGCATGGCACCACGACCACGAACATCGCCAATAATTGGATACTTCTTCTTCATCTCGTTGAGAGCGGTACTCATCATTACGCCAAGTTGATTGGCGCGATCTACTAACTTCTCTTCTTCAATGGTGGCGATAGCGCCAAGAGCTGCGGCGCAGGCAATAGGTGAACCACCGTATGTGCCACCAAGACCACTCATATGGATTGAATCCATGACATCGGCGCGGCCCGTGACGCCAGCAAGTGGGAGTCCGCCCGCAATTCCTTTAGCAGTGGTGATGAGATCAGGGACGATTCCCTCATCTTCGCAAGCGAACATCTGACCGGTGCGCGCAAAGCCAGTTTGAACTTCATCTGCAACAAAGAGAATGCCATTGTCTTTACAGAACTTAGATAGACCGGGCAGGAATCCTTTGCAAGGAACGATGAAGCCGCCTTCGCCCATGATTGGCTCAATAACGATACAGGCAACATTGTTTGCGCCGATTTCCTTTTCGATCTTATGAATGACGGTGTCGAGAACTGAACTTTCACATGAGCCAGAGCAAGAATCGCAGCGGTATGGATAAGACATCGGCATGCGATAAACCTCGGGAGTAAATGGCCCAAATCCATCTTTGTAGGGCATATTTTTTGCAGTCATTGCCATCGTGAGATTGGTGCGTCCGTGATATCCATGTTCGAAGACAACAACAGCTTGGCGATTAGTAAATTTGCGAGCAATCTTTACCGCGTTCTCAACGGCTTCAGCTCCTGAATTAAAGAGCGCAGATTTCTTCTTATGTGTTCCCGGAGTTAAACGATTTAACGCTTCGCAGACTTCGATGTAACCCATATACGGCGCGATCATGAAACATGTATGAGTGAATGCTTCTACTTGAGCTTGGACATTTTTCACAACGCGATCAGCAGAGTTTCCGACATTAACTACTGCGATACCAGCGCCCATATCAATAATGGAGTTGCCATCGACATCAACAATTACTCCGCCGCCAGCTTTTTCGACCACAACAGGAATTGCCATACCAAGTGCTGCTGAGACCGCTTCGGAACGACGCTTGATCAATTCCTGGGATTTTGGTCCAGGTATTGCAGTTACAAGTTTTCTTTCCTGCGGGATATGCGGTCCAGAAGTCATGGGCGCATTCTATCTTTTCGATTAAATCTGCCTATTTCTGAGAAGATAGGCAGATGCGCGATATCGTGATTTTGGGCTCAACAGGGTCCATCGGCGTTCAAGCCCTCGAAGTTATCGCAGCTAATCCCACCAAATTCCGCGTGGTTGGACTGAGTGCTGGCTCAAATAATCTTGAAAGATTAGTAGAACAAGTAAAGAAGTTCTCGGTACCTATTGTTGGCACAACGAGCGATGGTTCCATTCTTCGTGAAGCGCTACCTGGCGTTGAAGTTATAGATGGCCCACACTCTTCACTTCAAATCGCGGCCTTGTCATGCGATGTAGTACTTAACGGAATCACCGGGTCTATTGGTTTAGGTCCAACTCTGGCCGCTTTGGAAGTTGGAAACAAAGTAGCGCTTGCAAATAAGGAATCTCTCGTTGCCGGAGGCGATTTAGTTATGGCCCACGGTCGCGATCGAATTATTCCGGTTGACTCTGAACATTCTGCGCTCTTCCAGGCGATGATGGCGGGCAAGATCGCTGATGTAGAAAAAGTCATCCTCACAGCCAGCGGCGGTCCATTTAGAGATGTTAATGATCTATCAAAAGTGTCTTTAGCAGATGCGCTCAATCATCCAACCTGGAGTATGGGGCCAGTAGTAACAATCAATTCAGCGACTTTGGTGAATAAAGGTCTTGAGATTATCGAAGCGCATTATTTGTTTGATATTCCTTACAACAAAATCGAGGCTGTTATCCACCCGCAGTCAGTTGTGCACTCGATGGTGGAGTTCAAGGATGGTTCAACAATCGCCCAAGCGTCACCTCCTAATATGAAGGGCCCGATCGCGTATGCGATTGCACATCCCGACCGAGTAGCGCATGCGATGCCAGCGATTGATTGGAAGAGCGCTCACACATGGACCTTCGTACCGATTGATCACGAACGTTTCCCTGCAGTTGAACTTGCAAAACGTTGTGGCGCGCTTGGGGGAGCTGTGGCTGCGATGTATAACGCAGCAAATGAAGTTGCAGTAGCAGCTTTTATGAAGGAAGAGATTCCATTCACAGCAATTGTGGATACTATTGAAAAGACCGTCACAAAATTAGGCGGTCAAGCACAATCTGTGGTTCGTGATATCAAAGATGTCAGCGCCATTGAGAATGATGCGCGACGTGTAGCGCAAGAAGCGCTTGCGAAAAGGTAGGAGCTGACGTGGGAATTCTTGGTGTAATTGCATTCATCGTTGCTTTATTAGCTTCTGTGATGGTCCACGAACTGGGGCATTACTTAACTGCGAAGCGTTATGGAATGCGAGTCACTGAATTCTTTTTAGGATTTGGAAAGCGAATCTGGTCAACCACGCGAGGTGAAACCGAGTTTGGATTAAAAGCGATTCCTGCCGGGGGTTACTGCAAGATCTCCGGAATGTCCCCGCGCGAAGAGCTTCCAGACGATGTTAAGCATCGCGCCTTCTACCTTGCAACTGTCCCACAGAAATTGGTGGTACTTGGCGCTGGTTCATTCCTGCACTTTGTTTTGGGGATTCTTCTTCTATTTTCGCTCTTTGCTGGAGTCGGCACCTCACAAGTTCTTCCTGTTGTCTCCCAAGTAGTGGATTGTGTTCCAACTGCGAGCGAATGTTCTGCTACTGATCCGATTTCACCTGCCAAGCAAGTTGGCATCAAGGTTGGTGACCGCATTATTGGAATTAATGGCGAGAAGAAAGAATGGGAAGAAATCACTCCGACTTTACGTGCGTCTGCAAATAAAGAGATAACTCTCTTGATTCTAAGAGACGGCGCTGAAGTAACAATTCCGGTCACACCTGCATCACGAACGGTTGATGGTGAGGTTCGCGGATTTTTAGGAATTATTAATGAGGTTGGACTAGTTCGGGAAAATCCAATTGAAGCTATTAGCACAAGCCTCAGCGCTACTGGCTCAATCTTCCAAGGTTCGATCAAAGCCTTGATAGGGCTGCCCGCCCAGATTCCATCGCTGATGCGCCAAACATTTCTTGGTGAAGAGCGCACCGCAGACGGCCTGGTTGGAATTGTGGGCGTCGCTCGTGCAAGTGGAGAGACAGTTTCAAGCGGAAACTTAACTACAGGTGAGAAGTTCGCAACCTTCTTACTTATCGTGGCATCACTCAATATTTTTGTAGGAATTTTTAATCTACTGCCGATACTTCCGCTTGATGGTGGGCATATGGCGGTTGCAATCTATGAAGGCACACGCCGCCGAATCGCAAAGTTGAGGGGTCAATCCGATCCTGGACCCGTCGATGTGGAGAAACTCACCCCAATTACGATGGTCGTGTTTATCTTGCTCGCGTTCTTAACGCTCTTGCTTCTCTTTGCCGATATCTTCAATCCGATTAATTTGAATCTTTAAGGCAGAATACGGACATGGTCAATCTCGGAATGCCACAAGCTCCGCTTCCCACTCTTGCGCCTCGTCGCAAATCTAAACAACTTAAAGTTGGAAGCGTCCTTGTAGGTGGAGATGCCCCAGTCTCTGTGCAATCCATGTGCACCACTCTTACGGCCGACGTTAATTCCACTCTTCAACAGATTGCCGAACTCACCGCATCTGGTTGTCAAATAGTTCGTGTTGCAGTTCCGAGCCAAGATGATGCCGATGCTCTCAAGCACATTGCAAAGAAATCCCAGATTCCAGTTATTGCCGACATTCACTTCCAACCGAAGTACATCTTTGCCGCCATCGACGCTGGCTGCGCAGCTGTTCGTGTAAATCCAGGAAATATCAAACAGTTTGATGACAAAGTAAAAGAAGTTGCTAAAGCTGCCGGAGACGCAGGAATTCCCATTCGAATTGGAGTCAATGCAGGTTCTTTAGATCCTCGACTTCTCGCAAAGTACGGAAAAGCAACGCCAGAAGCGCTTGTTGAATCAGCGCTCTGGGAGATTGGGTTATTTGAAGAACACGGTTTTACTGATATTAAAATTTCTGTAAAACACCACGATCCAGTCACAATGGTAAAGGCTTATCGACTCCTTGCCTCAAAGTGCGACTATCCGTTGCATCTTGGCGTTACTGAAGCGGGACCAATTTTCCAAGGCACTATAAAGTCCGCCACAGCTTTTGGAATTCTGCTTTCAGAGGGAATCGGAGACACTATTCGCGTCTCACTCTCAGCACCTCCGGTAGAAGAGGTGAAAGTTGGTATTTCAATTCTTGAATCTCTCAATCTTCGTCAAAGAAAACTTGAAATTGTTTCTTGTCCATCATGTGGCCGCGCTCAAGTTGATGTGTATACCTTGGCTGAAAAGGTACAAGCAGGATTGGAGGGAATGACAGTTCCCCTCCGCGTTGCAGTTATGGGTTGCGTTGTAAATGGACCTGGAGAGGCGCGCGAAGCTGACCTTGGCGTTGCATCTGGAAATGGCAAAGGCCAGATCTTTGTTAAAGGCGAAGTCATTAAGACAGTTCCAGAAGCGCAGATTGTTGAAACTTTGATTGAAGAAGCGATGCGTCTTGCAGAAGAAATGGAAGCCGCCGGTGTCGCCTCAGG
>VFFD01000018.1 GCA_018882745.1 Candidatus Nanopelagicaceae bacterium
GTCTGGGAGGAATTACAGTTCTTACGGGACTCAATCCCGCAACCGTTGCAGCACATTTTCTTTTATCAATTGTGTTGATTGCAGGTGCGCTATCTCTCAGACAACGTGCTCATCAAAAAACTCCAACAGACTTTGCTCCGATTCCACTTGTAAGAAAGCTAATGTGGGCACATCTACTTTTGACAATCGCCGTTCTCGTATTGGGAACAATCGTGACAGGAAGCGGACCACACGCCGGAGATTCCACGGCAGAGAGATTTAATCTCGATGCAAAGATGATGTCATGGATTCACGCTGATTTGGTGATCGCCCTTCTCGGCGTAAGCATCGCGCTTTTGATTGCCATCAAACTTGGTGAGAGTGAACCCATCAAAGGAGTCTTGGGACGGAAAGCACAGGCCTTCCTTCTCATCGCATTGGCCCAAGGAGCGATTGGCTATATCCAGTACTTCACCGGCTTGCCCGAAATCCTCGTCGGAGCACATTTGGTTGGCGCTGTACTCGTGTGGCTATTCGCATGGAATCTCGCTATTACAGGTAATCTCGCGCGGCGGAGGGGATAGAAAGTGAATCCACAGAAAGTCAGCTGGAGCGCTCTGGACGATAAAGCCGTCGCTGTCGCTCGCGCCCTTGCGATGGATGCAGTCCAAAAAGTTGGTAATGGCCATCCAGGAACTGCAATGTCGCTCGCACCTGTGGCATACACCTTATTCCAAAGATTTTTACGACATGACCCGCGTGATCCCCAATGGCTAGGTCGCGATCGATTCATCTTGTCTTGCGGACACTCATCACTGACGCTCTACATCCAATTGTTCTTTAGCGGGTATGGATTATCACTAGATGATCTCAAAGCATTTAGAACGTGGGGTTCGCTGACTCCAGGTCACCCAGAGTTTGGACACACCGCCGGTGTTGAAACTACTACCGGCCCATTGGGACAAGGCGTTGCAAATGCAGTGGGTATGGCGATGGCGGCGCGGTACGAACGTGGATTATTTGATCCAGATACCGCAGCAGGTAAAAGTCCATTTGATCACAACATCTGGGTTATTTGTAGCGATGGAGATTTGCAAGAAGGTGTCAGCACTGAAGCATCATCTCTGGCTGGAACACAAGAACTTGGAAACTTAAAAGTTATCTACGACGACAACCGCATCTCTATCGAGGGCGATACGCATTATGCATTCACTGAAGATGTGAGTGCCCGCTATCGTGCATATGGCTGGCATGTCATCGATGTTGATGCACAAACCAGCGGAGATGTTGATCGTGAAGCGCTTGAGCGTGCAATGGATGAAGCGCTTGGCGTCACTAGTAAACCAACACTGATTAGACTCAAAACGGTCATTGCATGGCCAGCACCTAAGGCTCGCAACACAGCAAAATCTCATGGCTCAGCTCTTGGCGCTGATGAAGTTGCTGCCACAAAAGTTGAGCTGGGTCTTCCCGCCGAAGACTTCTACTTCCCTGCCGATGTTGAGAAGCATGTTCGCCAGGTATCCGATCGTGGAGCATTACTCCGAAATGAATGGAATAAGAATTTTGCACAATGGAAATCTCAGCAACCTGATCGCGCCGCTCTCCTTGAACGTTTAACAACACAGGGACTTCCAAGTAATTGGGATTCCGCACTCCCCTCATTTAGCGCTGATAAAGAGGTAGCAACTCGTAAGGCCTCAGGCGACACTATTAATGCCTTGGCTCGCTCGCTTCCCGAGCTCTTCGGCGGCTCTTCAGATCTCGCAGATAGCAACAACACGACTATCGAAGAAGGCGGATCTTTCTTGCCACAGTCCTCCACCATGAAGGGCGCCAATCCCTACGGTCGCATCGTTCACTTTGGAATTCGCGAACACGCAATGGGATCAATCCTCAATGGCATGGCGCTGCATGGACTTATCCGTCCTTTCGGCGGCACATTCCTCGTCTTTAGCGATTACATGCGCGGCGCAGTCCGTCTCTCAGCGTTGATGAATCTTCCCGTTACTTACGTCTGGACTCATGACTCTATTGGACTCGGTGAAGATGGTCCGACTCACCAACCGGTAGAACACATCGCAGCACTTCGCGCAATCCCTAATCTTGATGTTGTACGCCCTGCAGATGCCAATGAAGTTGTTGCAGCATGGCGCGAAATAATTCTGCGGCGCAGACCTGTGGGAATTCTCCTGTCTCGCCAAAATCTCCCCGTTGTTGACCGAACGAAATTCGCTTCAACTCAAGGAGTAAGTAAAGGCGCTTATGCGCTCAATGACGTTGCACATCCTGATGTCATCTTGATTGCTACAGGTTCTGAAGTTGGCATTACCCTCCAAGCCGCAGAACTACTTAAGACTGACAACATCTCTGCACGCGTCGTAAGTGCACCATGCTTGGAGTGGTTTAACGCTCAAGATGCTACCTATAAAAATTCGATTCTCCCCAGTTCGGTTAAAGCGCGCGTCAGCATCGAAGCAGGAATTGCTCAAGGATGGCGGGAGTACATCGGCGATTGTGGAGTCGCAGTTTCGCTTGAACACTTTGGCGCTTCTGCATCAGCGCCTGTTCTCTTCAAGGAATTTGGTTTTACCCCAGAGAAGATTGTTAGCGCCGCTAAAGAATCTATTGCTAAGGCAAAGGCGTAGTCGAGCACAATGAGCGCAACTCTCAAGTCAGTTTCTGAAGCCGGAACTTCAATCTGGCTCGATGATTTATCGCGAGAGAGAATGATCCCTAACGGAAAATCACGTAACTTGGCGACGCTCATAGCTGAGGAATACGTCGTCGGCGTGACCACTAACCCAGCAATATTCTCCGCTTCAATCTCGCAATCATCACTCTATTCTGATGATCTCAAAGCTCTTGCGGCCCAAGGACATAACGCAGAATCAATCATCACCGAGCTCACAACTGCCGATGTTGCTCAAGCATGTGATCTCTTCATTCCGGTGTATGAACGATCTGCCGGAGTAGATGGCCGAGTAAGCATCGAAGTAGATCCGCGACTGGCGCGCGATACATCCACCACAGTTTCGCAAGCGCGTGAATTATGGGCCAAAGTAAATCGACCAAATGTTTTGATTAAGGTGCCTGCGACTGTAGAAGGGTTACCTGCAATTCGTACCTTGATTGCTGAAGGTATTAGCGTCAATGTAACAATCATCTTCTCGGTTGAGCGTTACAAGGCGGTACTTGATGCCTTCATAACTGGTTTGGAAGAGCGCCACAACAAAGGACTTCCCGTCTCTGATATTCATTCTGTGGCTTCCTTCTTCGTTAGCCGCGTCGATACAGAGATTGATGCTCGACTCAAATCTCACTCCGATAGCAATGCTCCTTCGCTACTAGGGAAAGCAGCAATTGCTAATGCGCGCTTGGCCTATCAACACTTCAAAGAGGTTCTTAATTCGCAGAGATGGAAGAAACTAGAAAGTGCAGGAGCAGCAATTCAGCGTCCACTATGGGCCTCGACCGGAGTTAAAGATCCTGCTTATGACCCCACTCAATATGTCATCGATTTAGTTGCACCGCTTACAGTCAACACGATGCCAGAACCGACTCTGATAGCAGTTCGCGATCAAGGTACGTATAAAGGCAATACTGTCGTTGGCCATTATGAAACTTCTCTTCGGGTAATTGATCAACTTGCATCTATCGGAATAGATATCAACGAAGTTGCTACAAAATTAGAGAACGAAGGAATTGATAAATTTATCAAGCCTTGGCTAGAACTTATCGCTGCTATTGAGGTTGCTTCGCGTCAATGATCAGGATCAAAGGTTTTTCTGCTTCGCCTGAGAAAGTTTCTGCTCTTAATGCGATAACTTCTAAGTTAGCCGCAAAAGATGCAACGCTCTGGGGGCCTGCAGCTCAAGCTGAGGCCGAAATTCGATTGAATTGGATTGATCTGCCTCTGACTTCACGAGAATTGCTTCCGACTTTAGATGCTCTCTCTGCCTGGTCTCGAGAGATTGGGCATTCAGACTTTGTTCTCTGCGGAATGGGTGGATCCTCTCTTGCCCCCGAGGTCATTGCTGCGGTCTATAGAAAGAATCTCACGGTTCTCGATTCCACTGATCCCGAGCATGTGAAAGCAGTTCTTGATCGTGATCTTTCTCAAACGTGTTTCGTCGTTGGTTCCAAATCTGGGTCAACTATCGAAACTGCTTCACAGAAGAGCGCAGCAGAAGCCCAATTACTTCGACAGGGTCTTGATCCGAAAAATCATCTTGTGGTCGTTACCGATCCGGGTTCACCTTTAGATAAGGAATCGCGCGCTGCAGGTTTACGAGTTATTAACGCTGATCCCAATGTAGGGGGAAGGTTTAGCGCGCTCAGCGCATTTGGCCTCACTCCAGCAGCGTTGATAGGTGTTGATGTTTCAGTCTTGATTGATGATGCCTTTGAAGCTGCTCAATCTTTTCTTCTGCCTAATTCGACGGTAGTGAGCGTTGCTGCAGCTCTAGCAGAGCCCACATTTGCTTACACGGGGTTCTGTGATGCAGGTTCAACGCTACCTGGATTGAGCGATTGGATTGAACAACTCATCGCTGAATCGACAGGCAAAGATGAGAAGGGCGTTCTCCCGATTGTTACTTCATCACCTAAGAGTGAGATATTTCCTGTTATTTCTTTCGATGAGCAAGGCGAGTTTGCTGTTACAGGTTCACTTGGCGAACAGTTTATTTTCTGGGAGTGGGTCACAGCTCTTCTCGGCTACTTAATGAAAGTTGATCCTTTTAATCAACCAAATGTGACAGAGGCAAAAGAAAAGACTGGCGCGCTTCTCGATCGCTGGAAGGGTAAAGGAGTTCAAAACCCCGAGCCGGCCTTCAACACCAGCGCTATTGCAGTTTTCTCTGATTCAATAGCGCATTCGTTGACTGATTATTTACGTAGCGCAATCACTCATCCCAATGGCTACATCGCCTTGATGGCTTATCTACATCGTGGAGTCGACAACGAAGTGATGCAATTGCGAGAACTTTTGGAGAAAGCTGGAAAGAAGCCCGTAACGTTTGGCTGGGGTCCACGTTTCTTGCATTCCACAGGACAGTTCCATAAAGGTGGACCAAAAGTTGGTTCCTTTATCCAGATCACAGGCGCAACTCAAGTTCAATGGCCCATTCACGGACGTGACTACGGTTTTGAAGTACTTGTTATGGCGCAAGCGCTTGGCGATAACGAGGCACTTGCAGCGCGTAACTACCCGTTAGTGAGATTTCACTTGAAAGAACGGAGCGCGGGAATTCAAGAGTTGATTGCCGCGGCAAAAGAACTTTAGTCTTCGTCTTCTCCGCGGTGCTTCTTCAACGCCGCTTCAAGGATTTTCTTGGCTTCAGCTTCAGTGCGTCGCTCTTTTACGTAAGCCAGATGCGTTTTATATGGCTCGTTTTTCATCGGAGAAGGAGGGTTGTTCTTATCTCGACCTGCTGGGAAACCACAACGTGGGCAATCCCATTCGGCAGGAACTACGACTGTTCCATCTTCGGCAAAGGATGGTTTCGTCTCGTGGCCATTAAGGCACCAGTATGAAACCCTAAAGCGTGCAATTGCTTCACCGCGTTCGGCTTCTCCCATAGGACCTGCGCCAACACGTGAACCGCGGATTGCGCTTCCACCGGCCATGTACTTCTCCTTTAACCTTCGTTATCGAACTACTTCAAAAAATTATTTAAGGACTAAACCAAGAGCAATAATCGATGCGAACCAGATGCCACCAACCACGATGGTGATACGGTCAAGATTCTTCTCAACCACGGAAGAACCGCCGTAGGTCGAAGACATTCCGCCGCCGAAGAGATCCGAAAGGCCACTGCCTTTTCCTTTGTGAAGTAGAACCAGCAAAATCATCAAGATGCTGGTGAGGACCAGCAGAATTGAGAGCGCTAAAGTCACGAATAGCTCCTTGGGACGGTGTGAGACGCGAATACTACCGAAAGTGGAGGCCGCCTACTGCATTTAGTGCTCTTGTGAGCCTAGAGAACGCGATGAAACTTACAGATTCGAGCGAATTCCTCTGGGTCAAGGCTGGCTCCACCGACAAGAGCGCCGTCAACATCGGGCTGTTTCATGATGTCGACGATATTTGCAGACTTAACAGAACCTCCATAAAGGATACGTGCGTTCTCAGCAATTTCTTCGCTTCCGATCTTTGCAATCTCCTTACGAATAGCAGCACACACTTCCTGAGCATCTTCTGGAGTAGCAGTCTTTCCTGTCCCGATTGCCCATACCGGCTCGTAAGCAAGAACAATTTTCTTTAACTCTGGTTTATGAAAACCCTTGAGCCCTTCACGGACTTGATTGAGTACATGTTCGACATGGGTACCAGCTTCACGAATCGCTAGTTCCTCACCAATGCAGAAGATTGGAGTCATCTCATTGTCGAGCACTGCACGAATCTTCTTATTGACCAACGCATCATCTTCTTTATGGATCGCACGTCGTTCAGAGTGTCCAACGATGACATAAGAGCAATCCAATTTCTTCAACATGGAGCCGGAGATATCGCCAGTGAAAGCTCCAGACTTTTCGGGAGAGATATCTTGAGCGCCGTAGCTAAGTTTGAGGCGGTCCCCATCAACCAGAGTTTGTACCGAACGAAGATCAGTAAATGGTGGAAGGACCACAACATCAACGGCTTCAAAATCACGTTCTTCAAGTGAATAAGCAAGTTTCTGGGTTACAGCGATAGCTTCAAGATGATTGAGATTCATCTTCCAATTTCCAGCAATGAGCGGACGGCGTGACATCAGTTCTCCTAGATTCGAGTTCTTATCTTAGGGCCGTTAAGCCAGGAAGTTCTTTACCTTCAAGGTATTCCAGCGATGCTCCCCCGCCAGTTGAGATATAACCAAATTGCGAATCGTTAAATCCCAGCGCTCGGACCGCAGCAGCTGAATCTCCACCGCCCACAACCGATAGGCCAGAAACTTCAGTAAGGGCTTGAGCCACAACCTTTGTGCCAGCTGCAAAGTGTGAGAATTCAAAGACTCCCATTGGTCCATTCCAGAAAACCGTCTTGCACTCTTTGATAGCAGCGGCAAAAGCGCGCGCACTTTCGGGTCCGATATCTAGCCCCATCTGATTACTTGGTATCGAATCTGCGCTGACAACGCTCGGAGATTCATTTGCAAAAGCTGGTGCAACAACAATATCTGTGGGAAGGAGGACTTTAACACCGAGCTTCTCGGCACGAGAAAGTAAATCCTTTACAAGTGGAATGGAGTCCGCTTCAACAAGAGATGTTCCAATCTCTTTGCCTTGAGCAGCAAGGAAAGTGAAGAGCATTCCTCCGCCGATTGCCAACATATTTACTTTATCGAGCAAGTTAGTAATGACACCAATCTTGTCGGAAACTTTAGCGCCACCAAGGATTACTCCATACGGGCGTTCAGGAAACTCGGTGAGTCGACGCAGAACATCAACTTCTGCACCGATTAGCTTTCCAGCCGCATGTGGCAGCGCAAGAGCCGCCTCATAAACAGAGGCATGTTTGCGATGTACAGCGCCAAAACCATCCCCTACATACACATCGGCATATGAAGCGAGTTTCTCTGCCATCGCTTGCCGCTGTGAATCATCTTTACTGGTTTCCGCTGCTTCGTAGCGAACATTCTCAAGCAGAACAATCCCACCGTTTGTAAGTGAAGCAACAGCCGAATCTGCCGATGAACCTATGGTGTCTGTCGCAAAAGTAACTTCTTTTTCGAGTAACTCACTGAGTCTCTTCGCAATCGGAGCTAGGGATAGTTCAGGCTTTCGCTCCCCTTTTGGCCTGCCGAGATGGGCAGCGATAACAAGTGATGCACCGCCTTCGAGAAGTGCGTTAATTGTGGGAAGTGATGCGCGAATTCGACCATCATCAGTAATGACACGATCTGAACCCTCGCCCTTTAGCGGAACGTTGAGGTCACATCGGAGTAGAACTCGCTTACCTCGAAAATCGAGTGAGGAAAGCTCTTTAACTGCAGTTGAAATCAAAGGCTCTTCCCAATAAATTTCATAAGGTCAACAAGTCGATTGGAGTAACCCCATTCGTTGTCATACCACCCTGCAACTTTTGCTTGGTTGCCAATGACTTTTGTGATTCCCCCATCGAAGATACATGAGTGTGAATCGGTCACAATGTCGGTTGAGACAATCGGATCTTCTGTGTAATAGAGAATTCCCTTGAGTGGTCCTTCTGCAGCCTTCTTCATTGCTGCATTGATTTCTGCAGCAGTTGTTTCCTTGGCAAGTTCTACGGTCAAGTCGGTCACTGAACCGGTTGGTACGGGAACGCGAAGAGCGTAACCATCGAGTTTGCCCTTCAATTCTGGGAGTACAAGGCCTATTGCCTTCGCTGCGCCAGTTGAAGTTGGGATGATGTTTGTGGCGGCAGCACGCGCGCGGCGAAGATCCTTATGTGGGAAATCAAGAATGACTTGGTCGTTGGTGTAGGCGTGCACAGTTGTCATGAATCCGCGAACAATCCCAAAGTTTTCGTGAAGAACCTTTGCCATGGGAGCAAGGCAGTTAGTGGTACATGAAGCGTTGGAGATGATGTTGTGCTTCGCAGGGTCATAAGCCGAGTCATTAACACCAAGAACGAGAGTGACATCTTCGTCTGTAGCTGGCGCTGAAATCACAACCTTCTTCGCACCACCCACCATGTGCTTTCCAGCATCAGATGCCTTGGTGAAGCGACCGGTAGATTCAATAACGATATCTGCTCCGACTGAGCCCCATTGGAGAGCTGCAGGATCCTTCTCTGCGAAGACGCGGAAGGTTTTATTTCCTACCGTGATGGAGTTCTCGCTATGGGTTACTGGAAGGTTGAGGCGGCCCAAGATCGAGTCATACTTCAATAAGTGAGCGAGAGTCTCGATATCAGTGAGATCGTTGACTGCAACAATCTCAACATCTGCATTTGATGCTAATGCCGCACGGAAGAAGTTGCGACCGATTCGACCAAAACCATTAATTCCAACCTTCACCACAATAACCACGCTCCATACGGCACACAAAAAAAGGCGCACCATTCGATATCTTGAGAAATATTGCCACGACCTTGTGGACTTGGTGGAATCTTATCAGTGAATATATAGAGTCAGGCGAATCAAGTGCTTCGTTAGTTGAGAAGATCGGGCGAGAGCCCCGCTTCAGTATCAGGAATTCCAAGATCTGATGCCCGCTTATCTGCCATCGCAAGAAGGCGGCGAATACGACCCGCAATTGCATCCTTGGTCATAGGTGGCGTTGAGAGAGAGCCAAGTTCTTCCAAACTAGCTTGCCCATGGGTAATTCGGAGTTGTCCTGCTTCACGAAGATGGTCAGGAATATCTTCTCCAAGTATCTCCATTGCGCGTTGCACGCGCGCCGATGCTGCAACAGCAGCGCGTGCCGAGCGACGAAGATTTGCATCATCGAAATTTGCAAGTCGATTTGCGGTAGCGCGAACTTCTCGGCGCATTCTCCGCTCCTCCCAAGCCATCACACTTTCATGTGCGCCAAGTCTTGTGAGTAACACTCCGATCGCATCTCCATCGCGAATGACAACGCGATCCACTCCGCGGACTTCGCGAGCTTTTGCAGTAATTCCAAGTCGTCGTGCAGCGCCAACAAGAGCAAGTGCGGCTTCAGGACCTGGACAAGTAATTTCTAGAGCAGAAGATCGACCGGGTTCTGTGAGTGAACCATGTGCAAGAAAAGCGCCGCGCCACGCTGATTCGGCATCACAGATTCCCGCTGAGACAACTTGTGGTGGCAGGCCACGTACGGGTCGGCCATGAGAGTCAACTAGACCGGTTTGCCGCGCCAGGGCATCGCCATCCTTGATGACGCGCACAAGATAGCGACTTCCTTTTCGCAATCCTCCAGCGCTAATCACTGCGAGATCAGAGTCGTGGCCATAGACATCGGCGATATCTTTTCTCATTCGCCGGGCAGCTTGTGCAGTATCTAATTCAATTTCCACCATAATTTTTCCAGCTGAAATATGAAGACCGCCTGCAAATCGCAAGATTGCCGATACTTCCGCCTTGCGACAGCACGGTTTCGATACAGAGAGGCGACTAAGTTCGTCTTTAACTGACGCGGTCATTGCCATGAGCGTTATCTAAGCATCTCTCATTGAAAAATGTGGCTGAAAGTCAAAAATAATTTCTCGGAATCATGATGATTGCTTCCAGGGTGAGATGCGAGATCGGCCACAACGACTCGACCACCCATTGCTCCAACGAGTTCTTCAAGCTCATGGAGCACTTCAGGTTGTGCTGCCAGAGAGCTGTCCAAAAGAGCGATATCGCAGGCTAATGAAGGAGCAAAATTGCGCAACACCTTCAGATGATTAGCAGGAGAGCTTCCAGCGAGTTCATCACCTTTCATGTGTGGCGCTGCATCAAGATTGAGGATGATGACTTTCTTTGCCTCGGATTTCTCAATTGCTTCACGTTGTTGAGCGATAAGAACATGAGGTAAAACGCTGGAAAACCATGAGCCTGGGCCAAAAGTGATGTATTCAGCAGCAGCGATAGCCGCAAGACCTTCGTGAGTTGCCGTTGGATTATCTGGAATCAATCGGAGATTCTCTAAATTTCCTTTTGCAAAAGCAACTTCTTTCTGACCGCGGACAACATGTACTCCCTCCCATGTCTTGAACACTCCTTCAATATCTAGTGGTTCAAGTGCCATAGGAAGAACTCTGCCTACAACTTTCAGGAGCGCCCCAACGCGATCGAGTCCTTGCACCGGATCGCCGTCTCTGTCCCAGAGCGCCGTCAAAAGCAAATTACCCAAAGCATGGCCATTTAGTTCTCCAGCTGAAGTAAATCGATACTGCATTATCTCGGCCCAACTTCGACCCCATTCATCATCTGCGCAGAGCGCAGCAAGTGCCATGCGAAGATCACCAGGTGGAAGAGAATTAAACTCTTCACGAAGTCTTCCACTTGAACCACCGTTATCTGCAACAGTCACGATGGCGGTGAGATTAGACGTTACTTTACGGAGAGAACGTAATGTCGCCGCGAGTCCATGACCTCCGCCCAATGCAACTACACGTGGACCACTCAACGCTCACGACCTAAATCTCGATGAATTGCATGCGCAGAAACAAAATGCTCACCATCTAACGTAGATCCATTGATACGGGTAGCAAGTTCCTCGGCAATAGCGACGCTTCGGTGTTTCCCTCCTGTACAGCCAATCGCAAGAGTAATAAATTTCTTTCCTTCACGAAAATAACCTTGGCCAATACTTTGGAATAACGCTACGTACCTATCTAGAAACTCACCGACATTTTCGGCATTTAATACAGCTGCGCTTACATCCTTATCAAGACCATTCTTTGGTCTAAGTTCGGGATTCCAATGAGGGTTCGGAATAAACCTGCAATCCATCACTAAATCTGCATCTACTGGTAGGCCGAATTTGTAGCCAAAAGAAAGGATGTTAACTTTTAGCGAAGCTGAAGTGTCGGTAGAGAACAATTCAGCAATCTTCTTCTCTAGTTGATGAACGTTGAGCTGTGAAGAGTCCACTACAAGATCAGCGCCCGACCTTAATTCCCTTAGCTTCTCTCGCTCGCGATCAATGCCATCAACAATCCGATCATTCGCCTGTAGAGGATGAGGTCGACGAGAGGACTCAAAACGTCGCACTAATACATCGTCGGCAGCATCGACAAAGATAATTTTTCGAGAGATCCCCCGCTCCGCGAGTTCAGCAAGTGAGCGATTGAGGTCATCGAAAAACTGCCGTCCTCTCACATCAATCACGACCGCAATAGAATCTGCCGAGCGCTCTGTCATATCAAAGACCGAAAGCAGCAGGGATGGAGGAAGGTTGTCGATCACATACCATCCATGATCTTCCATGGCGTGCGCCACGGTCGATCGACCAGCGCCGCTCATTCCAGTGATGACGACAATCTCACGGTTCATGCGGTAATCATCCTCGCTATGTCAAGCATTGCAAAAATCAAGCATTCTCGATGATTTCTCCCGTTGCAGTATCAACTAAATACTGAACTTCGCTGACTGCTATAGCGCTCACGATGCTCTCCGCACTCTTGGGGCCGATGCCCGGAACTGCAGCAATTTCATCACTTGTAGCTTTTTTGAGCGCTGCCACTGATCCGAAGTGGTCAAGAAGGGCTTGTCGTCTTACCTCACCAAGATGTGGAATTTCATCAAGAAGTGATTCCAACATCAAGCGTGAGCGCTTTGAGCGATGGAAGGTGATAGCAAATCTATGGGCCTCATCACGGATACGCTGCACAAGATAAAGCGCCTCGCTATGACGCGGCAAAATAACGGGATAGCTCTGATCGGGAAACCAGATTTCTTCTAATCTTTTCGCTAAACCCACGAGAGCAATATCCGTAATTCCAAGCTCTGCAAAAGCTCGCGCTGCAGCATTTACTTGACCACGTCCGCCATCGACAATGACCAATTGCGGTGGATATGCAAACTTAGGCTTCTCGCCACCACTCATCTCAATCTCAACTAGATCCAAATCTTTCTCCGCAAGATATCTTTTGAAGCGGCGTGTAACCACATGATGCATGGCACGAGTGTCGTCAAATTTCTCTTTATCATCGATTCCAAAGCGACGGTATTCGCTCTTCTTAGCTTGGCCATCTTCGAAGACCACCATCGATGCCACGACAGAAGTGCCTTGAATGTTGGAAATATCAAAACACTCGATGCGAAGCGGAAGTTCATCTAAGTTGAGAGCGCTCGCCAAATCCTCTAATGCTCGCCCGCTAACTCCTGCATCATTTGCCCGCTTGCTCAAGAATTGCACGAGTGCATGATGCGCATTCCTTTTTACTGTGTCGAGCAATTCACTTTTCTCGCCTCTTTCTGGACGACGAATGGTGACTTTCTTTCCAAAACGCTCCGAGAGAAACTCAGCGAAGGAGTCTTCTGCAACATCCAGATTGACCAAGATTTCTTTTGCAGGTTCAAATTCAAGATATATCTGGTTCAAGGTCGCATCCAAGAGCGAGGTTTCTTCGGGCAAATTCGTAAGATCAATCATCCAAGACTTAGAGCCAATTACTCTTCCAGAACGTACTCGAAATATTGATGCTGAAGCATGAGTAATGTCTTGGTGAAGCGCAATGAAGTCGGCGGATATGGAATCGGAAATCGCGGCATCTGTTGATTCACTTGCGCGTTCTAGCGCTGCTAATTGATCCCGTAATTTTCCAGCTCGTTCAAACTCTTCTGCTACCGCGGCACGCTCCATTTCAGCGCGCAACTCTCCTGTGATATCTGCGTTTCCATCTGACATAAAGTCTTCAAGCCGCCTAGCCAGCGCACGATGATCGTTAGCTGAGATTCGATCGACACATGGCGCTGCACACTTTCCAATATCACCTAGTAAGCATGGCCTTTTGATGCGAGCAGCGCGTTCGAAGTTGCTATTGGAACAGGAGCGCACTGGAAAGAGTTTGAGTAGTACATCAAAGGTAGAGCGCAGCGCCCAAGCGTGAGCAAAAGGACCGAAGTACTTCACGCCTTTACGTTTTGCACGACGAGTGATGAGTAACCGCGGAAACTCTTCATCCATCGTGAGCGCCAGATAGGGATAGGACTTATCGTCTTTGAATTGCACATTGAATGCTGGGTTCTCCTCTTTAATCCAGGTGAACTCCAGCTGTAAGGCTTCAACTTCTGTTCGCACCACGGTCCAATCGACGCGATTGGCAGCATGGATCATTCGATAGGTCTTCTCCCCCACATTCTTTTGAAAATATGAGTTAAGACGATTCTTAAGGGAGCGCGCTTTGCCTACATACACAACTTCATTCTTCTCATTGAAAAAACGATAAACACCTGGTTCATCTGGAATGTTGCTAGGGCGATACGAAAGTGGATCTGCCATATCTACTTCTTTAGCGATTCCGCCAGGAACTTTCCGGTATAGCTGTTCTTTACTTTTGCGACGCTTTCTGGCGTTCCTTCTGCAACGAGAGTTCCACCGCCAGAACCACCTTCAGGCCCTAAATCAAGGAGCCAATCTGCACACTTAATAACATCCATATTGTGTTCGATGACGACGACGGTGTTGCCGGTATCCACCAATCTCTGCAGAACAGCCAAGAGTTTTCTGACATCTTCAAAGTGAAGGCCCGTTGTGGGTTCATCGAGAACATAAATAGTGCGGCCTGTGGAACGACGCTGTAGTTCGGTCGCAAGCTTGACGCGTTGCGCCTCTCCACCTGAAAGCGTGGGTGCGGATTGTCCAAGACGAACATAACCTAGCCCAACATCGCAGAGCGTCTTGAGGTAGCGATGTATAGCAGGGATCGACTCAAAGAAATCTGTAGCTTTTTCAATCGGCATATCAAGAACTTCAGCGATGGTCTTGCCTTTGTAGTGGACCTCAAGCGTTTCGCGGTTATATCGCGCTCCATGACAGACTTCGCATGGAACATACACATCAGGCAAGAAGTTCATCTCGATGGTGATGGTTCCATCACCTGCACAGTTCTCGCACCGACCACCTTTAACGTTGAATGAGAAGCGACCTTGTTGGTAGCCGCGCACTTTTGCTTCACTCGTTTCTGCAAAGAGGGCGCGAATCTTGTCGAAGACTCCGGTATAGGTAGCAGGGTTTGAACGCGGAGTACGTCCGATTGGTGATTGATCAACATGAACGACTTTATCGAGATGATCAATTCCAGTAATGGTGCGATGACGCCCAGGAACTATACGAGCACCATTGAGTTTGTTTGCTAGAACTGAGTACAAAATGTCATTTACGAGAGTTGATTTACCAGAACCACTAACGCCCGTTACAGCGACAAAGGCTCCCAATGGAATCGTGACATCTAGGTTCTTAAGGTTATTCTCCTTCGCTTCTTTGATAACCAGGCTTCGTTTCGGATTGATTGCACGCCGTTTCTTTGGAATTTCGATTTGGGATCGACCAGAAATATATGCGCCAGTAATCGATTTCTTGGACGAGATCAGAGCTTCGTAATCGCCCGAAACCACAATCTCTCCACCATGCTCTCCAGCTCCAGGTCCGATATCAACAATCCAATCTGCGGTTCGGATCGTCTCTTCGTCATGCTCGACAACAATCAAGGTGTTTCCAAGATCGCGTAAGTGGGTAAGTGTCTCTATGAGCCGCTTGTTATCACGCTGATGTAAACCAATACTTGGTTCATCAAGGACATAAAGAACGCCCACCAATCCAGAACCAATCTGAGTGGCAAGGCGGATGCGTTGCGCCTCGCCGCCCGAGAGCGTCGCAGCTGGTCGGGCGAGCGTTAAGTACTCAAGACCGACATCAAGAAGGAATCCCAAGCGGGCGTGTACTTCTTTCATTACCCGCTCTGCAATCTTCGCTTCTCGAGCTGGAAGTTTGAGAGCCTTGAGAAACTTTGCACAATCTTCGATAGAGAGCTCACAAATTTCAGCAATGTTCTTCTCGCCTAGGGTTACTGCTAGCACTTCTGGTTTAAGACGTGAACCTTTACATGCTGGACATGGAGTCTCGCGCATGTACGCCTCGTATTTTTCACGACTGTAATCACTATCTGTCTCTGAATGGCGCCGCTCTACAAAGGGAATTACCCCTTCAAAACCGGTGGAATAGTTACGAACGCGACCATAACGATTCTTGTAACGAACGTGAACTTCATACTCGTAGCCATTAAGGATCGCTTCTTTCGCTTTCTGGGAGAGCTTTACCCAGGGAGTTTTCATGGAGAATTTCACATCGCTGGCAAGGGCTTCCAAGAGATTCATAAAATAATCAGCAGATTGACCACCTGACCACGGCGCAATCGCTCCATCTTCGATAGAGAGTGAATCATCTGGGATCACCAACTCTTCATCCACTTCAAGCTTTGAACCGATTCCTGTGCACTCAGGGCAGGCGCCAAACGGAGAATTGAATGAGAAAGAACGCGGTTCCATTTCTTGGAAAGAAAGACCGCAATCATGGCAGGCAAGCAACTCACTGTAGGTACGCTCTTTCTCGCTTGCTTTTGCATCGACAAATTCCAGAGTCACCAAGCCGCTCGCAAGCTTGAGAGCAGTCTCAATCGAATCTGTCAGGCGTTGCTTGCTCTCGGGTTTAGCTGTGAGGCGATCCACCACAACTTCAATTGTGTGCTTCTCTTGTTTCTTAAGTTTAGGTGCATCTGTGAGCGCAACTGTTACTCCATCAACGCGAGCTCGTGAATATCCCTGCGCTATCAAGTCCTTAAAAAGATCAACAAACTCACCTTTACGGGCACGAATCATCGGGGCAAGTACTTGGAATTTTGTCTCTGCGGGTAGTTCGAGAATTTGATCCACAATGTTCTGCGGGGTCTGCTTTGTTATGGCTTTGCCACAATTTGGACAGTGTGGTTTTCCTGCGCGTGCAAAGAGCAGGCGCAGGTAGTCATAAACCTCAGTGATCGTTCCAACTGTGGAGCGCGGATTTCGGTTAGTAGATTTCTGATCAATCGAGACTGCAGGTGACAACCCCTCGATGAAATCCACATCAGGTTTATCCATCTGACCAAGGAACTGTCGGGCATATGCCGAAAGTGATTCAACATATCGTCGTTGCCCCTCAGCAAAGATTGTGTCAAAGGCCAAAGATGACTTACCGGAACCTGAAAGTCCTGTGAACACGATCATCGCGTTACGCGGCAGGTCGAGTGATACATTCTTCAGGTTATGTTCGCGCGCGCCACGGACGATGAGACGATCAGCGCTCATTACATCCCCGCTTCTTCCATTGCACGCAACTCTCTCTTGAGCTCCTTGATTTCATCACGAAGTCGCGCCGCTAATTCAAAATGTAGTTCTGCAGCAGCATTGCGCATCTGTTCAGTCAGTGAATCGATGAGTCCAAGGAGTTCGGTACGAGGCAAGGCTACGAGCGATTTCGCATGCACGCCAACCGGAGTTTCAGTGATGGCTCGCTTCTTAGTGCCTGCGAGTAAAGCAGTCGTGTCATCACTTTCCTGAGCGATGAGGTCGGTGATATCGGCAATCTTCTTTCGCAGCGGTTGTGGGTCAAGTCCATGGGCTTCGTTATATGCAATCTGCTTGGTGCGGCGGCGATTAGTCTCATCGATAGCTCGCGTCATTGAGTCAGTTAGATTATCCGCGTACATATGAACTTCGCCCGATACGTTACGTGCAGCGCGACCAATAGTTTGAATAAGTGAGCGCGTGGAACGCAAGAATCCTTCTTTATCGGCATCCAAAATTGCAACGAGTGATACCTCAGGTAAGTCCAGCCCTTCGCGCAAAAGATTGATGCCGATGAGGACGTCATATTCACCCATACGTAGTTCTCGAAGTAGCTCAACGCGGCGCAAGGTATCAACTTCAGAATGGAGATAGCGGACCCGAATACCCGCATCAGTAAAGAAGTCTGTGAGATCTTCTGCCATCTTCTTGGTGAGAGTAGTAACAAGAGTGCGCTCATTCTTTTCTGCACGAATTCTGATTTCAGTCATCAAGTCATCGATCTGATTCTTAATGGGTTTGAGAACGATCTTCGGATCGACTAATCCTGTTGGGCGAATGACTTGCTCGACAAACTCCCCTCCTGTCTTCTCCATCTCATATGGCCCCGGTGTTGCCGAGAGATATACCTTCTGTGGCGTTCGTTCGAGGAATTCATTGAAAGTCAAAGGACGGTTATCAAGGGCGCTGGGAAGGCGAAATCCATGTTCGACGAGAGTCCGCTTTCGTGAAGCATCGCCCTCATACATCGCTCCAATTTGAGGCACAGTGATATGTGATTCATCAATAACACATAAGAAATCTTCGGGGAAATAATCGAGTAAACAGTTAGGGGGTGAACCTTGAGCGCGACCGTCAATATGGCGTGAGTAGTTCTCGATTCCAGAGCAAAAACCGAGCTGGAGCATCATTTCGATATCAAATTGGGTTCGCATTCGAAGGCGTTGGGCCTCGAGCAACTTATTTTGTTTCTCTAACTCTTTGAGTCGAATTGCGAGTTCATCTTCAATATCCGAAATAGCCCGCTTCATAGTCTCAGGACCAGCGGAGTAGTGCGTAGCTGGGAAGATAAATACTTCTTTTACATCGCTGACAATCTCTCCTGTGAGTGGATGAAGGGTAGTAAGTCGTTCAATCTCATCACCAAACATCTCAATCCGGATGGCAAGCTCTTCATACACCGGGATAATCTCAACAGTATCGCCACGGACTCTAAATGTTCCGCGTTCAAATGCCATGTCATTGCGTTTATATTGAATATCTACAAAGCGACGGAGTAATACATTGCGGTCAATGGAATCTCCGACATTGATATGAATCATTCGATCTATATATTCCTGTGGTGTACCTAAGCCGTAGATGCATGAGACTGTCGCGACAACAACAACATCACGTCTCGTTAATAATGAATAGGTGGCGGAGTAACGTAGACGTTCAACTTCAGAATTAACTGAGGAGTCCTTCTCAATAAAGGTATCAGTCTGTGGGACATAAGCCTCAGGTTGGTAATAGTCATAATAAGAAACGAAATATTCGACTGCATTATTGGGAAGTAATTCTTTAAATTCATTGGCAAGTTGGGCTGCAAGAGTTTTGTTTGGGGCGAGAACCAGGGTTGGGCGCTGAACTTGTTCAATGAGCCAAGCAGTCGTGGCTGATTTCCCGGTACCAGTTGCACCAAGTAAGACAATATCTTTTTCACCGCGATTGACTCGATTAGTAAGCTCTCGAATAGCATCGGGCTGATCACCAGCAGGTTTAAAGTCACTGATGACTTGAAATGGTCGTTCAGCGCGTGGCGTCGAGGTAACGGCTCTGGTCATTGCTCTGTTCTTCGAGGCAACAACTCATTTCGCCAGAGCACTTGGACTGCTTGGCGCAGCTCTTCAATGGAGCCGTTATTTCTGATAACAAAGTGAGCGATGGCTTCACGGGCAGTATCGTCAACTTGGGCCGCTAAACGCTTTGTAATCTCGTAATCCTTCATGCCGCGCTCGATAAGCCTTCTACGTCGAACATCTTCGTCAGCGGAGACTGTTATAACAAAATCAAAACGCTTAGCCCCATCGGTCTCCACCAAGAGTGGGATCTGGTTAATTACGACAGCGTCAGAAGGAAGGTCCCTCACCGTCTTTTCAGCGGCGTCACGAACTAAAGGATGAATTATCGATTCCAGTGTGGCTCGTGCTGCAGCATCTTTAAAAACAATTTCTGCGAGTTTAGCCCGATTAATTTCTCCATCAGTAAGGATGTCATCCCCAAATGCTGCTAACACCGCTTCGTAGCCAGGAGTTCCACGCTCGACAACATCGCGAGCTAATTGATCTGAATCGATGACAAATGCGCCGAGTTCGTCAAAGAATTCAGCAACAGTGCTTTTGCCTGAGCCTATTCCACCAGTGAGCGCTACTTTCAACATTCCTTCAGCCTATCTAGAAAAAACAAACTGGGCCCCGTTTACCGAGGCCCAGAATTTTTTGCTTAAGCAACCTTACTCAGCGTCTGGTTGCACCGTTGCTGCAGCGGCAGCATCTGCCGCTTGTGCTTCAGCTTTCTGCTTCTTATGTGCAAGGAAGCGAGCTTGAGCTTCAGCGTACTGACGCTCCCACTCTTCGCGCTGTGATTCGTATCCAGGCTTCCATTCTTGGGTTTGTGGATCAAAACCTTCTGGATAGATGAAGTTTCCATTTTCGTCATAACGAGCAGGCATTCCATATTGAGTTGGGTCGAATGCTTCGACTGCAACATCATGACCTTCGTTTGCTTGCTTCAATGAAAGTGAGATACGACGACGCTCAAGATCGATATCGATGATCTTCACGAAGAGTTGGTCGCCAACTTGGACAACCTGCTCTGGAATTTCCACGTGGCGCTCTGCGAGTTCAGAGATGTGTACGAGGCCTTCGATTCCATCAAATACTCGGATAAATGCACCGAACGGAACCAGCTTGGTAACTTCACCAGGAACGACTTGGTTAATGGTGTGGGTACGAGCAAATGCTTGCCATGGATCCTCTTGAGTTGCCTTCAAAGAGAGTGAGACGCGTTCGCGCTCGAAATCTACTTCGAGAACTTCAACAGTCACTTCATCGCCAACAGCAACAACTTCACCTGGGTGATCGATGTGCTTCCACGAAAGTTCAGATACGTGGACGAGACCATCTACGCCGCCAAGGTCGACGAATGCGCCGAAGTTAACGATTGATGAAACAACACCCTCGCGAACCTGGCCTTTTTGGAGCTGGTTAAGGAACGTTGTCCGTGATTCAGATTGGCTCTGCTCCAGATATGCGCGACGTGAGAGAACGACGTTGTTACGGTTCTTATCAAGTTCGATGATGCGCGCTTCGACTTGCTTCCCAATGTAAGGAGAGAGGTCGCGAACTCGGCGCATTTCAACCAGTGATGCTGGCAAGAATCCACGTAGACCGATATCTACGATGAGCCCGCCCTTCACAACTTCAATAACAGTTCCAGTGACAACTTCGTCACGTTCTTTCTTACCTTCAATTTCTCCCCACGCCTTTTCATATTGGGCGCGCTTCTTGGAGAGGATGAGACGTCCTTCTTTATCTTCTTTCTGAAGGACTAGTGCTTCTACGCGATCGCCAACTTTGACCAATTCGCTTGGATCAAGATCGTGACGGATGGAGAGTTCGCGGGCTGGAATTACACCTTCTGTTTTGTAACCAATATCGAGAAGGACTTCATCGCGATCAACCTGGACAACGACGCCAGATACTAAATCTCCATCGTTAAAGTTTTTGATTGTGCCTTCGATTGCGGCAAGAAAATCTTCTGCTGATCCAATATCGTTTAAGGAAATTTGAGTTGACAAGGTACTCCGTGGGGAAATGTTCTAGTAGGGCACGCACCAGGTCCGACTCCAACCGAAGTTGGGCACGTCCTACTAGGTCTGAGGATGAACAGGTTGCCTGAGCGAGGAGCGTAAGGCTACTTACCTCTGCGCTTAATGGTCAATTTGGCGCTAATGCGCAGCCAGATCCCAACTCTTCCCAAATCCGATATTTACATCAAGCGGGGCTTTGAGCGGATAAGCGCTTCCCATCTCCCGTCGCACCAGCACTTCCAACTTCTCGTGCTCTCCCTCTGCGACTTCAAAGATCAATTCATCATGAACTTGAAGCAGGAGGCGAGAGCTCAACTTCTCTCTCTTGATTGCACTCTCGACATTGAGCATCGCAACCTTGATTATGTCAGCAGCAGAACCTTGGATTGGCGCATTAAGCGCCATACGTTCAGCTACTTCTCTCCGTTGTCGATTTTCATGATTCAGATCAGGCAAATATCTCCTGCGCCCCAAGATTGTTTCCGTGTAACCGTTTTCGCGCGCGACTCGAACTACTTCCTTCAAGTAGATCTGAATGCCACCAAAACGTTCGAAGTATTTGCCCATCAAGATACTTGCGTCAGTCGGTGAGATATCAAGTTGTTGCGCTAACCCATACGACGAGAGCCCATAAGCCAATCCATATGACATTGCTTTTATCTGACGGCGCATATCCGCATCAACGTCAGAAACTTTGACGCCAAATACTTGAGAGGCAACCGTGGAGTGGAGATCTTCTCCAGAACGGAATGCTTCAAGCAACTCCTTATCATCAGATAAGTGGGCCATGATGCGCATTTCGATCTGGCTGTAGTCAGCAGTAAGCAGATCTACAAATGGAGATTGCGCAACAAAGCAATCGCGGATTCGACGTCCTTCATCGGTGCGAATCGGAATATTTTGTAAGTTTGGTTCGGTAGATGAGAGGCGGCCGGTTGCTGTGGTCGTTTGTTGGAAAGTCGTATGAATTCGCTCATCTGATGCAATCGCACTAAGCAGTCCCTCAATTGTGGTGCGCAATTTGCTGACTTCACGGATACGAAGGAGCGCTTCTAGAACAGGGTGCTGTGTTGTGGAGAACAACCATTCAAGGGATTCGGCATCGGTACTAAATCCCGTCTTGATGCGCTTAGTTTTGGGTAATTTCAATTCCTCAAAGAGCACTGTTTGTAATTGCTTGGGCGAAGCGACGTTAAACTCATGTCCAACTGCTTGATATGCAGCCTTGATGGACGAGCTCTCTTCAGATTCAAAAAACTTGCGTAACTTTTCAAGTTTCTTACGATCCACAGCGATTCCTAATCGTTCCATCGTCGCAAGAATTTCCATGGTGGGTATCTCGATCTCCTTATAGAGCTTGAGCGCGTTATGAACCTCAAGTTCTTTCTGGAGGATCTCCCAAACTTTTGCTAGATGCCCTGCAGAAACTGGAGTCCAATCTTCTGAGAACAAGTCTCCGACGGATGCCGCAATCTCAATTCCTAGATATTTCCTGATGACGTCATTGAGTTCAATTTCTCGAGAGCCAGGGTTGAGAAGATAAGCAGCCACTTCGGTATCAACTGCAACCTCTTCCAAAAGTCCATTTCGGATAGCGCGTTTAGCGCCATGAATCAGCCAGTTACCTGAACTGAGCAAATCATCTTTGACCGCTTCAAGATTGGTGGTTACGACGTGGCCAGCTTCAAAGCAAGTAGCAACTGAGCTATCTGAAAGAACAATTGGAATGAGAGATGTATTTTTCTTTCTTAAGGCAGTGAATTCTTTGGCAGTAATTTCCTTCACCGTTATCGATGAATCAACATTGATAACTTCAGGTTCATCACCGGAAAGCGCTTTGATTCGCTCCTTTAGCGCCTTGATCTCTAGTTTCTCAAAGAGTTGGTTGAGATGAGATTTATCTACTCCTTTCCATTCCAACTCTGAAAACTCAGGATGAAGCGGGACATCATGGCGAAGTTGGGTGAGTTCGCGATTTGTGAGAACAGCAGCGAGCGAATTTCGTAACGCCTCTCCTGCCTTACCTGGAACTGAGTCAACTTTTGCCACCAGTGATTTCAAGTTTCCAAATTCTTGTATCCACTTTGTTGCAGTCTTCTCACCTACGCCTGGGATCGATGGCAGGTTATCGCTTGGGTCACCTCGCAAAGCTGCAAAATCTGGGTACTGCTCTGGAGTTAAACCATATTTTTCCAGGACAGCTTCAGGCGTCATGCGCGC
>VFFD01000019.1 GCA_018882745.1 Candidatus Nanopelagicaceae bacterium
CTTTGCAGCATCAGGATTCTTTGCACCCTTCACTAGTGCGATTCCACCAATCTCAAAGCCTGTTCCCTCTTTAGGGAAGGAGACCACGAGTGGATTTCCACGAAGGATTGCAGCGGTGCAGTCATGGGAGAAGACCAAACCTGTTGCCACTTCACCACGTCCAAGTGGGCCAGTTGGTCCAGCGCCGCTTCGAGTGTAGGAAAGAACATTCTTGTTTAGTTCCTTCATGTAGTTAATCGCTGCATCCTCAGAGCCAAGTCGCAAAACTTGTGTCCAGAGCGCGGTGTACGCGGTTCCAGATGTTCCTGGGTGCGCCATCATGAAGTTGCCTTTGTATTTTGCGTTGAGAAGATCATTCCAACTTGTTGGAGCCTTCAGACCAAGTCTCTTGAGTTCGTTGGTATTCGAGCAGAATCCAAGTGCGCCCATGTAGATACCAGTCCAGAAACCATCGGCATCTTTAAATTGCGCCTTAAGCATGTTGCGAGTTGGAGATTTGTAAGCCTCAATTACGCCCTGGATTCGACCGGAGATGTGGCTGTCGTTCGGACCGCCGGTCCAGACATCAAATTCGGGGTTGTTCTTCGAAGCAACGAGACGCGTTAACGCTTCACCAGAAGAGAGACGGATGAATTTAGTTGTGACACCTGTCTTTGCTTGGAAAGCTTTTGTCATTTCTACACACCACATTTCTTGCGGCGTGCAAAGAACGTTGAGAGTTCCAGAGAGTTTGCGACCTTGCGCGTATTGGAGATTTCCATTTACGCGTTCGCATGTGTAGGTCACTCCAGAGATTGTGCGTACCTGTCCTTCTTGCGCACAAACGCTTCCCTTGAGGTCACGAGCTGCTTGAGCTGGAGCGACAACGGAAAGGAGTGAGAGTACGAGGGCAGATAGAGCACCGAATGCGATCAACTTTGATCTTTTCATTCTTGCCTTTCATGAATTCGAGGGGTCTTGCTTGAGTCAGACAATAACAGGGCGAGGGATTAAAGTCATGAAAAATCGGATTAAACCGAGCGGAAGTGGGTATCCCGATTCTCTCGACCCTGCTCAGGCCAGAGGGTGCTGTCGCAAGTTCTTCTATCGCTAACATGTCGCCATGTCTGAAAAGCCTAGGGAGATTCGCCGAAAGCCTCACCGCACAGTTGAGGAATTACAAGACATCTACAAAATCCTAGATGCGGGATATGTCGCTCACCTTGGGTTTAACGATCCTCAAACCAAAGAAGCAACAGTCATTCCGCTTGGCTACGTTCGAGATGGTGATCGACTTCTATTTCACGGGTCGACGGGGTCACGACTATTTATGGCTTTGAAAGCAGGAGTTCAAGTCTGTGCCACCGTCACTCTGCTTGATGGTTTAGTTTCCGCGCGAAGTGCTTTCAATTCATCGATGAACTACAGATCAGTCATGGCTTTTGGAGTCACTCAAGTACTTGAAGAAGAAGAGAAGAGCGCAGCGATGAAAGCGCTGACTGAAAAGTTGATTCCAGGCTTATGGGAAGGAGGACGGCCCATGACCGCTAAGGAGTTTGCTCAAACAATGATTGTCGCACTTCCTCTTGATGACGTAACTGCAAAGCAACGAAGTGGCGAGGCGCTTGATGGAGAAGATGCGTCGTTAGATATTTGGGCGGGCCAGATTCCCATCATCACAAAGTTTGGTGAACCAATTACAAATGAGGATTCATCTCATGTCCCAGTACCTGAATACATTCGACGCTTCGGAGAGCGGGGCAAGTAGGGCTCCAAAATAAGACGGCCGACTATCTCGTCTAAGCCATGACTGGGAGTGCAATCACTTTGATCTACCTTGGGAGTAATACGATAATTGCATGATTCCTCAACGCACTCTTGGACCCTATTCAGTCTCAGCCATTGGCATGGGTTGCATGCATTTGTCATTTCCAAATGAGCGCAATCCTGATTTACTCAATCAACCTGAAAAGGCAATTGCGGCTATTCATGCGGCATTAGATGCTGGCATCAATCTTTTGGATACCGCTGATATCTATGCACCAAGCTGGAATACGATGGGTCATAACGAGTTAATCGTAGGAAAAGCATTTGCAAGTTGGAGCGCAACGGCTGAACAAAAGAGCAAAGTTGTCATCACAACTAAAGCCGGCATCACTCGTCAAAAAGATGGTTCCATGTTTGGAATCTCCGGCCGTAATTCAACTAGGCATTATTTGTACCGCGCGGTAGAAGCTTCTGCTTACAAATTAGGGTTAAGCAAAATTCCTCTGTGGCAGCACCATCGAACTGATCCAGCAATCTCATTTGAAGAACAGTTCGACAATGTGATGTCACTAAAGGAGCATGGTTACGTTGCGGAGATCGGCTTGAGTAACGTCAATGCTCCGATGTTGCGCCACGCTATTAAGGCAGGGGGAACGCCGCAGCAAGGAGGCATCATTTCGGTGCAAAATCAATTCAGTCCAAATTATCGTCACTGGCCTGAAGTAATCGACATCTGTAGTGAATACGGGATTGCATATCTGCCTTGGTCACCATTAGGTGGGAACAGAAGCTTCAAAAAACTAGCCTCCGGGGAATTTGGATCATTCAAGCAAATGGCGGAGAGCAAAGGCGTTTCTCCTTATGCTTTAACCATTGCTTGGCACCTAAATCAATTTCCAACCTCTATTCCAATTCCTGGCGCATCTAAAGCGTCATCGATTTTAGATTCTCTCAAAGGCGTAGAGATTAAGCTCAGTGAAGATGAAATTGCCCAACTGAATGCAAGTTGCCCAACTGATACTCCTATTGATGTAGAGCTACTAGATATTGCTCAGCTCAAGGGCTAGTACTTTCAAATTAAACTTCAATACCTATCGGAGAGAAGAGATTTGCACGTTGTAATTTATTTGCTGAAGTGGGGCAGGTAGGGCTCGAACCTACGACGACCGGATTATGAGTCCGGGGCTCTAACCAACTGAGCTACTGCCCCCATTACGGCGGAGCATAGTTTCCCACATGGTCATGACTGAAAGAATCATGGCAAAACCGAAAATCAAATCCTCAAAAGGTGCGCCTGCGACGCGTAATCCAATAATGGAGTCAGGGTTATAGGTCACGATTTCGCGCGAGGTGAGCCACCAATTGGTGACGAGTTGGAATGGAAGAATGATCGCGTAGCTCAGCCAGAATCGTAGAGTTGAGAGAAGTGAATTTTTCGTCACGAAAATATCAAAGAAGATTGTAATGATGAGGGCGTAGACAGTTATCTGCGTGTAAGTAAGTTCGAATCTCATCGCGAGAACTTCCTTTGAACTACTTTTACTCCTTCAAGAGTGAGTATCGCTGCAAGTGGAATGATAAAAAAGAATAGGTATTCTTCGAGCGGAATGCTCAGCGGGCCGATAATTCCCAGGATTTGATTGGGATCGAAAGTCCAGTGACTCTGGTTAATTGCAAATGCATCCCAAGCCAAAAAAAAGATACTTACGGGAAAGATAGCCGTGAGTGCTAGTCGCGGTCGTCGCAGTACTCGAATCCGAAACGCAAATTCAAGCCACCATGAGCCAGCCATGACAAAGAGAAGCATCGCTGCGTAGGACCAATTATTGAGGTCTAATCCCTGCGACATATCAGTAGTTTCTCATGAGCGGTATTCGAGAGTTTGCTAATGTGAGGCGATGTCGTCGGCGCAGGCCAAAATTTTCACCAGTACGCGAACTTTTTCGAGCTTCGCAATAGCGTTAGTGGTTCTTCTCTCAGTGACTTTCTCAGAATTCATTGAAGTTACTGACATAACCTGGCAGGTCATTGTTGCTCTTATTGCTTTAGCGGTTGGCATTCCACATGGCGCCCTCGATCACCTCGTAACTTTGCCGCGGGCATCAATTCTTCGTATGAGTGCCTTTATCTTCACGTACGTTCTGATTGCAGTGATTGCCGTATTTGCGATATTGGAGTGGAACGTTTATGGGTTTATTGGTGTGGTAATTATGAGTGCATTGCACTTCGGTATCGGAGATGCTGCCTTTATCAATGAGACCAATCGAAGTACGGCAATGCCGACATCTTCGCGTACGGCAAAAACTTTCTATTCGCTCAGTGCCGGTGCATTACCTGTTGTGATTCCACTAGTCAATAAAGAAAGTACTTCCGCACTCGCTGCCGTTAATTCCGACCTAGTTGATTGGCATAGCGGTTTTGATCAAGAGTTGATCAATTTAGTTCTTGGTCTCTACTTGGTGACGGTTCTAGTCTTGGCAGCTACTCGGCGTTGGCGTGATCTTGTAGATCTCAATCTTTTGCTTACTCTTTCCTTCTTCACTCCGCCACTGGTTGCCTTTGCTGCGTACTTCGGTTTGTGGCACGCCATGCGCCACACCGCGCGCTTAACATTGAATTTGAAGAGTTCTCAAAAGTCAGTCATCGAAGGAAAGCCGGGCAGAGCATTCCGACAGGCGGTTTTCCCGGGGACTCCCGCACTTGTGGGCACTTTCATAGTGTCGTTAGCGATCGCGACCATTACCCCTGGAAAAATTAGCGACGAATTCCTCTGGCTCACATTAGTTGTGGTCTGGGCGCTTACAGTGCCTCATATGATCGTGACTGCGAAACTAGATAAGGCGGCGCTGCGATGAAAAAGATTTTTCTAACTTTATTGCTTACATTTACTCTTGCGACACCTTCGTGGTCGGCGCCTATTTACACTTTCCCAATATCGGGTTGTAAAACAACGTACGGTAAATATCATCACGACTATCCAGCCAGTGATATCAAGGCAAAGTTTGGTTGTGCCTTCGTAGCTCCAATCAATGGAGTTGTGGAAGATGTCTCCACCAAAGATCGCTGGAGCGGTAAGACAAATCTTGGGCAACATCGAGGTGGATTATCAGTCTCAATAATCGGAGAAGATGGTGTGCGCTATTACGGCTCTCATCTTTCGAAGATTGAACCAGGCATCGCTCCAGGTGTCGTGGTCGTCAGTGGTCAGAAACTTGGTGAAGTTGGACGCACAGGAAGTGCGCGAGGTATTCCTAAACCGCATCTTCACTTCGGTATCTCTTATCCAACAATGCCGGGAGATTGGGAAATTCGTCGTGGAGTTATTGCTCCGTGGCCATTCTTGGATGCGTGGAAAGCTGGCAAAGATCTTTCGCCTGCCAAGGCTGTTGCAAAAGCAAAGGTAAAAGCTGGCAAATGAAAAAGCCCCAAGTTTCCTTGGGGCTTTTCAAACTAGTTACTTGGTAATTAGTTAGCTGTAACTTGATCCGCCTGAGGACCCTTTGGGCCTTGGACGACTTCGAAAGTCACTGACTGACCTTCTTCAAGGGACTTGTAGCCATTTCCCTGGATAGCGGAATAGTGAACGAATACGTCCTGTCCGCCGCCATCAACAGCGATGAAACCAAAACCCTTTTCAGAGTTGAACCACTTAACTGTGCCTGTTGCCATTTACTTTCCTTCGGTATTTATGGGGACAAACGTGAATTCCACGTTCGCCAGTCTTTCCGTTCTACAGCGATACCGATTCAAGCGAAAGCTAGCAAGCGGGTACTGATAAGCGTTGGACTGAGGCTGAGCCTACCTTGAGGAGGCAACTTCTAAAAACCGCTTGTGAATTTCGAGGGCTTGGCAGAGCCAATAAATAGGTGAAGAATCCGTACTCCACGACAGGTAGATGGGCTGGGGAAGGTCGCATCTATTAGTGGATGCGGCTTCGTCTATCGGGAGCTGCTATGTCGTCATTACATCAACCGCCAGCGTTGAGCCCTGTCGGAATTGGCCATTCACATGGATCGCTCACTATTTACTCTGCACCGAAATCAGTGCTGACGCACATTCAGTGGTCAATCAATGAAGTATTGGGAAGACCCCACGAACTTCAGTGGAATTCACAACCACTCTCTCCTGGTTGCTATCGAACTCAATTGTCGTGGAATGGAGCGCTAGGAACTGGTGCGAAACTTGCGAGCAATCTACGAGGTTGGCATTACCTAAAGTTCGAAGTGTATGAAGCAGCGATGAATGGCAGTGATGGTTCGCTATATATGTTCACTCCCGAACTAGGTCTATTTAGATCCAATATTGGACCTCACGGTGACATCATGATTAACGAACACCAATTGAACTCTGCGCTTTCACATTCCATCAAGGATAGTGAGGTTGTAGTAGAAATTGAAAAAATGCTGGGAAAGCAATGGAATGAAAGCTTAGAGCCGTATCGCAGGGTTGAGATTGATGGAATAGATGAAGCGGCTGGTAGAATTTCAGTATGAGCGAGAACGAAAAACAAAAATCCTTAACACTTGTTATCTCTGCTGCAATCATCGCGATTGCCATGGGCTTGGGACTCAATCAAGTTGGAAGTGGTTTTGCATCTCGCTCCAGTGAAGGGATTTCGGTTACTGGTTCAGCTCGGGTAAGTGCCACAGCAGATAAAGCTGTGTGGACCCTTAACGCAGAGCAAGTCGCTCCCACCATTAGCGAATCAGTTCGCAAAGTTGAAGGTGCTACAAGTGCGGTAACAAAATATCTCACCGATGGTGGAGTTCCCTCGGATTCTATTGAGTTAGGTTCAGTTTCTGCCTATCCTCAAGAGGAGTACGCCAACGGAAATAGCACGGGACGAATCTTGAACTACCGCGGATCACGGACAATCACGGTGCGCAGCGAAGACGTTCAATTAATCAAGAAACTCAGTAATGGCATAGGCGCTCTTCTGCAAAGTGGAGTGAGCGTCACGAATTACGGTCCGCAGTTTTATATTTCAAAGTTGAATGAACTTCGTCCGGAACTCCTCAAGCAGGCTATGGAAGATGCCCAAGTTCGTGCCAAAGCAATCGTTGAAGCTACTGGTGGCAAAGTTGGAAGCGTAATGAGCGTGCGTTCAGGACCATTCCAGGTCACTTCTCCGGATTCCGTTGATATCTCTGCCGGCGGTTACTACGACACTTCAACCATAGACAAGACAATTACCTCCACGGTAACTGTCATGTTTAAAGTTAACTAATTCTCTTTCGTTAACTTCTGTTGATGAGCCAGACCTGAAGGCTCATAGTCTTCACAAGTATTGGTTCACTCGGCTTTTTCAGCGCTGGATTGAAATCTTCTACTCGCTCAGTCGAGTCAAATACTGCTCTAAATGAATTGCCCCATGTCTGATTAGGCAAAGTGAATTCATAATCTGAGCTATCGCTATTGAGAATTATGAAGAGCCCTTGATTATGGGTTGCATCAACGCTGAAAGCTAAATGTCGAATTGAACTATCTTGCCAATTGTGGGAAGTCATCTCTAGGCCATCGCGACCAAACCAGGCGAGGTCTTTTCGCTTTGTACCTTGATCAACTTCGCCAGTAAAGAATTGTTCTGCAGCATCGACCATATATGCAGAACGAATTCGCGCTAACGCCGCAACCGTTTCAACGAGATCCTCTTGATTCTCATCACGATCCCATGAAAGTTTCCAGCCACCACCAAAGTTTTCATAAGAGTCATCGCTGGAATTGGGGGAGAGTGAGTACGCGTTATTTGAGCCTTGCTGCGAGCGGGAAACTTCATCACCCATCGAGATCATTGGCACACCTGACGAGAGCATCAAGGTAGCCAAAATAGATTTCTTCAATTGAGTTCGTAACTGATTGATCTCTGGATTATCCGTGGGCCCTTCAACTCCAACATTCCAGGATCTATTTCCATCGCTTCCATCACGATTATCTTCCGCGTTTGCTTCATTATGTTTCTGGTTATATGAGACTAAGTCATTAAGGGTAAATCCATCATGAGCGGTCACGAAGTTGATAGATGAAGTTGGACCACGGAAATAGAAGATGTCATGAGATCCGGCGATACGTGACGCTAGATCTGAGACTCCATTGCTATGGCCACGGGCGCTATCGCCCAACCAGAATTGTCGAGTCGCATCGCGATAAGCGTCATTCCATTCTCGCCAAGGATGCGGAAAATCTCCTAGGGCATAGCCGGCAACATCCCACGGCTCAGCGATGAGTTTTCGATCTCGAAGGATTGGGTCAGCACAAATCGCCGAAATCATAGGTCCATATGTATCGATTTCTTTATCGCGACGCGAGATTGCGGTGGTGAGATCAAATCGAAAACCATCTACTCCGATTATCTGGCTCCACCAATGAAGAGAGTCGATAATCATGCGAGTCACAAATGGTCGGCGAGAATCAATAGTGTTTCCGCATCCAGTCACATCCTCATAAACATCTTCTGTGGAGTGGCGATAGAAGGTTTTGTTGTCGATTCCTCTCAAAGAAAGAGTTGGTCCTTGACGCCCTTCTTCAGCAGTGTGGTTATAAACCACATCAAGAATTACTTCGATTCCTGCGTTGTGAAGCGCATCAATGCTCTCTTGTAATTCGGCAATGGGATCGGCGGTTGCAGCGTATCTGCGATGCGGTGCAGAGAAAGCCAGAGGGTTGTAACCCCAGTAATTCTCTCGACCACGAGCATGAGTATGAATCTCGGTAACAAAGTGGTGAATGGGTAAGAGTTCTAAAGCGGTAACACCTAGCCTTGATAAGTATTCAATTGTGGAGGGATGACTGAGGGCTTTGTAAGTTCCACGTTCATGCGGAGGAATATCAGGATTTCCTGCGGTCAAACCACGAACATGGGCTTCATAAATGAATGTGCGCTTCCATGGCGTGTGTGGTCGATTGATGATGCGGGGGGCATGTGACGTCACAACAGAGAGTGGGACAAAACCCAGTGAATTGCGCTCATCGCGAATTTGATGATCGCCATTTCCCAACGCATCGAGAGAGTGATGACCAAAAATTTCTGGCGCATAAACCAGATCTCCATCAAGAAGGTGGGCATAAGGATCAATCAACACTTTTGCGGGATTGAAGCGCCACCCTTGCTCGGGGCGCCACGGACCATAAACGCGGTATCCATAACGTTGGCCGGCTCGAATTCCCGCGAGATATCCATGCCAGATCGGACCTTCACGATGTGCGAGCGAAAACTTTGTCTCAACCCAGCGACCATCGCGCTCATCAAAGAGGCATAGCTCCACCGCATCGGCTGCGGGAGCCCAGAGTGCGAAGTCAGTCCCGCCTTCAGTTGGTCGATTTCCCAAAATATGGGGATTGGCGGGCTTCACCTTGCTATCTAATCAGACCTTCTTCTTCAAATACTTCAAGTGGAGCGGCAGGTTACTCCCCAGTAACATAGCCAGCATGAAGATCGCCATCTGCGTAAAACAGGTTCCCGATTCCTGGGCTGAAAAGAAGATGGTTAATGGAGTTCTTGATCGCAATGGCGTCGATGCAGTTCTGAATGATCTTGATGAATATGCAATTGAAGAAGCGCTTCGTGTTGTGGAGCCACTCAATGAAGGTAAAGAAACTCCTGAGCACATCATCACTTTAATCTCTATGGGTCCAGAACGTGCCACCGAAGCGATTCGTAAAGGTTTATCGATGGGCGCAGATAGTGGAGTGCTCGTTTCAGATGCTGCACTCGCCGGTTCTGATGCGATTGCAACTTCAAAAGTATTAGCTGAAGTAATTAGCAAGGGTGGGTTCGATTTGGTCTTCTGCGGAACTGAATCTACCGATGCCCGTATGAGCGTTGTACCTGCGATGCTTGCGGAACGTTTGGGTTGGGCCCAACTAACTTTTGCAGGCTCGGTCAAAGTTGATGCTGCTAACTCCAGTGTTGAAATTGCTCGCATGACAGAAAGTGGCGTTGAAACAATGTCAGCCACATTCCCATGCGTCATTAGCGTGATCGAAAAAATCAATGAACCGCGTTACCCATCATTTAAAGGCATCATGGCAGCGAAAAAGAAAGTAATCGAAACCAAATCGCTGGCAGATGTAGGAGTCTCATCTGCTGAAGTTGGAAGTTCTGGGGCCTGGAGTTCTGTGGTGGATGCAAGCGCTCGTCCGCCGCGAGATAAAGGAATTAAAGTTGAAGATTCAGGCGATGGTGGCACAAAGTTAGCTGACTATCTCGCAGAAAAGCGTTTGGTGTGACGATGGCTAATGTGTTGATATTTGCTGATCACGATGGCGGAAAAGTTGCAAAAACAGCGGCTGAACTCGCCTCTTTTGCTAAGCGTGGCGGTACTCCAATCGCAGTACTTCTCACAGACTCGTCCCAAGCAGATTCACTTGCTTCGCAATTGGCCAACACAGATATCGAAAGTGTTCTTGCCGTTGAGAACAGCGATTTTGCCAAGCATGGCATCCCAGCCCTCGTTGATGCGCTGGCACAAGTTATCGAAGCTAAGAAGCCAGATGCTGTTTTGATCCCTTCAACAGCACGCGGCAAGGAAATTGCTGGACGTCTTGCAGTGCGCATCAATAGCGGAATTATTACGGATGCGATCGATGTGACTCCCGATTTTGGAACTACCCAATCTGTCTTTGGTGGATCTTTCACAGTTTCGGCAAAAGTAAAAACAGGAATCCCAGTCATCACAGTACGTCCGAGCTCAATTGAAGCTTCGACTACGTCAAACACTCCTGCGGTTGAGAAACTCAATGTCACAGTCTCTGATAAAGCAAAGTTAGTGACGATCTCAAATGTTCAGCCTGCAGTAAAAGGCGGACGTCCCGAACTTACCGAAGCAAAAATTGTCATCTCAGGTGGTCGCGGAACAAATGGCGATTTCACACAAGTTGAAGCGATGGCAGATCTTCTCGGAGCAGCTGTCGGCGCATCACGTGCCGCAACCGACGCTGGGTGGTACCCACATACTCACCAAGTTGGCCAGACTGGAAAAACTGTAAGCCCACAGCTCTACATGGCGTGTGGAATTTCTGGAGCAATCCAACATCGTGCGGGAATGCAAACATCGAAGAACATTGTTGCGATTAATAAGGATCCGGAAGCTCCGATCTTTGATCTCGCAGATTTCGGTGTTGTAGGAGATTTATTCGCGGTCTTGCCTCAGGCGCGCGAAGCGATTCAAGCAAAACGCAGCTAAACCCTCACCTAGAATTAGGTCATGTCCCGCGTCTATCTCGATAATGCTGCAACCACGCCTATTTCAGAGGTTGCGCTTCAAGCATTTATCGAACAATCGCGACAGCTTGGCAACCCTTCCAGCCTTCACACATATGGGCGAAGAGTCCGTAAGGATGTAGAGGAAGCCCGCGAAAAGTTAGCGGGCCTCATCGGATGTCATTCGAGTGAAATCATCTTTACTGGATCTGGAACCGAAGCGAACAACTTAGCGATTAAAGGCGCATATTGGCATCGTAATCAGAGTGGGAAACAACGCAATGTCATCGTCATCTCCGCCTTTGAACATCATGCAGTCCTTGATCCAGCGCGTTGGTTGGAAGATTTTGAAGGAGCAGAAGTAGTTGAGGTTCCCGTAACTCGTGAAGGCTTTGTCAATCTCTCTGAGCTTCGTAATGTCGTACTCGAGCGCCACGATGAAATTGCGCTCATCAGCATCATGCATTCCAACAACGAAGTTGGCACCGTGCAACCAATGGATGACATTTCAAAAATCGCTCAGGAATTTGAGATTCCGCTCCATACCGATGCGGTCCAGAGTTTAGGAAAAGTTCCTCTCTCATTTAAAGACTTGGGACTTTTCGCAATGACAATTAGCGCCCATAAAGTTGGAGGGCCAATCGGAGTGGGTGCTCTGATATTACAAAAAGGAATTGATATCACGCCGATACTTCATGGCGGCGGGCAGGAACGTGATATTCGAAGCGGCACTCTCAATGCTGCGGGCATCATTGCATTTGTTGCGGCCACACAATCGGCGATGAGAGACCTTGAGTCAAATGCAGTGAAGATTTCTACGCTACGTAAAAAACTCGTTGCTGCAATCCAATCGGAGATTTCTGACGCGACTCTCAATGGTGTACTTGAGGGCGCAACGCTTCCAGGTATCGCAAATATTTCTTTTCCCAACACGGAAAGTGATGCTCTCTTACTGCTCTTTGATGCAGAAGGAATCGCATGCTCGACTGGGTCGGCGTGTAGCGCAGGAGTTCAAGAAGCGAGCCATGTCTTGATGGCGATGGGTATGAGCGAGAAAGAAGCTCGATCCTCGCTGCGATTCTCACTCGGCACAGGCAACTCTGACAGCGATATCGAATATCTTCAGACCTGTATAAAGCGAGTTATCGATCGCGCTCGAGCAGCCTTTCGAGGCTAGAGAGAAGCTATGAAATTAATTGCAGCCATGAGTGGTGGAGTGGATTCTGCCGTGGCTGCAGCGCGTGCCAAAGAGGCGGGACATGATGTCATTGGAGTGCATCTAGCGCTCTCAAAGAATCCAAAAAAGTATCGCTCGGGAGCTCGTGGATGTTGCACTATTGAAGATTCTCACGATGCTCGTCGCGCTGCTGATGTCATTGGGATTCCTTTTTATATCTGGGATATGTCCGATGAATTCCATGAAGGAGTAGTTGAAAACTTCCTCGCTGAATATGCTGCAGGAAATACTCCTAATCCGTGTTTGCGATGCAATGAGAAAATCAAATTTGCCGCAGTTCTCGATCGCGCTCAAGCGATGGGATTTGATGGCGTGGTTACCGGACATTACGCTCAAACTCGGGAAACTGAAAATGGAAAAACGCTATATCGCGCCATTGATCCTGCGAAAGATCAGTCATATGTACTTGCCGTTCTCAACAAAGATCAACTTCAGGGTGCCCACTTTCCCTTAGGCGATACAACAAAAGAAAATGTACGAAAAGAAGCTCAAGAGCGCGGATTATCAGTAGCTCTTAAACCAGATAGCCACGATATTTGTTTTGTTCCCTCAGGCGATAATGCTGGTTGGCTCCGTGAAAGACTTGGAAGTGAAACAGGTCCGATTGTTGACGAAGAAGGAAATAAACTTGGCGAACATAAAGGCGCCTATACCTACACAATCGGACAACGCAAGGGTTTAGGACTTACCGTTCCTGCAAAGGGCGGCGAACCGCGTTATGTTCTTAAAATCGAACCCGTCTCCAACACAGTCGTAGTCGGAAATCGCGACGCGCTCGCCATTGATGAGATTTATGGAGCTAAGCCCATCTGGTGTGGACCGACACCCGAGGCCACAGAAAGCGCGCCATATAAGGGTTTTGTCCAAGTTCGTGCTCATGGAACTCCGCACTCTTGTTCTTATTTTAGGAAGATCAATGATGGCGTTGAAACTCTGGTAGCACACGTTGACGAGCCAATTTTTGGTTTGGCCCCAGGTCAAGCAATGGTGATTTATGACGGCGAGCGCGTCGTTGGATCGGCCACCATCTCAGGAACCCGATAGCGATGTCCGATAGCCACATTCGCCGGAAGATGGCTGAGTTAGCAGAACAGATCCGTGACCACCAGTATCGATACTACGTTCTTGATAAGCCAATCATTTCTGATGCTGAATTCGATTCGCTTTGGAAAGAATTACTTGCTCTAGAAAACAAGAGCCCCGAGTTACGGGATCCGCACTCTCCAACACTTGATGTGGGCGGTGGTTTTGCTACGCACTTTGAGCAATATGACCATCAAGAGAAAATGATGAGTCTCGATAATGCATTCGGTGAAGATGAGCTTGATGCCTGGTTTGATCGAGTCGCTAAAGAGTCTCAATCCAACACATGGTTATGTGAAGTGAAAGTCGATGGCCTTGCCATCAATTTGCTGTATGAAAATGGAAAGTTAATGAGAGCTTTAACGCGTGGCAATGGCACTACCGGTGAAGATGTCACGCTCAATGTCAGGACTATCAAGGGTTTACCTCAAGAATTGACTGGTAAAGACCTTCCCACATCAGTTGAGGTAAGGGGAGAAGTATTTTTCCCGCTTGAGAAATTTAATGAACTCAATGAATCGCTGGAAGAGTCAGGAAAGACAGCATTTGCAAATCCGCGAAATGCTGCCGCGGGATCGCTCCGCCAGAAAGATCCGCGCGTCACAGCCTCTCGCCCCTTGGCGCTAGTTGTGCACGGGATCGGCGCCGTTAAAGGATTTGATTGCGAGACCCAGAGCGCAGCATATGAAGCGATGAAGAGATGGGGACTTCCCACCAGCAAGCGCTACAAAGTGGCGAAAAATAAGGCTGAGGTCAAAGAATTTATCCAGTATTACCTCGAGCATCGCCATGATGTTGAACATGAGATTGATGGGGTAGTGATTAAAGTAAATGAGCGCAACGCACAGAAAGTGTTGGGAAGTACCTCACGTGCTCCTAAATGGGCGATTGCATATAAGTATCCACCAGAAGAAGTCACGACAAAACTCCTTGATATCAAAGTCAGCGTGGGTCGAACCGGACGCGTCACGCCATTTGGCTTTATGGAGCCGGTCAAAGTTGCAGGCTCCACCGTGACGAATGCAACTCTTCACAATATTGAAGAGGTCCAACGTAAAGGTGTCCTGATTGGCGACACGGTGGTGTTGCGTAAAGCAGGCGATGTAATCCCAGAAATTTTGGGACCAGTCATGGAAAAGCGCACCGGGAAGGAACGCGCCTTTCTCATGCCGAAGAACTGTCCTGAATGTGGTTCGGAGTTACGCGCAATGTCAGAAGGCGATGTCGACATACGTTGTCCGAATGCACGGAGCTGTCCCGCGCAGCTTCGGGAGCGAATTTATTACATCGGATCAAGAGCAGCGCTCGACATTGATGTCTTGGGCTATGAGGCAACTAACGCACTCCTTGCCGATAAATTGATTGATGATGAGTCAGATCTTTTCTCACTCACTAAAAAAGATTTAAGTAAGAGCAATTTCTTTCTCAAGAAAGATGGAGAACTCGGGGCAAACGCTGAGAAGTTATTGGCAGCTCTGGAAGAAGCAAAGAAGCGTCCACTCTGGCGAGTGCTAGTTGCGCTATCAATTCGACATGTTGGTCCAACAGCTGCTCAAGCACTATCAAATAAATTTGCATCGATTCCCAAAATTTCACAGGCTTCGGTCGAAGAACTAGCGGCCGTTGATGGAGTGGGGGAGATAATTGCCGAGAGTATTCAAGAATGGTTCAGCGTAGATTGGCATAAAGCAATTGTGAAGAAATGGAGTGCAGCGGGAGTAACGATGGAGGGTGTAGCAGCCCCCACAAAACCGCAGACTTTGGCGGGATTGACCTTGGTGGTCACCGGTTCACTCGAAAACTTTTCGCGAGATGGCGTTACTGAAGCCATAACGGAGCGGGGCGGAAAATCCGCATCATCGGTATCGAAGAAAACTGACTATGTCGTAGTGGGAGATTCACCAGGATCTAAGGCGGCAAAAGCTGAGGAACTTGGTGTGCGCATCCTTAATGAGGCGGAGTTTATTGCTCTATTGGAGAAAGGTCCCAAGTAAAGGTTAGGATGGTGACATGTTTACAGCGTTGATTGCTCAAGCGTCTATGAAACTATTCAGTGAAGAAGGACGAGAACTTCCTGCACACCCCATCTTCTTCGGCGTCTTTACCTTCGCAGTTTTGATGTTGATGCTCTATCTCGTACTTCGCCTTGACCGCGACTAATTCAATCGCCATCTTTGGTGGAACATTTGACCCGATTCATAACGGGCATGTTCATGTGATTAGTGAGATTCTAAAGTCCGGAAAATTTTCTAAGCTAGTTATCGTTCCTGCCGGTAAGCCTTGGCAGAAATCGCCAACTGCCTCTGCAAGCAATCGATTAGAAATGACAAAACTTGCCTTGAGCGAGATTGATGTTGAGGTGAGCGACTGCGAAGTTAAAAGAGACACACCTTCATATGCCATCGATACTGTGCATGATCTCCACTCGCTCAATCCTGAGTCATCGCTAACTTGGATTATTGGAAGCGATGCAATTGCAGGACTTTCAACCTGGAACCGTATTGATGAGATGGCATCCGAAGTAGAGTTCCTCATCGTGCTAAGGCCCGGGCATACGGTAGATCAGTCTGCGATTCCGCACTTCATCAAATGGACCTCCATCGAAATCCACGCGCGTGACATCTCGGCAACTCAGGTACGAGAAAAAGTAAGCGTTGGGAGCGATATCTCTGATTTAGTTCCACCCTCTGTTGCGGCATACATTTATGAAAAGAAGCTCTATGGCGCCGCGTAAATCCACTGTCGAACACACTCAAATCGCGGCCCGCGCTGCCATTGAAAAGCTTGGAACTGACCTCGTCGCAATTGATCTCTCTGAACAGATGCTGCTAAGTGAAGTCTTCTTACTCATTAGCGGTCAGAATGAACGCCAGATCGATGCGATCGCTGATGAAGTTGAAAAGCAACTCTCCCTTGAAGGTGAAAAGCCTCTGCGACGCGAGGGTTCAGAGCATTGGATTCTCCTTGATTATGAAGATCTCGTGGTGCATGTTCAGACGGAAGAAGTACGAAGTTATTACATGCTCGATCGCCTTTGGAATGATTGTCCGAATATTCCACTAGAGGCGGTCAAAGCTCGCGATGCATTTGAGAAAGGCAAGGCCTAATCGTGCCCTCTCAAAGAGTCGTGCTCTGGCGTCATGGCCAAACTGATTGGAATATCGAAAATAGATTTCAAGGACATTCTGATATTCCCCTCAACGATGTCGGCCATCGACAAGCAGAACGCGCTGCTCCACTATTGATGAGTCTCAAACCATCAAAGATTGTTTCGAGTGACTTGATACGAGCACAGCAAACCGCAGCCGCACTCGCAAAAATTTCCAACCTTGCAATATCGATTGATGCTGGCTTACGCGAAACTCATGGCGGAAACTGGGAAGGAAAGACTGGCGCACAAAATCGTGCTGAAGATTATGAAAGATTTGTGCACTGGCTCGATGGCGATGATGAACCGGCCGGACAAACTGGTGAGCGCCGTAGCGCAATCGCAGATCGCGCCATTACTGCAATTGAAAGCGCCTTGACCGAAGATGTCGGGACTCTGATTGTTGTCACACATGGCGGAACAGCGCGTTGCATTTTGGGCAAGATGCTGGAAATGCCGATGACGCAATGGTCTGCAATCGGTGGTTTATCGAATGCGTCCTGGTCGATTGTGGAAAATGGTCATCATCGTCAAGGGTGGGTTTTAGTAGAGCACAATGCGGGATCGCTGCCAGAGCCAATCTACGGAGAGGAAAGCGGCGCGTAGTTCAGGTAAGGTCTGCAACTCAGGCAGTACAACTCAAGCATTACATGGCACGAAATATTGGGGCTATAGCGCAGCTGGTAGCGCACCTGCATGGCATGCAGGGGGTCAGGGGTTCAAGTCCCCTTAGCTCCACTCGATGAACGAAGAAAAATCGAATACCCGTTTGCCGCTCCAACATATTCCGAGCGGCTGGTCGGCGCGCGATCTTCCAGATCTCAGTGGGCAACGTTTCCTCGTCACAGGTGCAACAAGCGGTATTGGTAAAGAGGCGGCGCGTGAATTAGTCCGAGCCGGCGCACAGGTAACTATCACTGCACGAAGCGAAGAAAAGGCAGAGCGCACGCGCAAAGAGTTAGCAAGTGAGCGGGTCTCAACTCTTTTACTTGATCTTGCAGATCTCACGAGCGTAAGAAAAGCTGCGCGAGAAGTTACCGATGATGTCGATGTATTAATTCTTAATGCAGGTGTCATGGCGGTTCCTTTCACAAAGACTGCCGATGATTTTGAACTACAAGTTGGTACAAATCATCTTGGTCACTTTGCCTTTGCCGGACTCATCGCTGATCGCGTCAAGTCGCGAATCGTCACGGTTTCAAGTCAAGCTCATCGCATGGGGTCATTTGGAAATGGCTCATCTGACGATATTCGAGATATCTGTTTAGGTCGAAATAAATATCAAACATGGGCTGCTTATGGCGCCAGCAAGTTGGCTAATCTCTTATTTACCTTTGAATTGCAGCGTTTAGTTACATCACGTGGCTATTCCTTTAACGCATTTGCTGCTCACCCAGGATATTCAAATACGAATTTGCAAGCCGTTGGCCCACAAATGCGTGGGAATCTATTTGAAGAGCGAGCAACTGCATTTATGAATTCCATTGTTGCGCAATCAGCTGCTCGTGGCGCCCTCCCAACTTTATGCGCAGCAACGTTCCCTAATTTGTACGGCGCTTCATATATTGGACCAGATGGATTATTCGAAATGCGTGGATTTCCAAAAGCCACAAGAGCTCGAGCAATTGCCTACGACCAGAATTTGGCACGAAATCTCTGGAGCGTCAGTGAGGAATTAACCGGCGTTCGTTGGCGGTAACCTACGCATATGCATGAGGCGTACGACGTTCACCACGTCCAAGAGAAGTGGCTCCCGATTTGGGATCAGATTGCGCCTTTCCGCTCTGGAAAACCTAACGATCCGCGTCCGAAGAAATACGTTTTGGATATGTTCCCGTATCCATCCGGTGACTTACATATGGGCCATGCAGAGGCTTACGCGCTCGGTGATGTGATTGCGCGCTATTGGGTGCAAAAAGGTTTTAATGTGATGCATCCGATTGGTTGGGATGCATTCGGTCTTCCTGCAGAAAATGCCGCAATTAAACGGAATGAAGATCCCAGCATCTGGACCTATGAAAATATCAATACCCAGAAAGCTTCGATGCGCCGCTATGCCTGTTCCTTTGACTGGGATCGCGTTCTCTACACATGCGATCCGGAGTATTACAAATGGAATCAGTGGATTTTTAATCGCATGTATGAAAAAGGATTGGCATATCGAAAAGATTCTGCGGTCAATTGGTGTCCTTCATGCCAGACCGTTCTTGCGAATGAACAGGTTGTTGCAGGTTTATGTGAACGTTGTGATAACACCGTAACCAAAAAGAAATTGAATCAGTGGTATTTCAAGATTACTGATTATGCCGAGCGTCTTCTTGCCGATATGGAGCAACTTGAGGGTAAGTGGCCAGAAAAAGTCCTAACGATGCAGCGCAACTGGATTGGTAAATCCACTGGTGCTGAAGTCATATTTGAAATTGAAGGGCGGGATAAACCAGTAGTCATCTACACAACGCGCCCCGATACCTTGTACGGCGCCACATTTATGGTGGTTGCGGTCGATAGCGATTTGGCTCGCGAACTGGTATCTGGCACCAGCGCTGAGAGTGAATTCAACAAATACTTTGATTCGGTCAAGGCAGCAAGCGATATTGATCGGCTTGCAACAGATCGTCCCAAGACTGGTGTCTTCCTCAATCGCTACGCAATTAATCCAGTTAATGGCGAGAAGATTCAGATCTGGGCAAGTGATTATGTACTTGCCGACTATGGAACGGGCGCGATTATGGCGGTTCCAGCCCACGATCAGCGCGATTTAGATTTTGCTCGAGCTATGAAGCTTCCTGTGTGCGTGGTGGTTGAAACCGAGGAAGATGATCCAGCTGTCAGCGGCGTTGCAACAACGGGCGATGGAAAGCTGGTTAATTCAGGTTTTCTCAATGGCCTCAATAGTTCCGCTGCAATACAGAAGATCATCTCCGAACTTGAAGCGAAGAAGTTAGCAAAAGCGTCCAACAACTATCGCCTCCGTGATTGGCTAATTTCACGCCAACGTTATTGGGGCACGCCGATTCCCATTATTCATTGTGAGAAATGCGGGGAAGTTCCAGTTCCAGATGACCAGTTACCTGTGAAATTGCCCGATTCGTCTACATTGGATCTCAAGCCCAAAGGAACTTCTCCTTTAGCAACAGCGCATGACTGGGTAAATGTCTCCTGTCCTAAGTGTGGCGGTAAAGCGCTGCGCGATACCGACACCATGGATACCTTTGTTGATTCATCATGGTATTTCTTGAGATACAGCAGCGTAAATACTCATGACCGCCCATTTATCCGAGAAGAAGTTGATACTTGGTTGCCAGTCGATCAATATGTTGGCGGAGTAACGCATGCAATTCTCCATCTTCTTTACTCGCGATTCTTTACTAAAGCGCTACACGATATGGGCTATCTAAGTTTCACCGAGCCTTTTACTCGACTTCTCAATCAGGGCATGGTCATCATGGATGGTTCTGCGATGAGTAAGAGCCGTGGAAATTTAGTGCGACTTTCAGATGAGCTTGAAAAGCACGGTGTTGATGCGATTCGTCTGACGATGGTCTTTGCCGGGCCTCCCGAAGATGATGTGGATTGGGCTGATGTTTCTCCTGCAGGTTCGGCAAAATTCTTGAACCGCGCATGGCGCCTAGCCGGAGATGTCACAAGTAAACCCGGTGTGGATTTTGCAACGGGAGATCTCGCTTTACGTAAAGCGGCCCATAAAGCGCTGCACGATATTTCTTTTGCCGTGGAATCCTTTAGATTCAATGTCGCTGTCGCTCGCGTCATGGAATTAGTTAATGCAACGAGAAAAGCGATTGATTCAGGCTGCGGCCCTGCCGATCCTGCGGTCCGTGAAGCCACAGAAATTGTGGCAATTTCACTCTCGCTCATAGCTCCGTATACAGCGGAGGAGATGTGGGAAAAGTTAGGACATAAGCCTTCAGTAGCGCTCGCAGGTTGGCCGAGCGTGGATCCAGCGTTGCTGACGCAAGATTCTGTTACTGCAATTTTCCAGGTCAACGGCAAGATTAAATCTCGCGTGGATATCTCACCCGATACTTCTGATACAGATCTTGAGAAGATGGCATTTGCTGACCCCGCAGTTATTGCCGATCTTGCTGGACAGACTCCAAAAAAGGTCATCACAAAATCTCCTAAGTTCGTAAATATCGTTCTTTAATTCCACAGCTCAAGATATTCACTCTTACTGCCGAATTTAACTTCGGGTAAATTGCGAAGCGCTTTGATGCGCCCATGAATCTTGCCGAATTAAAGGAGCGTTTTCCGGAGTACACCGAACCGCAGAAGAGAGCGCTGATCGCAATTTCTCTTTTCGCGATTGGTTTCGCTTGCTTTCTCTTCGCTACAACGCGGGGAAGCGCAATTGCTCAAGAAACACCCAAACCGCAACTTTCAATTGCTCCGACAAAACAAATCATCTTGGTTCATGTAGCTGGCAAAGTCAAGAAACCTGATGTCTATCCACTTCTTCAAGGATCCCGAGTAGCTGATGCAATCAAGGCAGCTGGAGGAGCAAAGAAAGGCGTAGAACTTAACGATATCAATCTGGCAAGAGTGCTCATCGATGGAGAACAGGTATTTGTTGGCTATGTGCCAGAAATAGTGAAAAGTAGTTCGAAAAAAGCTCCAGCGAAGTTCACAGGGATTATCAATATAAATCGAGGAACGAAAGCAGAATTTGATTCACTCGTGGGAATCGGGCCGGTTATTGCAGGCAAGATCATTAAATATCGAAACGAAAATGGTCCATTTATGGCGATTGATGACCTATTGAAAGTTTCTGGGGTGGGCGCCAAGACTCTCGAGCGGATGCGGCCACGTCTCACCTTGTAAATCTTCCAACTCGCGAGAAATACACGGATTATCGATTCTTTATCTATGCGGTAGGGCTCTGGATAGGAGCTACGGCAGCGAGCTATATCTCTTGGTGGGCAGCACTGGCGGCGCTTGTATTCGCTCTCATCTCTCTCGCGCTCTTTAATCGAATATGGGTTATTGCCCTTGCTCTTTTCATTGGCTCGGCAAGTTATTTAGTTCATTCGGCAACGTTGATAGATAGCGCAGTCGGGGAGTTGGCTCGAAATCGTTCCTCAGCAGAACTTATTCTTGTTGTAACCAGCGACTGTAAAGTCACTGGCCATAAGGTTTATGGGTCCCACCTCAAACGACCGAACATCTCATTCCTAGCAAGGACAAAAGCCTTTTCATCCGAAGGTTCACGCATTCACGTGCGCGTTCCGATTCGAATCTTAGGGAATTTTAAGAAGTGTGCTGGTTTGGGAAGTATCATCAAAGTTTCGGGAAGATTTATTGAGACGAAAGAGAAGCGGGTTGCGGGAACACTCATCGCCTCAAGTGAATTAGAAGTTCTCGAACCTGCGAGTGCTTTTTCAAAATTTCTCTCTGGAGTCCGTGCTGATTTTCGAAAGCGTGCCAGTGATTTAGGGGGAGATGCCGGAGCGCTTATCCCAGGAATGATTTTGGGCGACACTTCACTTCAGGGCGAGCAATTTACTTCGCAGATGCGACGTGCTGGACTTTCGCATCTCACTGCTGTGAGCGGAGCAAATTTTGCAATTGTGAGCGCACTTGTCTTCTATCTCTTTCGTGGAGTTGTTCCAAGAATCATTCCGAGGCTAATCCTTACCTCAATCTTTCTCGTGATTTTCCTGCTTCTCGTGCGGCCCTCGCCATCAGTATTACGAGCAGGAGTGATGGCTGCGGTTGTCTTGTTATCGAAAGCTTCGGGTAATTCTCGAAACTCTGTTGCCGCTCTTGCAACTGCCATTGCTGTCTTGCTCTTACTTGATCCTTTTCAGGCGGTAGATCCTGGTTTCGTACTTTCTGTCCTGGCTACAAGTGGATTGATATTTATTGCCCCTCGTATAACTGAGAAATTGAAGCAGTATCTTCCCGAGTGGTTCGCAGAAATAATTTCAATACCTTGCGCAGCGACAATTACTTGTACGCCCTACATCATCTTTCTTTCCGGAGAAGTTTCTATATTGAGCGTGCTTTTCAACGTTCTGGTCGCGCCAGTCGTTGCCCCAATAACGATTCTCGGATTTATCGCAGTTCTTGCCCTCCCCATTCCATTTATCTCCGAATTCCTTCTTCTCATCGCAAAGGGCTTTTCGCAGTGGATCGTCTTCGTATCAGGATTGACCAATCATGTTCCTTCGTGGGGGATCACTCCACTTCTCATGATTATTCTGATCATTCTCGTATCGATTACTTTAAAGAGGCGTTCCTTAAGCATCTATGTTGTATTGGTTCTGGCGCTTTTAGCCATTAATCTCGCGCCACGAATGGCCTTTCCAGGAAATGATTGGAAAGTACTGCAGTGCGATGTTGGCCAAGGAGATGCGCTACTTATCAATCTTGGAAGAGGAAGTGCAATTCTCTTTGATGCAGGTCCAGACCCCAACTTGCTGCGGCGTTGTCTCTCAGTTGCAAAAATCGATTCCCTTCCCTTGGTTATTATCTCTCACGGTCATGCTGATCACTATTTTGGAATGAAGGAAATTTCATCGTGGATTGATGTAGGTACCATCTGGAGTAATGGAAGCGCTTTTG
>VFFD01000063.1 GCA_018882745.1 Candidatus Nanopelagicaceae bacterium
GTCCGAGAGAGCGCCCCTGAAACTTTGGAGAGCTTCTTTCTGCAAGAGTGGAATCGAGCCAGCACCGAAGAAGAGAAGATGCGCGTAGTTATCGATCAAGTTTCGTCGCTCACCGATGTAGGCGCCTATGCGCTACACGAGCAATTGCTGGGGAACTAGGATTCCAACTATGTCAGGTCGAATTCGCGATGTAGATGTCACCTATGTTCGCGATCACTCACCGATTGATGAAGTTGTTGGCGAGTATGTCCAACTTAAGGGCGCCGGCGGTGGACAGAAAAAAGGTCTCTGCCCATTCCATGATGAAAAAACACCATCATTTCATGTAACGCCAAGCCGGGGATATTTTCATTGTTTTGGTTGTCAAACAGGAGGCGATGTCATCGCTTTTGTAATGAAGATGGATCACTTGACGTTTACTGAAACCATTGAACGACTTGCTGAACGAATTGGCTACCAACTTACATATGAGCAGGGAAGTGGAGGAGTTAAAGCTCCTGCCGGACAACGATCAAGATTAATCGCAGCTCACGCATCAGCTGTAACGTTCTATCAGGAACAACTGCAACTTCCTGAAGCTGCTCATGGGCGAGAACTCTTGATGAAACGTGGCTTTGATAAATCAGCGTGTGATTCATTCGAAGTCGGCTATGCACCAGATCAATGGGATTCTTTAACAAAGTATCTTCGCGGACAAGGTTTTACAATCGAAGAGTTGATGTTGGCAGGATTATCGAAAGAAGGACAGAAAGGTCCAATCGATCGTTTTCGCAATCGCTTGATGTGGCCGATTCGAGATATATCTGGTGATGTTGTGGGATTTGGAGCCAGAAAATTAGCAAGCGATGAAGAGGATCAATGTCCGAAATACCTCAACAGCCCAGAGACACCTATTTATAAGAAGAGCCAAGTTCTCTATGGTCTAGATCGAGCCAAGAAAGAGATTGCGAAGAAGCGCCAGGCAGTAATTGTCGAGGGTTATACCGATGTTATGGCAGCACATTTAGCTGGAATCACCACGGCGGTTGCTACCTGCGGCACCGCATTTGGTGATGAACACATTCGAATATTGCGTCGACTTTTAATGGATGATGATGCTTTCCGCGGCGAAGTAATCTTTACCTTCGATGGAGATGCTGCTGGACAAAAAGCAGCCCTGAGAGCATTTAGCGATGATCAGAAATTTGTTACACAAACTTTCGTTGCAGTGGAACCAAGCGGCATGGATCCTTGCGAATTGCGACAACACCAAGGTGATGCTGCGGTTCGTGATCTCATCGCTCGCCGAGTGCCCCTTTTTGAATTCGCAATCAAGAGCGCAATTAAGCAATTTGATTTAACAAATGCCGACGGCAGAGTTTCAGCGCTCAATGCAGCAGCGCCGCTGATTGGAAAAATTCGCGATACTTCTCTTCGCCCAGAATACGCTCGAAGTCTTGCAGGTTGGTTAGGTATGGAAGTTGAAGTTGTGACAGCAGCAGTTAAGAAAAACGCTTCTGCTGCTCCACGAGCTACGGCAGAAACCCCACAATCAAGTAATTGGCGCCCTGATCCAAATGAGCCGCGCTTGATGTTGGAGAGAGAAGTTTTGAAAGCTCGTCTCCAAATGCCTGCGCTCATGCGTAATTGGAAAGAGCTTGAGAAGAATGCATTTTCACATCCTGCTTACATTAAGTTACGAGAGTTCATCGACACCCAGATTGAGTTCCAATCAGTCAATCTCGATGCAGTGGATTCAGACGAGTTGAAATCATTTATTACGGAATTAACGGTCGAACCAATTCGAACCGATGGCGAGATCTCTGATCGCTACGTTTCGAGCATTACGGCACGCCTCAATGAAGTGGCCTTAAGTCGCTCGATTGCAGAAGTGAAATCGACCTTGCAGCGACTCAATCCCGTCGAAAATGAAGTGGAGTACAACCAGATTTTTGGAGAACTTGTGGGGATGGAAACAAAGCGTCGAGCCTTGCGCGAATTGGCTTTAGGCGAGGGCTTGACCTAGAGTTTGCGGCTAGCCGATCCCTGATAGCTCAATCGGCAGAGCAGCCGGCTGTTAACCGGCAGGTTCTTGGTTCGAGTCCAAGTCAGGGAGCTTTTCATTTAGACTCCTACCCATGGCAATGGTTCGAATTCGCGTAGCGCTCCCAGACCGTCCAGGTTCACTTGGCGCGGTTGCGTCGGCAATTGGTTTTGCTGGCGGAGATATTCGTGGCCTTGTCGTTCTCTCCTCCGAAGGCGGACGCGGTATCGATGACATCACCGTGGCTTTTCCTGGAAATGATCCTCAAGATCTCGTCAATGTTTTGAGTGCAATTGGCGGAGTCGAAGTAATTTCTGTAACTCCCGTCGTTTAATTCTTAAGAAATAACTTTTGCGCCATCGCTGGGTAGCGATGAAAAGAATCGTGGCGCTGTAAATCCTTTCGCTGCAAATGCTTTTTCTATAGCAAGAGAAACCTTTCCAGCATCCTCATCCCTAATCAATGCGACAGCACTTCCGCCAAACCCGCCGCCGACCATGCGCGAACCAAGAGCACCATTTTCTAACGCGGCATCAACGGCAGCATCAAGCTCAGGGCATGAAACTGTGTAGTCATCGCGAAGCGAACGGTGTGACTCATTGAGTAGTTCTCCAAATGCGTAAAAATCTTTTGATTCCAACCTCTTAACCGCTTCAAGTACGCGAGCAATTTCAGTCACTGCATGGCGAGCACGTTTAAATTGAGTTGGCGTTAGTTCAGGTTCTCGCGATTGCAGCATCTCGATAGATAGCGCCCTCATTGAGCCAACGCCGAGCAATTTGGCAACTTCCTCACAAGATGCTCTCCGTTCTGCATAGCCTCCATCGATTAAAGCGTGATGAGCTCGGGTATCAATAATGAGTAGCCGTAAATCAGCGCCAGCAAAATCAACTGAGATGTGACGAGTAGAGAGATCTCTACAATCTAAAAGCAGCGCATAACCAGCTTTAGCCATCAAGGAAACAGATTGATCCATGATGCCACATGGGACACCAACATATTTATTTTCTGCGCGCTGGGTGAGAAGTGCTAGTTCACTCAGGGACTTTTCAAGATGAAAAAGATGATTAAGGGCGGTGGCGACGCTGCATTCCAGCGCCGCAGAAGAGGATAGGCCAGCACCAAGTGGGACTTTTCCATCAATGTAGATATCAAGCCCGGTTTCAATTTCTAGTGACCAGATCACACCAAGGACGTAGCGCACCCAACCTTCACCCCTCATGGCTGCAATGTCATCAAGGCTTACTTCGATTAATTCATTAACTTGTTGGGCTGAAGTGACTCTTACTCTTCGATCACTTCGTCGTGCGATGGCGCACCTAGTGACATCATCAATCGCGAAAGGCAGAACGAATCCTTCGCTATAGTCGATATGTTCGCCGATGAGATTGACGCGACCTGGGGCTTGAGCAATTACTTCAGGGGCTGCATTAAAAACCCTTTCAAACTCCTGCTCAATCATAGTTATGAAGCAATTTCCTAAAGTGCGACATCTCGAAGTTGCTGAGCTGATTGTTCTGGTTTGAGATCCATCATGAAAGCTCCAAAAGCCGATTCAGAACCAGCAAGATATTTGAGTTTTCCAGGAGCTCGACGGACGCTCTGAATTTGCCAATGCAATCTCAATGACTCACGTCCTTGGCGAACAGGCGCTTGATGCCACGAAGCAATGTACGGCATAGTTACGCCGAAGACGCCATCAAGTCTCTGTAAAACCTCTTTTGCGATAGGTGCAAAACTATCCGAGGCTGCTTCATCAAGTGCAACAAAGTCCGTAACACTGCGACGCGGTGCAACATGAATCTCAAAGGGATAACGCGAGGCATAGGGAACATACGCCACCCATTCAGAGTTTTGAGCCACAATTCGTACTTCATCCTTGAGTTCTCGCGCGACGATGTCATCGAGCAAGACTCGACCAGTCTTGGCGCGATGCTCGCGGGCTACATCAAGCATGCGCGCGGTTTTCGGCGGAATAAATGAGTAGGCATAAATCTGACCGTGGGGATGGTTGAGAGTTACGCCAACTTCTTCGCCTCGATTTTCAAAGGGCGCTATGTGCTCGATATAGGCAAGTTCGGATAGTTCTGCAGTTCGATCTCTCCACGCTTCAAGTACGGTGCGAATCTGTTTGTGGGAAAGATCTTTAAAAGAGGCATCGTAGTTTGATGTGTAACAGACAACTTCACACTTTCCTGCAGCTGGGACTGGCGCCGTCGTGAAGTCAGCATGATCCGGAATTGAGACTGAGGTTTCAGGTGAGCGCAGAGAAGGCGAGCGATTATCAAAGACAACAACTTCATAGTCACTCTCCGGTATTTCGGTGAGAAATCCTGGGCGACTAGGGGCCAGTGGATTGAGTTCTTTCGGAGGCAAGAAAACTCTTCCTTGGCGATGTGCTGCCATCACTACCCACTCGTTACTTAATGGATCCAGTCGCATCTCTCCGATGGGGGGTTGCTCTTCAATTGGTCGCTGATCTTCTGCATTACGTGATTGGCCTTGGGTATCGTAATAACGAATAGTGCGGCCATCCATCAGAGACCGATCTGTGCGCGTGACGCCAGCGGCGAGTTTCTTTGTGGCCATAACGCTATTACTCTACCTGTATGTCACCAACGAGCGGAGCAATGACGAGCGCTCATCTCTCCAATGGTGGCGTAGATATCTTCCTTGAAGTCATCAACGGCGCCTTGGTGATTCAATATTGGGGCCGCAGCGTTGAAGGTGGATTTAACTCAATTCCTTTCGAGCGCTCAGTTCCACATAGCGATTTCGATCAAGTCCAAACGCCTGGGGTAATGCGCGAGCACTCGCGTGGCTGGTTGGGATATCCAACTATTTCCGGGCATCGCAATGGCCGTGATTGGTCAACAAAGTTTGAGGTAAAGAAACTTTCCAGCACTCACGAGAGCTTTAGCGCTGAACTGGAAGATTCAGCTGCACAACTGAAACTTACTTTCGCAGGCGTGCTGGATCAGTTTGGAGTTTTGAAGACTGGACTAACACTTACAAATAGTGGCGATGATTATTGCCTCAATGAACTTTTCTACTGGCTGCCTTTAAGTGATCGCGCAACACAGACACTTGATTTTGCTGGACGCTGGTCTAATGAACGAAATCCGCAGCGCCGAGATATTGCAATAGGTCGTTGGGTTCGCGATTCTCATGAGGGTCGTAGTGGCCATAACTACACAATCGGCGAGATTGCGCTCAATCCAACAACTAATTTTGAGACAGGTGAAGCGTGGGCAATTTCCTTGGCATGGAGCGGAGATTCTCAATATTGCGTCGAAAGAAATTATGAAGGCATGCAGAGCTTCGGCGCCTCTGAAGTTCTGCTCCCTGGAGAAGTGATTCTCAAGAGAGGTGATAGCTACAC
>VFFD01000020.1 GCA_018882745.1 Candidatus Nanopelagicaceae bacterium
TTGTTGTGGCCCTCATCGCAACCTTTATTCAATGGATGAGAAGCGATGCACGCGAGGCAAAGCGGGCTGATAAGAGATCCGCCACAGATCTAGCGGAATACAACGCTTATCTCGAGAAGCTAGCATCACGAGAAGATAAGTAGTATTCGCACCATGGAATCGCTCTTCACTCTGCCTGAGGAATATCAAGCGCTACGCGAGAGCGTTCGCGCGCTTGCAGATAAGAAGATCCAACCTTTTGCACATGATGTAGACGCTAATGCGCGGTTCCCACAGGAAGCATTTGAGGCGTTACAAAGCGCTGGTTTAGCGGCTGCTCACGTTCCCACTCAATACGGTGGCGAAGGTGCAGATGCGCTTGGCGTTGTCATTATTATTGAAGAGGTAGCGCGAGTTTGTGCATCATCGTCATTGATTCCGGCAGTAAACAAACTTGGTTCAGTTCCTCTGATGTTGGGCGGTAATGAAGAGCAAAAGAAGCGCTGGCTTACTCCACTCGCCCAAGGAAAAGGTTTCTCCTATTGCCTCTCTGAATCTGAAGCTGGATCTGATGCAGCGGCGATGAAGACGCGCGCAGTACGTAAAGGTGATGGATGGGTTTTGAACGGAAGTAAGAAGTGGATCTCGCATGCTGGCTTCTCAGATTTTTACACTGTTCTTGCTTCAACTGATCCAGAAAAAGGTTCAAAAGGAATTACTGCTTTCGTTGTAGAGAAGAGCGATGCCGGAGTCTCGTTCGGCGCACATGAGAAGAAGATGGGCTTTAAAGGTTCACCAACTCGTGAGGTTTACTTTGATAACGTCGAGATTGGCGATGACCGCCGCATTAGTGAGATTGGTGCTGGTTTTGCATTGGCGATGAAGACACTTGATCACACACGGATCACTATTGCTGCCCAGGCTCTTGGAATTGCACAAGGTGCATTTGAAGTTGCCACAAAATATGCGCACGAGAGAAAACAGTTCGGAAAGTCGATCTTTGATTTTCAAGCTGTTCAATTTATGTTGGCCGATATGGCGATGGAAATAGCTGCGGCTCGCCAACTCACCTATGCTGCTGCAAGCAAGAGCGAAGACCTAGCTAGCGATCTCACTTTCTTCTCAGCTGCCTCAAAGTGCTACGCCACCGATGTTGCAATGAAAGTCACGACCGATGCAGTCCAAGTTCTCGGTGGATATGGATACGTGAGCGACTATCCAGTTGAGCGAATGATGCGCGATGCCAAACTCACCCAGATCTATGAAGGTACCAATCAGGTCCAACGCCTAGTAATGGCGCGCAATCTCAATTCTGTTCTGTAAATCGCACCAGAATTTCAGGTGTGGCAGCAGCGTCTACCTGCTGGTCATGTACTTCTCTCGGGACCTCTTCACTTGTTAATTCGCCGGGATATACCAAGGCCACCTTCCAAGCTTTAGTTCGTGCCAGTGCGCGATCGTAAGAGCCGCCACCTTGTCCTAGTCGATTTCCTCGGCGATCGATATGCAACGCTGGAACTATGACGACATCGATTTCCCCGTTGTACGCATCACCGATGGGTTCATGAACTAATCCCCGAGGAATCAAATCTTCTTCTTTTCCACTCCAAATCACCCAATCTAGATCGTTATTTTCTCTTAAGCGGGGTAGAAGTACTTTCTTGCCGGCCTCTAAAAGTGATTGATTGAGTGCAGAAGTATTGGGTTCATCGCCATAAGAGCAGTAACTTGCCACGAAATTAGCGGCGTTGACTTCACGAGAATCTAGGAGATGTTTCCAATGTGATTCGACGACAAGAAACTCGCGTTCCGCTCGATATCGCTTCCGTAACTCTGATTTGATTTCGGTCACGGACTTAGTTGAATCCACGGGAATAGCGTAGGTACAAAGTATGGTAGCGGCGTGAGCGAAACGATAAAGGTCGCAGATTTAGCAGCTGAGTTATTGGCCTTGGCAAAACCACTAGCGGCATTTGAAATGCCGTTACTAGATTCCCACGGTGCAACTCTTGCTCTGGATGTCTCTTCGGGTGAGCGCGTAGTAATGAAGTCTGGATCTCGCATTCGTTCCACTCAGATCGGCTTGGCAGCTTCCTTAGGACTTGATCATCTGCCTACTCGTCCACAACCACGCGTTGTCGTTGTTTCTGTCGGAGATGACTTAGTAGAACCTGGCTCTCCGCTGCGTGATGGTGAAGATGAGTTCGAGACTAATTCGTGGCTATTGACCACTGCGGTAAAGGAAGCCGGTGCAGTTGGATATCGAGTGCACACGATTCCTGAACGGGCTGAGGCGCTTAAGGATGTCGTAGAAGATCAGCTAGTTCGCGCCGATCTATTGGTCATTTGTGGTGAGAGCCATGATGAATCCTTTGATCTCATTCATACAGTGCTATCCCAACTTGGAAACGTACGTGAGGTTTCACCGCTCATTGAAGGAACGGGACGCCATGCCTTTGGCGCTATCGGGCCAGATAAAACACCTGTTGTTGCGCTACCTGGTGACCCAATATTCGCCTACATCTCCACTGAACTTTTCATTCGACCAATGATTCGAAACATGATGGGGCTATACGACATTCATCGTCCGGTAATTAAGGCCACTCTGACTAATGATGTTGTCAGCGAAAGTGGTCGCCATTCATTTATTCGTGGAATTCTCTCTACTGATAATCCAAGCCGCCGACTTATTACCGCGATTGAAAACCAAGACGACCTGGTTGGTCTATCTGATGCAACGGGGTTGATTGTGATCCCTGAGTCGTCAAGCGGTGCTCGAGCCGGCGAGGAAGTCGATGTGCTGGTTCTAGAGCGTAGGTTTAATTAGTTCTTATGTCGCGGGTTTCACGTAACCAATGGCCCCTTGTATTAGTAGAGGGCGAACTGACACTTCGACCGCTTCGAATTCGTGATCGTGGTGCATGGCTCTCGGTGAGGCGTAAGAATCGAGAGTGGTTGAACAAATGGGAAGCCACTTCGCCGATCCCAGAAGAGAATCGGAATTTGCCTACCTTCATTGAGATGGTGCAATTCCATAGCCGTGAAGGAAGGGCTGGTCGCTCTCTTTCATTAGCAATCTGGTTTAACAGCGAGCTGATTGGTCAGATCACTTTGGGTGGTATCTCCTATGGCGCATATCGGGGTGGCCATATCGGATATTGGATTTCAGAGAGCTATGCAAATAAAGGGCTCACTACGCGCGCGGTCCGAGAATTAACGCGCTATGGATTAGAGGAACTTCGTTTACACCGAATCGAAATTAATCTAAGACCTGAGAATGCGGCATCGAAACGGGTTGCTGAGAAAGCCGGTTATGTCTTCGAAGGAGTTCGCCCGCGCTACTTACATATTGACGGGGATTGGCGCGATCACCTCTGTTATGTAAAAGAAAATCCCAGGATTTAAAAGTAGAAAAATCCCGCAACGAACAAGGGGAAATACCCGAAAAGTCCAATTGTTACCTTTAGGGTTGGCTTTCGTGGGATCAGGACTTATCTACTTCATCATCGTTGGCATGTGGATTGCTTATTTTCTGCCACGGTGGATCTCAACCCATGAAGAAGTCTCTGGGCGCACTGTAGAGAAATTTGAAAAGACCATGAAAGTTGTCGGTGTTACTTCAGGCAATGCAGCCCCCGATTTTGAGGCGATTGCCAAGAGGCGCGAACAACAGATTGCGGTGCGACGAATTCTTTTCTTTTCGATTATTGGATTTACTGTTGTAGTTGCAATTTTTGCTCTCGTTGGCCTGGTTTCACCCGTTGTGCTTACTCTTCCAGTCTCGGCACTTAGTTTGTATGTAGTCAATGCGCGCCACCAAATTTATCTTTTGCAAGAAGAAGAAAAGCGAGCTCGATCAATTGCCAACGTAACCTCGCGACCCTCAAGTCGCAATTGCTCAGAGATTATTGCTCGCTCAAAAAGCGCAACTACTAAGCAAACTATTTTTGAAGAGTACGAAAATTCTGAGCAATGGACTCCGCTTTCCGAGAGAGTTTCTTCATACGCAAGAGAAGTTCAAAGCATCGTCATATTGCCAAAAGGAAGTGCACAAGAAGGCGCGCAAAGGTGGGAACCTGTATCAATCCCCACTCCCAATTATGTGAGCGCACCAAAAGCTGTGCCGCAACGCCGCGTTATTGATCTGACTATTCCCGGAGCGTGGAGCGAAGCCCAAGAACGCGCTATGCGTGAGGCGATGTCGCCTGCTCCTGATCAAATCTTTGATCAGGTTCAAGCCGACGAGTTTGAAGAGCATCTACGCACACAACGCGCCGCAGGTCAGTAATTAAATCCAGCTCGTAAACCACATCCGTGAGTACCAATCCTGGTAGGTCATTACGCCGCCTACGAAAAGTGGGAAAAAGTAAGCAAAACATAGGGCAATCAGGGAAGTGCCAGCAATGACATATTTCTTTCGTACGCTGCGAAGCTCCGGATTCTCGAGCGCTTTTGAAATTGCATAGATGATCATCAAAATCATGAATGGTTGAAATGCAATGGAATAGAAATAGAAGGTAGTTCTCTCGGGAAAAGCCAGCCATGGAAGATAACTTGCACAGAAAAACATGAGGATCAAGCCAGCACTGCGCTCACGACGATATATGAAGTAACCAATACCGATAAAGAGGGATACCAGCCCAACCCACCATAACAGTGGTGTTCCCATGGCTAAGACTTCTTGAGAGCAACTATCACTCCCACAGGATTTGGGAGTTGCATAGAAAAAAGATGTAGGTCTGCCAAGTATCAACCAATTCCATGCACTTGCTTCATATGAGTGTTCAGTCGTAAGACCAGTATGAAAATTGAGCATCTCACGGTGATAGTGAAGCCACGAAGTAATCGGATTTATAGAGTAATTTCTACTCCAGCCATTATCACTGAGAAACCATCCCGTCCAGGAGATGAGATAAACGAAAAGTGGAACTAATCCAAATTGAATTGGAGTAAGCAGTATTTTTCGATTGCGAATCAACAAGTAGATTCCCAATGCAGCTAGGACATAGAGTGCACTCCACTTCGTGGCAAGAGCTAAGCCCATCACTATTCCAGCTAGCCACAGCCGATTCATGATTACTAAATAAAATGCCAAGAGTATAAAAAATGATAGGAAAATATCTAAGAGCGCAGTTCGAGACATCACTAGATGAAGTCCATCAAGAGCCATCAAAGCAGCTCCAGTAATACTCAAGAAATATGAGTGGAACAGCTTTCTGGTGATTAAAAAAATTAGCGCTATTGATAACAAGCCCACGACTGCTCCACTGAATCTCCAACCGAATGGAGAGTCGCCAAATACTTGTATTCCGAGGGCAATTGCCCATTTGCCAATTGGGGGGTGGACTATGAATTCAGCGGCGCCCTTATCGAGCTCCACGCCAGAAGTAAGGAAGTCACGAGCGCCATCGACGTAATAGACCTCGTCAAAGACAAGTTCGTCGGGTCTGCCAAGGTTGATAAAACGTGTGAGGGCTGCAAATGCGAGCACTAATGCAAAACCAATTATCTTTTGCTGGCGTAGGGAAATAGCGGTCATGATGGATAAGGATACTGACCGCCATAATGGCTCCATGAGCGAGTTGATTTTGGCGGCAGTTCCATTAGGAAATCCGGGAGATGCATCTACTCGCCTTAAAGATGCGATTGCACAGGCCGAATTCATTGCGGCTGAGGACTCACGTCGCTTTCTGCGACTTTGCAAAGATCTCGACGTTGAATGCCGAGCTCAGGTCATCTCTTTTTTTGAGGGCAATGAAAGTTCGCGCCTTGATGAAATCGCCGCAAAGTTAACATCAGGTAGCAATGTCCTGCTAGTGAGCGACGCAGGTATGCCATCTGTTAGCGATCCCGGTTATCGCGCAGTTCGCATGGCAATTGATAAAGGATTCAAAGTTTCGATCATTCCTGGACCTAGTGCAGTGCTTTCAGCTCTCGCTCTCTCAGGTCTACCGACTGATAGTTTTGTATTCGATGGATTTCCGCCACGTACAGCTGGCGCCCGCCAACAATGGTGCGACGAGCGTGCACACGAAGCTCGTACCTTGGTTTTCTTCGAAGCGCCTCATCGAATATCTGAGACAATTGAAGCGTTCCGTCGCGCATGTGGTGGAGATAGACCTGGCGCAATCTGCCGTGAAATGACAAAGACCTATGAAGAAGTTATTCGCGGAACTCTTGATGAATTACATGAATGGACTCTAAGTAAGGAAATGTTAGGGGAATTTACCGTTGTAATTTCTGGATATGATTCAAAATCCCGTGATGTGAGTAGCGATGAAATCGCTGCCATGGTGAAGCGTTTTGAATCAACTGGAATCACACGCAAAGAAGCCATCACTATGACAGCAAAGGAACTTCGCATTCCTAAGCGTAAAGTCTTCGACATCATGGTTGTTGAGAAGTAGATAGAATTCCCTCCATGTCGAGCGCAGCAAAATCTTTCTATTTAACAACACCCATTTATTACGTTAATGATGCGCCACATATTGGACATGCCTACACAACTGTCGCGGGCGATCTCTTAACTCGTTGGCATCGCCAAAAAGGAGAGTCCGTTTGGTTTTTGACGGGGACTGATGAACATGGTCAGAAAGTTATGCGAACTGCAGAATCGCATAACACTGCACCACAGCAGTGGTGTGATCGTTTAGTAGAAGATGCATGGAAGCCAGTTTGGAAACATCTGGAAATTGCCAACGATGACTTCATTCGAACAACGGAACCACGACATATGGAGCGGGTTCAAAAATTCTTACAAGGCCTGATGGAAAGTGGCTTCATTTACGAGGGGAAATACGAAGGTCCGTATTGCGTGGGCTGTGAAGAGTTCAAGTTACCTGGTGATCTCGATGAAGGTAAATGCAAAATTCATTCAAAACCCGTCGAGATGGTGAGTGAAACTAATTGGTTCTTCAAGCTATCGGCTTTTGTACAACCTCTGCTTGATCACTACAAGAAGAATCCCGAAGCTTGCGAACCAGCGAGTGCAAGAAATGAAGTAGTTTCATTCCTAGAAGGCGGCGTCTCTGATCTCTCTATTTCACGTTCCACATTTGATTGGGGCATTCCCGTTCCTTGGGATACCAAGCAGGTTGTCTATGTCTGGTTTGATGCGCTCCTTAATTATGCAACAGCAGTTGGACTTACCGATTCACGGGAAAGCGATGCTGGAAAGTTTTTTGAAAAGACGTGGCCTGCAGATGTGCATTTGGTCGGAAAAGACATTTTGCGCTTCCATGCTGTGATTTGGCCAGCCATGTTGATGGCTGCCAATCTTCCCGTTCCAAAGAAAGTCTTTGCTCATGGCTGGCTTCTTGTTGGCGGCGAGAAGATGAGTAAGAGCAAACTCACCGGCATAGCGCCTTCTGATATCACCAACCACTTTGGAGTAGATGCATTCCGCTATTACTTCATGCGCGCCATACCTTTCGGTAGCGATGGGTCTTTCTCCTGGGAAGATATGTCAGCTCGCTATACAAGTGAATTAGCTAATGACTTTGGGAATCTAGCCTCTCGCCTTGCGGCTATGGTGGAGAAATATTGCGACGGAGTACTTCCAGGAAGAGCAGAAGATGCTCATCTCAAAGCGGAGCTAGAGAAGACGGTTCGTGAAGCTGACCGCGCTATCTGTGCTTTGGACTTTCAAAGTGGCATCAATTCCGTGATGGATTTCTGTAAGTCAGTCAATGGATATGTAACTTCTCAAGAGCCATGGTCTGTTGCCAAAGATGTCAGCCGTAAAGCAGAGTTAGATTCGATTCTTTACAACACTGCAGAATCCCTGCGCGCGCTAGCAATCTTGCTTCATCCGATAATGCCCATATCGACTCAAAAGTTATGGAGTTCATTAGGCGCCGCAGATTCACTCGGCGAGATTGGGAAGCAGAAAATTGCCGATGTTGCACTCTGGGGCCAGCTCATCCCAGGCACCAAAGTGTCAAAAGGCGAAATCCTCTTTCCTCGCTTACCTGAATTAGAGAGCTAATTTCCTCATGGCTGATCGTCACAATCGCGATCTTGATCGACAACCTGCTCCATTGCCAGACCCGCTTCCTTCTCGTTGCGTTGATTCACATGCACATCTTGAGATTGTCACAAATACCGAACCTGATCATCCGGAGATTAAGAGAGTTTTGGATGAGGCAGCTAGTGTTGGAATTGATCGAGTTGTGCAAGTGGGCTACTCGGCCGAGCAATCAGAATGGTCGGTTAAATGCGCGGAGACGTGGAATACACAAGTCCTGGCAGCAGTCGCGCTTCATCCAAACGAAGCACCTGTTGTTGAAGATCTAGACAAAGACCTAGCAACTATCGATCGACTTGCCGATCATCCTCGAGTTCGAGCGATTGGCGAGACTGGACTAGATTTTTTCCGCACCGAGCCAGCTCTTCAAGAGAAACAGAAATATTCTTTTGTAAGACACATCGAGATTGCAAAGCGTCACAAGAAAGCTCTTGTTATCCATGATCGCGATGCCCATCGCGCAGTTCTGGATACGTTAGATGAAGTTGGTGCACCTGATATCACGATTTTTCACTGTTATTCAGGTGATGCCCAGATGGCAGCGGAGTGTATTGAAAAAGGTTATGTTCTCTCGTTTGCAGGAACTGTGACTTTCAAAAATGCCCCACAACTGAGAGAAGCTGTGAAACTAGTGCCACATAATCAAATTCTCGTCGAAACTGATTCGCCATTCTTAGCTCCAATGCCCCACAGAGGCTCGCTCAACACGCCCGCTCAAATCCCACATATTTTGCGCTTTATCGCGGCCGAACGCGGCGAAGATCTAGCAGTTCTCACCGAAGCCATTAGCTCCAATGCAGATCGAATTTTTGGATCCTTCCAACCATGAGCATTTCACTGCTTGGCGCCGCAGAAATTCGTGAGATTGCAGAGAGATTAGATTTACACCCAGCAAAATCTTTGGGGCAGAACTTTGTTGTTGATGCCAATACTTGTCAAAAAATAGTCCGTCTTGCTGTCATTAGCCATGGTGATCATGTCGTAGAGATTGGACCAGGTCTTGGATCTCTCACCCTTGCCCTGTTGCAAGCAACAGATAAAGTCACCGCGATTGAAATTGACGAAAGATTAGCTTCGCAACTACCTCATACTGCTGCAGACCACGGAGTTACAAGTGGGGCGCTGAGCGTCATCAATGAAGATGCGATGAAGGTCTTTGATATTCCCGGTAATCCCACAAAGTTAGTGGCAAATCTTCCCTACAACGTTTCAGTGCCAGTTCTCTTAACAGTCTTAGAGCGATTCCCATCGATTACTTCAGGAGTTGTGATGGTACAAACTGAAGTTGCTGAAAGATTGGCAGCTAAACCAGGTAGCAAAACTTATGGAGTCCCCAGCGCAAAAGCGGCCTGGTGGTGCGATGTGCTCTTATCTGATTCAGTTTCACGAACTGTGTTCTGGCCAGTGCCAAATGTTGATTCATCTCTAGTGAAATTCATTCGCCATCAACCATTAGGCGATGAAGCTCTACGACGTCGCACCTTTGATCTCATCGATCGAGCATTTGGCCAACGGCGCAAGATGTTACGCGCGATATATTCCGATATTTACGGTGGTTCTGGCGAGGCCGAACGAGCCTTGTTAAGCGTAGGCATTGATCCCACAATCCGTGGAGAGTCGCTCTCGGTCCAACGGTTTGCAGCTATCGCCAAAGAACTTGATAGGCGCTAACGAGCACAAAGTAATACGCTCGCCAGGTGCTGTCATCAGTAGTTACGCGCGTGCCAGGCAAGATCAACTTGCAGCTCTCCGTCGGTCCGCTGCAATCTGATGGCTATCACCCGGTCGCGACAGTTTTTCAAGCAGTCTCAGTATTCGATGATGTCAAGATTTCACTATCTAACAATCCTGGAATCACTCTTCATTCAGCTAAGCAAAGTGATCATCTTCCGCTTGATAAGAATAATCTTGCCTTTAAAGCAGCTGAATTGATGATTAAGAAGTTTGATATTAAAGATGGGTTAGAAATAACTTTAACGAAAGAAATTCCAATTGCCGGTGGCATGGCAGGTGGAAGTGCAGACGCTGGAGCAACGATTGTAGGAATGGACTCTCTTTTTGGTTTGGGTCTGAGTCGAAATGAATTAGAGAAGATTGGCTCGACATTGGGTGCTGATATTCCATTTACAATCTCTGGTGGCACTGCAATTGGCACAGGTCGTGGTGATCAGATCACGCCTGTTCTCTCCCGTGGTTCGTATTGTTGGGTTCTTGCACTCTCGAGCGCGGGGCTTTCCACGCCCGCTGTCTACAAAGAATGTGATCGATTGCGCGAAGGCCTACAAGTAGCGCCGCCGTATGTCAGTGATGCGCTGCTGCATGCGCTGACGGCTGGTGATGCTGTTGCGTTAGGAAAAGCTCTCTCCAACGATTTACAACCAGCTGCATGTTCTTTGAAACCTGCACTGCGCTTAATTCTCGATGTAGGAATGGATTACGGCGCACTTGGTGGATTAGTTTCTGGATCTGGTCCCACTGTTGCATTCCTTGCCGAGAATGAAGATCACGCGCTCGACCTCGTTGTCGCCCTGACTTCCAGTGGCGTTGTGGGAAATGTTGTCCGAGCCAGCGGCCCAGTTCCTGGCGCGCGGGTAATTGAGAGCGCATAGCTGCTCGATTTCTACAGCGCACGCTGCACCCAATAGAATTCAGGTTCCTCCATTGTGTAGTGGCTAGCACATGGGCCTTTGAAGCCCAGGGTCCAGGATCGATACCTGGTGGAGGAGCCACTTGTGAGCAAGGCTTACAGAAAACTTTAAATAGAATAAGGCACCAGACGCGAGAAAGGTGGGGAGTTGAGCCAGCTGGATCTCGCAATCGTCCTTGCTGCTGGCGAGGGCACGCGAATGAAATCCACGCGCGCCAAAGTTCTCCATGAAATTGCAGGTCGCTCTCTTCTAGGCCACGTTCTAAACGCCATCGCACCGCTTCAGGCAAAAGAAGTTCGCGTTGTGGTGGGAGCCGCAAAAGAGGAAGTTATTGCACATGTGCAATTGATTTCTCCTAACGCGAAAACAATCTATCAAGAAGTTCGTGGCGGAACTGGCCATGCAGTAAAGCTTGCGTTAGAAAATTACCATGGTTCTGGCACAGTCCTCGTTTGTGCAGGCGACACTCCACTTCTAACTTCAGAAACTCTCTCTAATCTTCTAGCCGAACATAACTCCACTAACGCAAGCGCCACCGTGCTCACAACAGAGATGCCAGACCCGAGTGGATACGGACGAGTTATTCGAGATAAAGATGGATCTCTCGCTGAGATTGTCGAAGAACGAGATGCCACAGATTCTCAGAAGCAGACTCTTGAGATTAACTCAGGGGTCTATATTTTTGATTTTCTTGAACTACGTGATGCTCTCTCGCAGTTAAGCGCCAGCAATTCTCAGAAAGAAGAGTATCTCACTGACGTGATTGCGATACTTAAGAAATCGGGGAAGCGAGTAGGAGCATTTGTCTCACACGACTTCACTGAAGTCCTTGGTATTAATGATCGTTCTCAACTCTCAACATGTAGCTTTATTATGAATGCAAGAGTGTGTGATGCCCTCATGCGAAGTGGTGTCACTATTGTCGACCCGATGTCGACTTGGATTGATATGACGGCAGAAATAGATGTTGATGTGCGCATTGAGCCAGGAACTGCAATCAAAGGGAATAGCAAAGTTGGAAAGTCTGCTGTTATCGGACCGCGCACCACGCTCGTTGATTGTCGCGTAGAGAGTGGGGCTCATGTACTTGAGTCGCACTGTGAATCTAGTGAAATCGGTTTTGGTGCGATGGTCGGACCATATTCACACCTACGTGGAGGCACTGTTTTAGCCGGGAATGTAAAAGTCGGATCATTTGTAGAGATTAAGAATTCAAAAGTAGGGGAGAGCTCTAAAGTCCCGCACCTGTCTTATGTTGGCGATGCAACCATCGGAACAGATTCCAACATTGGCGCAGCTACTGTGATTGTGAATTACGACGGAGTTGAAAAGCATCAAACGATAATTGGTGATCATGTCCGAATCGGAAGTGACTCAATGTTGGTGGCTCCTGTAACAATCGGTGATGGCGCATATACCGCAGCAGGATCAGTCATCACTGAGGATGTTCCACCGGGCGCCCTTGGTATGGGACGCGCAAAACAAACTAATATTCTGGGTTGGGTATTGAAGAAACGCAAAGGAACGAAGTCAGCAGAAGCGGCAGCCAAAAAAGAAGGGTCGACATGAGTAACGAACTCCGTCTCAGTTCCGAAAAGCGCCTCCGAATCTTTACCGGTCGCGGATATCCCGAACTTGCTGAAGAAGTCGCCGGCGAACTTGGCGTTCCCATCACCCCAACTTCTGCATATGACTTTGCCAATGGTGAAATCTTTATTCGATTTGAAGAGAGCGTCCGTGGTTGCGATGCCTTCGTAATCCAGAGCCACACAGCGCCGGTGAATAAACAGATCATGGAACAACTCATTATGGTCGACGCTCTTAAGCGCGCTTCGGCAAAGAGAATCACCGTGATTGCACCTTTCTATGGATATGCCCGCCAAGATAAGAAACACCGTGGTCGCGAACCAATTTCAGCTCGATTGATGGCAGATCTATTCAAGACTGCTGGCGCAGATCGTTTGATGACCGTTGATCTACACACTTCACAAATTCAGGGCTTCTTTGATGGTCCAGTGGATCACCTTTTCGCACTACCTCTCCTTGCAAATTACGTCGGTTCAAAAGTAGATCGATCACGCCTCACAATCGTCTCCCCAGATTCTGGTCGCGTTCGCGTAGCCGAACGTTGGAGCGATTTACTTGGTGGAACTCAAATCGCCTTCATTCACAAAACACGCGATCCACGCATTCCCAATGAGGCCGTCACTGGTCGAGTTGTTGGTGAAGTTGATGGCCAAACCTGCGTTGTTATTGATGACATGATTGATACTGCAGGAACAATTACCAAAGCGGTAGATGCGCTCTACGATGCCGGAGCAAAGGAAGTAATTGTCGCTGCAACGCATCCGGTTTTCTCTGGCCCTGCTGCTGATCGACTCCGCAACTCCAAGGTAAGCGAAGTAGTTGTAGCAAATACGCTTCCCATTCCCGAAGAGAATCGTTTCCCAAATCTCACCGTGCTCTCTATTGCTCCGCTTCTTGCTCGCGCCATTCGCGAAGTATTTGAAGATGGTTCAGTCACAAGTCTCTTTGACGGCCACTCTTAAAAAGGAATGCGTCGCTTAATAGCGCTTTTCACAGCGCTACTTTTCATTCCAGTTATTCCGGCTCATAGTGAAGAGCCTTATCGAATAACGGTGATGTCTCGTAATCTCTATCTCGGCGCTGATGTTGGGGTTGCCCTGGAGTTGATTCCAAACTTCCCTAAAGCCGCACAATTTATGTGGGATCAAGTGAAGAAAACTGATTTTGCAGCTCGTGCACCGAAGCTGGCTCGCGAAGCGGCTCAGGATCGACCAGAAATCATTGGTATTCAAGAAGCGACCATCTGGTACTGCAAAAAGGATTTCTTTTCTGAAAAAGTCGAAGTGTTTAACTTTCTTGAAGATTTTGTAGCAGCGACAAAGAGCACGGGAGTGGGCTATTCACTAGCAAGTGCTAATGGAGTTGAAGCCTTTAATCCAGGGTATTCCATTGCGGCAATTCCGTATCTCACAAAAGTAAATGACCCGGAAACTTTTAATCCAATCTTTGGAGAAGATTCTGCTGCCTGTGGTTTCACAATTGGCGATGCTTTACTCGTACGAGATGATGTCAAAGATCGCATCATCCAAGTCGGAAACACAGAGTACGACGCGACTTACTCGATTGTTCCCTTAGTCATGACCATTTATCGCGGGTACACCTGGGCTGATTTCAAAGTGCAAGATTCAGTAGTTCGACTCATCACAACACATCTTGAATCAATTTGGGATGAAAATAAGGTTCCCAATTCTGCACTGCAAGCTCAACAACTTGTGGCAGATCTTAAGGATGCAAAAATGCCCGTGATCATCATGGGTGACTTCAATGCCGATTATCGTGATCCACGTCCAGAAGGCGATCCGAATCCAGGAGAACAACCCGTTGCAAGCGACACATGCCCAACTCCTGGTGGAGCAAAGTGCAACGCATACTCAACGATGACTGAAGCAGGATTCGAAAACGCATCACCTGATGCGAAGAATCCGCGTTACTTCACTTGGGGTGCCACTGCGCTTCTTAATGGTGCCGATAAGAAACGAGCGTCTGATGCTAAGAAGTTTGGCAATCAGTACGGATTTACAGATCGCCTTGATTACATCTTCACGAAAAATGCTTATGCAACAGTGAGTTCGAAGATCATCGGCAATGTCTGGCCTGACGGCTCAGGCGTCTGGGATTGTGGGAGCGATAAATGTTTTCCTTCAGATCACGCTGGCGTTGTTGCAACAATCGAATTACCGCGGGGTATGGGAACGATAGATCCCGATCTCCCCGATCATGCGAGATTTCCCTTCGGCTTCTGGCACTATGCGTTAGCCGCGCTTGTCATTCTGATTTCATGGAGAATCGCCCGACGTTTTGGCAGAAATCGGAAATAAATAAGCGCGATTTTGCAGATACCTTTGTCGTTGGGTAACCTTCCGCTCACTTAAGGCGAGGGGTCAACCCCGTTATCGACGAAAGGCATGACAATGGCTGAAGTATCAATTAAAGGCGCGCTCCGTAATGAATTCGGAAAAGGCGCATCACGCAGAATCCGCCGCGATGGGAATGTCCCAGCTGTTATTTATGGACATGGTGAGAAGCCAACACATATCTCTCTCCCAGCCCGCGAAGTCGGAGTCGCGATGAAGACATCAAACGTCCTTCTCAATATTGATCTGGGAGGAAAAGAAGAATTAGTTCTTCCAAAGTCCGTTGTTCGCAATCCACTCAAGGGAACTCTTGAACATATTGATCTCATTATTGTCCGTCGTGGCGAGCGTGTTGTTGTTCATGTTCCGGTTCATGCGCACGGTAAGCATGATCCAGAAGGAATTCTTGAGCACGTTCATAACACAATCGAGGTTGAAGCAGATGTAACAGCGATTCCTGCATCGCTCGATCTTGATATCGAAGGTCTTGCTGCTGGCGATTCCAAGACAGCTGCTGACGTTGTTCTTCCTGCCGGTGTCGTTCTCAAGAGCGATCCGAAGATGGTCGTTATCCACCTATCTGTCCGTGCCGCTGCTGAAGAAGTCGTACCTGTCGCTGCTGCTCCTGCTGAAGGTGAAGCTGCTGCTGCTCCTGCTGAAGGCGCCGCTGCTGAAGAAGGTAAGTAAGAACTAAGCGGCTAATCTTTATCCATGTTTGGTCGTTCAAACAAGGATAAATCTTCAGCTAACGCTAACCGTTGGTTGATTGTTGGACTAGGTAATCCCGGTCCTGAGTATGAAAAAACTCGACACAATATTGGCGCAATGGTTGCTGCCCACATGGCGCATGTAGCTGGCGTGAAATTCTCATCCCATAAAGCTCGAGCAAATGTCTCTGAATTTCGTATCGGCGTGGGAGTCGATGCGCCTTCTCTCATCGTTGCGACCCTCCGTTGTTATATGAATGAATCTGGTGGGCCAACGAAAGCGCTCGCAGATTTCTACAAGATTAAGAGCGATCACATCATCATTGCCCATGATGAACTTGATATTCCTTATCAAGCAATCCGCGTAAAACTCGGTGGCGGCGACAATGGTCACAATGGCTTGAAGAGCATTACATCTGCCCTTGGAACTGCTGACTATTTCCGGTTACGTCTAGGCATTGGCCGTCCTCCGGGTCAGCAAGATCCCGCAGATTTTGTCTTGAAGCCATTTTCAAGTGCTGAGCGTAAGACCATTGAAGAATTTCTCATTACGGGAGCAGAAGCTGCCGAATCACTTGTTACTCATGGGCTAGAGAGAACGCAACAGAACTTCAATAGTTGATCAACCGGTATTACGAAGGCCTGCGGCAACACCATTGATAGTGAGTAGCAAAGCGCGAGTAATCAGTGGATCAGATTTGTCTTGTCTTACTTTCTTCAGGAGTGAGATTTGGAGTAAATGTAGAGGTGCAAGATAGGCATCACGGATTTGTAGAGTGCGTGCCAAGATTTGCTGATCGCCAAGAATTTCTTCTTTGCCCGTCAGTAGTAGTAATTCTTTAATGGTGAGGTCAAACTCTTCTTGAATTGTCTCAAGAAGGTGGCGAAATTGTGGCTCAACCAGCGTAGAGACATACTTTCTTGCGGTGTGTAGATCGGTTTTCGCAACGGTCATTTCAACATTGCTAATAAAGGTGCGGAAGAAGTGCCAATCCTTCAACATTGCGCTCATGGTTTTACCGTGGCCCGCTTCACGTGCAGCCTTTAATCCAGTTCCTACTCCAAACCACCCCGGAACAATCTGTCGCGACTGCGTCCAACCAAATACCCATGGAATAGCGCGTAGCGAGGATAAATCAGCACTGGCATCGGGGCGCCGTGATGGTCGAGAACCTAAGAAGAGATTTCCAAGTTGTTCAACTGGAGTTGATTGATAAAAATAAGTAGGCAGGTCTGGATGTTCAACAAGTGCCCGATAGCGCACAAAGGACGCCTCACTAATCGCGGTCATTGAGGCATTCCATTTCAATAAATCTTCTGGACTCTGACGAGCGGCACGATTGAGAACTGTGGCTTCGAGTGCGGCAGCTAAGGTGAGTTCGACATTTTCCCGCGCCAAAGAAGGCAACGCGTACTTATCGGAGATGACCTCACCTTGTTCTGTCATCTTAATCTGGCCATCAAGAGTTCCCCATGGCAGCGCGATGATTGCATCGTAGGTAGGACCGCCTCCGCGACCTACTGATCCACCACGACCATGAAAGAGACGCAATTTGATTCCATACTTACGAGCTACATCACGGAGTTTGCGTTGTGCTTGATGGATCTCCCATTGGCTTGTTGCAATACCAGCATCCTTATTTGAATCAGAATAACCCAACATCACTTCTTGGATATTGCCGCGCATCTCAACAATCTTTCGATAGGTTGGATTGGCGAGCAATCTTTCGAGAATCTCGCCAGCCGTTCGTAACTCAGCAACAGTTTCAAGAAGAGGCGCCACATCAACGCGCGCAACTCCTTTCCTGAGATCAATAAGTCCAGCTTCTTTCGCCAAATAAGCGGCGGCCAATACATCTTCTGGACCCTTGGTCATGGAGATGATGTACGTCTCTACGACAGTAGGGTCGAAATTATCTTGAAGTTCTCGGATCGCAGAAAAAGTACGTAACGTCTTGGCATTCAAATCATCCAAAGAGCTTGCGACACGATTTCCATCATTCAGTTGAGCGGTTAGAAACTCACACTTTTGCTCTGATGTAAATGAACTGTAATTCTGCTCTGGGAAGAGGGCTTCAATCACGCGTTGGTGGGCGCCTGAATGCTCTCGGACATCCATCGTTGCATGAGTAACGCCAAAGGCAGCCACAGTTCGAATCGTTCGTTCTAGTAATCCATGTGCAATCAACTCACCGCGATTTGCCAACAATGAGTTATACATCAGCATTAAATCGTTGAGGAGTTCCTCGGTATTTGCATAATCTCGACCTGTTTCGTGTTCTGTTCCATTGCTGTGGCGATCGCGAGTCAGCAATAAGCGGTGACGAATCGCTGTGGCCTTCAGTCGATAAGGCTCCTCGACATTGATTCGTTTGAATCGAGGCTCAATCTCGGGTAACAACTCCAAATCTTTTGCTACAGATTGCAGAAGTGGTTCCGAAGTTCCGGCGAGCTTTGTCGAAACTGAGAGCGCCTGACGAAGTTCATCAAGTGCTTCTAAGGTGACTCGAATTGAATGCCCCATCTGAAGAACGATTGCTTGTTTTGTGATTTCCGGGGTGATGTTGGGGTTTCCATCACGATCCCCACCAATCCAAGAACCAAATGTGAGGGGAGTTGCCGTGGGTGCGAGCTTTATTCCAAGTCGCGAAAGCTCACGAGAGAAGTCATCGAGAACTTCAGGAATAGTGAGGCGGAAGAGATCATCAAGATAATAAAGCGCGTTAATCGCTTCATCGAGTGGTTCTGGTCTTCCTAGTCTTAATTCATCTGTCTGCCAGAGTAGATCTACCGCTTCGGCAAGCCTCCGCTCGCGAGTAGGGCTCTCTGGCTCATCAAGCAACTCTGAAATCGTTGATAATTTACTTAGCACTGAACGTCGTGCGGCTTCTGTGGGATGCGCCGTAAAGACAGGTCGAACTTCAAAATTCTCTAACCACTTTTTCAAATCTGCATCGGAGATTGATTGTCCTGATTTTTTTGACTCGAGAATGTGATCAACCGCTCGAGTAAGCCATGAACCTCCATTAATTCGCTCTTGCGCTAGAACACGAGAGCGATGAACCTGTTCGGCCACATTGGCAAGATTGAAATAGACATTAAAGGCGCGCACGAGCTTTACTGAGTCTGCCGTTGAAATTGAATTCAGCAGATCCTCACCGCTGCCTTCGCGTACCGACTTACGAACTAACTCAACGAGATTGAGTAGCGCTTCGCCATCTTGCCTTGCTAAGGATTGACCTAGTAGTTCTCCAAGACGTCGCACATCGCTGCGCAGCTCAGCATTGTCTTGCTGCGGAGAGAGAGCGGACATGGGCTAATAATGGCACGCTAGTATTACGCCACGATTTCCAAAAAGCCCCTTATCTTGTTAGCAGCCCCCTGCTTTTAAGAAAGGGGCTAATCGGCGTTGTTTTCGCGCTGTTGCAGAGAAAGGGGTAAGTCATGAAAGCGAAGTTGCGCGGACTTATCTCGCTATCTGAAACAACAACAGAAATTCTCAATTCCAATCATGAATCTGTGATCTCAACGAGCGCAGCCATCCCATTTCTTATTGCAGAGCAGTCAGCACACCAGCCAATACTTCTTGTGGCTCATTCGAGCAAACGAGCCTCAGATCTGGTTGCGGAAATCTCCGAGTTCATCGAAGGCGTAATGGAATTCCCGGCGTGGGAAACGCTGCCGCACGAGCGGCTAAGTCCGAATAGCGACACCGTTGCCAAGCGCATTCACACTTTGCTTCATTTAGAAGACGCAAAAGTTGTTGTCACCACAGCGCGCGCACTCGTTCAGCCCATTATCTCGTCAATTACAACAACGCCACTACTCAATCTTGAGATTGGAAAAGAATTCAATTTTGCAGCACTCTTACGAGAGCTTACGTTGCGCGCTTATTCGAGAGTCGATCTTGTGGAACGGCGCGGTGATTTTGCAGTTCGGGGTGGAATCATCGACGTATTTCCTCCTCTCGCATCGCATCCTGTGCGAATCGAGTTTTTCGGTGACGAGATTGAAGATATGAAGTACTTTGAAATCAGTGATCAGAGAACCTTTGCTCCTGTCGTTGGCGCACTCACTCTCATTCCTTGTAAAGAGATTCTCATTACTCCGGATGTTCAAGTGCGAGCCGGTGAATTGAAATCGCAATACCTGGAACTCCGCGAAATGTGCTCCAAAATTGAATCTGGAATCTATGTGGATGGAATTGAGTCTTTGGCAGCAGTTCTCCATCCTGAAATGGCATCACTGATTGATTTTCTCCCCGCCAATTTTTCAGTTGTGATGTTAGAAAGTGAGCGCATTAAGTCTCGCGTTATTGATCTCATCAACACCAATCAAGAATTTCTCGAAGCGGCATGGTCAAACGTTGCGCTCACCAGCGAAAAAGCTGAGGGAAGAAAACTCGCGCCGTTACGAGAGGAGCTGCAAGCGGGTGCTTTTGCAGATCTTGCGACTTTGCGTGAAGTCGCGGAAGGAAAAGGTATTTCATGGCGCAACTTTGATCTGTTTGGCTATGAGAAAGATCCGGAGATTAAACAGTTTAAAGAGATAGAACCTTTTAAGAATAATGTGGAACGACTTATCACTGAAATCAAAGCAAAACTTTCTGCGGGTTACTTAGTTGTGATTTCACTCGCTGGGCATGGACTTCTTGAACGATATCGCGACATATTGAGTGACGCCGATATTCCGGCGGTGTTAAAGGAGACTTTAGATACCCATCCCGTGCGCGGTTCGGTGTATTTAATTACCTCTCAGTTACATCAAGGTTTTGAAGATCAAGAAAGCAAAGTTTTATTCGTCACTGAATCCGAAATTACGGGTAGCCATGATGCCCGCGCTGCTACTACTCGTATGCCCTCAAGACGGAAGAGGACTATTGATCCACTGGAGTTAAAGAGTGGCGACTATGTCGTGCATGAGCAACATGGAGTTGGCCGTTACATTGAATTAGTTCAAAGAAATGTTGGTGGTGCTTCGCGAGAGTATTTAGTTATCGAATATGCAGCATCAAAGCGAGGTCAACCTGCAGATCGAATCTATGTTCCAACTGATGCGCTAGAGCAGATAACACGATATGTAGGCGGGGAAACTCCTGCTCTTCATCGTATTGGTGGTGGTGATTGGATCAAAGCCAAGTCTCGCGCTAAAAAAGCTGTCAAAGAGATTGCTGGAGAGCTGATACGGCTTTATGCGGCGCGAACAAGTTCACCAGGGTTTGCTTTCTCTCCTGACACGACATGGCAGCGAGAACTTGAAGACTCTTTTTCTTATGTAGAGACTCCAGATCAACTTGTGACAATTAATGAAGTAAAGGCAGATATGGAGCGTCCGTATCCCATGGATCGCATCGTCTGTGGAGATGTCGGATATGGCAAGACTGAGATTGCAATTCGAGCTGCATTTAAGGCAGTGCAAGATGGAAAGCAAGTTGCTGTCTTAGTTCCCACAACACTTCTTGCGCAACAGCACTTTGCTACGTTTACTGAGCGATACACAGGTTTTCCCATCAAAGTCGCATCTCTCTCTCGCTTTAATTCAACGAAGGAAACAAACGAAGCTTTAACTGGATTGACGACAGGAAATGTGGATGTGGTCATTGGAACCCACCGCTTGCTCTCAGATGACATTAGTTTCAGAGACTTAGGGCTCATCATTGTTGATGAAGAGCAGCGCTTTGGTGTTGAACATAAGGAGAAGTTGAAGAAACTCCGTGCCAGCGTTGATGTGCTAGCGATGTCAGCTACGCCTATTCCTCGTACTCTAGAAATGGCGATTACAGGTATCCGCGAGATGTCCACCATTGCAACGCCCCCCGAAGAACGCCACCCGGTACTTACCTATGTTGGTGCATATGACGAAAAACAAGTCACAGCCGCAATTCATCGTGAACTACTTCGCGATGGACAAGTCTTCTATATTCACAACAGAGTTGAATCAATTGATGAGGCGGCTGCGCGCATCCGACGACTTGTGCCGGAAGCAAGAGTCGCTATTGCCCATGGTCAGATGAATGAGAGCGCTTTAGAGCAGGTAGTAATCGCTTTTTGGAACCGTGAATTTGATGTTCTGGTTTGTACCACAATCGTTGAGAATGGCATTGACGTTGCAAATGCCAACACCTTAATTGTGGAGCGAGCAGATGTATTTGGACTCTCACAACTACACCAACTTCGCGGACGTGTTGGTCGTAGTCGCGAGCGGGCATATGCCTATTTCCTTTACCCCGCGGATAAACCTCTAACCGAGCTCGCGCTAGATCGGCTGACGACAATTGCTAAGAACACTGAACTCGGTGCTGGAATGCAAGTTGCATTGAAAGATCTAGAGATTCGTGGGGCTGGAAATCTCCTAGGAGGAGAACAATCAGGTCATATCGCAGATGTTGGCTTTGATTTATATATGCGTATGGTGGGAGACGCAGTCAATGAATATAAACGTGGGTTTATTGAGGGAATCGAGGAGAGCTTTGAATGCAAAGTCGAACTTCCCATCACAGCACATCTCTCTCCAGAATATGTTCCAGCAGATCGATTACGCCTTGATCTCTATCGCAGGCTTGCAGATTCGAAAGATGATGAACAGATTGATGCGATTCGCGAAGAGTTGATCGATCGTTTCGGTCCACTTCCAAAAGCGGCAGAGAGACTCATCCGAGTTGCAAAACTTCGAACTTTTGTGAAGTCTCGCGGCATCACAGACTTTGCAGTACAAGGTAAATATGTAAAAGTTGCCCCTTTTGCACCGACGGAATCTCTGGAGATGAAGATTCAACGCCTCTATCCGGGTTCTATTGTGAAATCAGTAACCAAAGTCGTCATGATTGCGCGCCCCCAGAGCGCAGCTTGGGAGTCAGGCGCGGGGGAGCGCGATGAGGAAATAGTGGATACTTCTCTCCTTGATTGGGCGATTGAGCTGGCAGAGACTCTTCTTGAGCGCCCCCAACGAAAGTGAGTTGAAGTGAAGAAGTCCCTAGCGCTGGTATTTGCACTCATGACATTTGTTTTAAGCGGCTGCTCTCAAGTCAATTCTGCGGCAACAGTTGGCAATCAAGAGATAGCGCTAAATGAGTTGCAGTCTCAAGTCGATCTCATCCTTTCAGAGAGAAACGCAGTTGATACTTCACAAATGCAACTTGAAACTGGGGAAGATCTAACTCGCACCCAACTCTCATACTTGATTTCTAATTTAATCATTGAAGAACTTGCCAAGGAACAAAATATTGTGATT
>VFFD01000064.1 GCA_018882745.1 Candidatus Nanopelagicaceae bacterium
TGTGACATTTCATGCGCTACTACTCCTTGTAGTTCGTCGCGATCCATGGAGTCAAGAAGTCCTGTAGTGAATGCAATCAACGCATGCTCAGGATCCCGTCCTGTGGCAAATGCATTCGGTGCTGGATCATTGACGATTGCAACTTTTGGCATCGGAAGTCCAGAAGCAATAACAACTTCGTGAATAACGTTAAAGAGATTTGGATTATCTTGTTCAGTAATAACTTGGGCGCGAGTCATCTTGAGAACAAGCTTGTCGGAGGCGTAATAGGAGCCCCAGACAGAAATTAAAGTGATGAAAACAGCTAGAGGAATGACGCCCGCGCCAGTTCCCCCAAAGGCCGAGATTGCTACATAAGCGATAACCCACACCAGGATTGCCATAAAGAAGAGGAGAAAGAAAGTCCTCCGCTTATTGGAGGATTGCATCGCACGGAAGTCAGACATGCTTTTATCTAAAACGTAACCTGGTTAGAACTTCACATTGGGAGCATTACGAATTGATGGATCATCAACTTCGTAGAACTCGCGCTCTCCAACTTTGGCAAGGCCAGAAAAGAAGCTAGAAGGAATGGTTTTTACTGCGGTATTGAGGGTGCGTACGTTGTCGTTATAGAACTGTCGAGCAAAAGAGACTTTGTTTTCTGTGGTTGATAGCTCTTCTTGGAGTTGCAAGAAGTTGGTGGATGCCTTCAAATCTGGATACGCCTCCGCTACCGCTAGTAATCCACGGAGCGCATTAGTAAGCATGCCATCGGCGGCGGCGACGGCAGGAAGTGTTGAGGCAGCTGTTGAAGCGGCGCGAGCTTGGACAACTTTTTCCAGCGCTTCTTTTTCATGCGAAGCATAACCTTTCACAGTTTCAACAAGGTTTGGAATCAAATCAGCACGGCGCTTGAGTTGTACTTCAATTTGGGCGAAAGCTTCATCGACGCGGATATTGAGGCGAACCAGCTTGTTGTATTGCAAGACTGCATACACAACAAAAAATGAGACTGCGATAATGATTAAGAGTGAGGCGTCCATGGCCCTAATCTAATAGAAGTTACTGAATTGTGGTTTTGTGGAAATTCAACCAAGACTTGCTTGGCGTTGGGCCGCGCTGACCTTGGTATCGAGAACCATAAACCGCAGAACCGTAAGGATGCTCAGCGGCAGATGAGAGTTTGATGAGACAAAGTTGGCCGATCTTCATACCCGGATATAACTTCACGGGGAGGTTGGCTACGTTGGAGAGCTCAAGAGTGATGTGTCCACTAAAACCTGGATCAATAAAGCCTGCTGTGGAGTGTGTGAGCAAACCGAGACGTCCTAGAGATGACTTTCCTTCCAGGCGCCCAGCAATATCGTCGGGAAGAGTGATGACTTCATAAGTTGATGCAAGAACAAATTCACCTGGGTGGAGGATGAAGAAGTCATCGGGTGCGACTGCGACTTCTCGAGTGAGGTCGGGTTGTTCTATAGATGGGTCGATTACTTCGTACTTATGGTTTTCAAAGACTCGGAAGAAGCGGTCGAGGCGGACATCAACGCTCGAAGGTTGGATCATCTTCGTATCGAATGGTTCGACTTGGACCCGGCCAGCCTTAATTTCGGCGGCGATATCGCGATCACTGAGAAGCATGAGCCGACCCTACACGCTGGCCGTGCCCGCCTTGCGTAAGTTACTCGCCAGTAGCATTCTTGGCTTATGGGCCATTACATAGCAAATCTCCGCGATATTGAATTCTGTCTCTTCGACCTCCTAGATCGTGAATCGATTCTGGGCAAAGGGATGTACTCCGATGTTGATCGCGCAACCGCGATGGGTATGTTGGAAGAAGTGAAGCGACTATGTGAGAACGATCTTTCAGAATCATTTATTGATGGCGATCGCATCGGCACAGATTTCAATAAAGCAACTGGCGAAGTAAAAGTCCCTGAAAGTTTTAAGAAGTCGTATCGCGCTTATGTTGATGGCGGTTGGGGAATGGTTGATGTTCCTGCAGCTTTGGGTGGAACAGAGATTCCTCCGTCGGTTCGTTGGGCGATTGCGGAAATGGTCCTTGGTTCAAATCCTGCCGTACATATCTATGCATCTGGTTTTGCATTCGCTCAAGTTGCGCACTTCTTAGGTGATGAGCGCCAGAAGAAGATGGCGAAACATATGGTGGATAAGCAATGGGGAGCGACGATGATGCTCACTGAACCTGATGCAGGTTCTGATGTTGGAGCTGGTCGCTCTAAAGCTGTCAAGCAAGCCGATGGAACATGGCACATCACAGGTACAAAGAGATTCATAACATCAGGCGATGCAGATCTATTCGAGAATATTGTGCACTTTGTTTTAGCACGCCCTGAAGGACATGGACCTGGAACAAAAGGTTTGTCACTCTTTTTGATTCCGAAGTTTATGTTTGATTTTGAAACTGGAGCACTCGGTAAGCGCAATGGTGTGTATGTAACGAATGTTGAACACAAAATGGGGCTTAATGTTTCATCGACCTGCGAAATGAATCTTGGCGAGAAAGAACCAGCCGTTGGTTACTTACTTGGTGAAGTTCATGATGGAATCGCGCAGATGTTTAAGATCATCGAATTTGCTCGCATGATGGTCGGAACTAAGGCTATTTCAACGCTTTCTGCGGGGTATCAGCAGGCTCTGGCATATGCCAAGACTCGCGTCCAGGGTGGCGATATGAAAGATATGGCCAATAAAGCTAGTCCTCGCGTAACAATTATTAATCATCCAGATGTACGCCGTTCGTTGATGACCCAGAAAGCGTATGCCGAAGGTATGCGCGCGCTCGTGCTTTATACCGCTTCGATTCAAGATGAAGTGTTGCTTGCAAAAGCCGCTGGTAAATCAGAAGATGAGATTAAGGATCTTGAGCATCTCAATGATCTGTTATTGCCAATTGTGAAAGGTTATGGATCTGAGCGGGCATGGACTCTGCTTGGAACTGAATCTCTCCAGACATTTGGTGGTTCTGGTTTCACCCAAGATTGGCCACTTGAACAGTACGTTCGTGATGCAAAGATTGATACTTTGTATGAAGGTACGACCGCCATTCAAGGTTTGGATTTCTTTTTCCGCAAGATCATTAAAGATAATGGTCGCGCATTAACGAAGCTCGCTAAAGAGATTGGTAAAGTCGCAGCAAGCGGTGGCAACAATGCTGATGAGAAGGCGGCCCTTGGTAAAGCTTTAGAAGATATGCAAGGAATTATCGGGCAGCTGGTCACTCATGCAATGGCAAGCCAAGAAAATCCTTCTGAAATCTACAAGTGCGGTTTAAATACATCACGCTTGTTAATGGCTGTTGGTGATGTGATTATTTCTTGGTTACTGCTTCGTCAAGCAGATATTGCAGCAACCAAGATTGGAAGCGCTTCTGGAAAAGATAAAGATTTCTATGAAGGAAAGATTGCAGCATCGCGATACTTCATTCATAACTTCTTGCCTTTGATTGCAGCTACTCGCGCGATAGTTGAGCGTGAAGATGGCGAAATCATGAAGGTATCTGAAGCCGCGTTCTAAGCCTGTAAAGTACGCGGGTGCTATCAAAGCTCCGCGGCGAGATTTACCTCTTCTTTGGGGCTTTTCTCTTCGCCTTTAATGGGATCATCTCCAAGATTGTCCTCATTGATGGGTTATCTGCTTGGCGCTTAACTCAGATCCGATGTGGTGGAGCTTTCATCATTCTCATCTCTGTCTTCTTATTCTTCAGGAGATCCGAGCTCAAGGCGACGCGCTCCGAACTTCCGTGGTTGATTGCCTTTGGTGCTGTTGGCGTGACCTTCGTGCAGGCTTTCTACTTCATCGCGATTGAACGTATGTATGTGGGAGTCGCGCTCCTGATTGAGTTCACTGCACCGATTTGGATCTTGTTGTTCTTGAGGTTTGTATTGAAGAAGCATGTCCCAAATTCACTGTGGTGGGCGATCTTGTTGGCATTTAGTGGTTTGTTGATGATCACCCAGATTTGGCGCGGGTTGACACTGGATCAGATTGGTTTGATTGCGGCGTTGATTGATGCCTTTGCGTTAGCGGGATATTTCTTGATTGGCGATCGTTTAGGAAAGACTAAGTCGAGCGCAGCGATTACAACGTGGGGCTTTGGAGTGGCGAGCGCCATGATGTTCTTCGTCTTGCCCGTTTGGAACTTCCCTACTGAAGTGTTTAGCAAAAACATGGAATTGCTTGGTCGTTTTAGTGAGTACACACTTCCTGGATGGGTTTTGATTCTCTGGATTGTGGTGATGGGAACAATCGCTCCATACATTCTTGTAGTGAGTGGTCTGAAAATTCTTTCGGCATCAACTGCGAGCGTCTTCGGAATGATCGAGCCTGTAATGGCGGGAATGTTTGCGTGGTGGTGGTTGAGTGAAAGTCTCAACGGAATTCAATTAGTGGGATGCGTCGTTGTAATAGTGGGTATTTTCATTGCAGATCGGGCTCGCCAGAAGGCGGGGCATGCTGCTTAAACTATTGAATTAGCAACTTTGCTAGTGCATGAAAGATTGGAATTCCCAGAACTAGATTGAATGGGAATGTCACACCAAGGCTCGCAGTAATCGATAGCGATGGATTAGCTTCAGGTAAAGCAATTCCAACAGCAGCAGGTGCTGCAATATAAGAAGCGCTAGCGCAGAGAACCCCAAGAACTGTTGCACCGCCAACCGAAAGTCCAGCCAGTGATCCACCAAGAACACCGAGTGTTCCGGAGACGAGTGGGAAAGCAAGTGCAAAGATAAATAATCCAACGCCAGTCTCTTTGATGACGTGGATACGAAGTCCTGCTAAGTAACCAAGGTGCATGAGGAAGAGCGCGAGAATTCCAGGGAGTAGATTTACAAAGAATGGCTCTACGCGCGCATAACCAGCGTCGCCAGATATCGCACCAACGATAAGCCCGCCGACAAGAAGAATCACAGTTTTACCAAGAACAATTTCCTTTAGCGATTCTGACCAAGACACTTCGCGTTGGATATGTCGAGTAGCGAGGAAGATTCCAATCACAATTCCCGGGATCTCCATGATTGTGAGAAGTGTTGTGGCAAAACCTTCATAGGTGACATTTGCATTATCAAGGAAGACAAGTGCTGCAGTAAATGTAACTAGGGAAGTGGAGCCGTAATGTGCTGCGATTGCACCGCGATCAATCTCGTTGAGAGATTTAACGTAGCGAAGTACAAAGAATGCTAACGCGGGGATGATGCAACCAAGAATAAGTGTCGCAGTAATCGGCTTGATAAGTCCGCTTGCACTGGAATGTGTGAGTGAAACTCCACCTTTAAGACCAATTCCAAAGAGAAGATAAACAGAAATGATCTGGTAAACGGGATCAGGG
>VFFD01000021.1 GCA_018882745.1 Candidatus Nanopelagicaceae bacterium
AGGTGGAGAAAGACGAGTTGGGATACATCTTCTACGACGTGATGATCAAAGCGGAGCTTCTTTAAACGCTCTTTTGTCATACGTGCGCCCACAACTTCATGATGATGGAAGGAGACTCCACCGCCCGCAATAAGTGCGCGAGTCTTTGGTTTACCAACATCGTGCATCAACGCTGCTAAGCGCGCCACAAGATTAGGACCGCCCAGTCGCTCCTCTAGCGCCATTGATTGCTCAACAACAGTGAGAGTGTGTTCATATACATCTTTATGGTGGTGGTGTTCATCGATCTCGAGGCGAAGTTTTGGAATTTCCGGTAAGAACTTCTCGCATAGACCTGTATCAACCAAGATTGTGATTCCGACGCGGGGATTATCTGACATGAGCGTTTTAACAAACTCATCACGGATTCGTTCTGCGGAGATAATTGAAAGTCGATCCGCCATAGCTTTCATCGCTTCCACCACTGCTTCATCGATAGTGAAACCTAGTTGCGCAGCAAAACGCGCAGCGCGGAGCATGCGGAGTGGATCATCAGAGAAAGAAAGTTCTGGAGTGCTTGGTGTGCGTAGTGATTTTTTGAGTAGATCAGTGACGCCGTTATGGGGATCGATAAATTCTGGAGTTGGAGTTGTTAACTCGATTGCCATGGCATTAACGGTGAAATCACGACGGAGTAGATCCCCTTCGATGCTGTCACCAAAATCTACTTCTGGTTTACGTGAATCACTTTCATATGAATCTGCGCGATAGGTTGTTACTTCAAAAGTTATATCGGATTTCTTTGCGCCAATTGTTCCGAATTTAATTCCAACATCCCAGATATCTTCCGCCCACTTCTTCATGATTTTCTTTGTGTCGTCAGGACGTGCATCTGTTGTGAAATCTAAATCATTTCCTAAACGACCAAGAAGTGAATCGCGAACTGGTCCACCAACAAGTGCAAGACGGAAACCGGCAGCCTTAAATTGCGCCGCAAGTTCAAATGCAAGAGGCGCACGTTCACGAAGCGTTGCGATTGCAATCTCGCTCGCTGCAGATTGTGGTGTTTCCATATCAGCCTAAGGCTACCGATGGAGGCCACCCACTAGTCTTGGGCTATGACCCCGGCACCTGGTGCGGGCGGCGAAGAAGTTAAGAAGAAGCGGAAGCGTAGGCGCTCTCGTTCTAAATCTTCACAACGCTCACACCCAAAGAATTCGCAACCACAAAATCGCCCGAAAAAACCTTATGCCAAAAGAGTGGATGAAGTCAGCGCTGGTGGCTTAGTTGTCGATAGCTCAGGTACAAAAGGATTACTTATTGGCCGTATTGATGCCAAAGATGCAAAGCGGGAACGGTTGTTGTGGTCACTTCCTAAAGGACATATTGAAACTGGCGAAACTCCCGAACAAGCTGCGGTTCGTGAAGTAAAAGAAGAGACTGGTATTGAAAGTCAGATTGATAAATCTCTTGGCGTTATTGATTTCTGGTTTATGGCTGGTGGAAAGCGAATTCACAAAACCGTGCATCACTTCCTATTTAAAGAGACCGGCGGAAAGATTGCCCCCCAGGTAAGTGAAGTTGATGATGTGCGTTGGTTTCCACTTGAGGAAATCGTTGAGAAATTGGCATATCCCGATGAGAAGAAGTTGATTGCGCGCTCTAAGGATTTGATCTCGTGAAACGGGCGTGGGTTGTAATTCTCTTATTAACTGGATTGGTTGTGGCGCCCCTTGCTCCAGCGCGGGCCGAAACTCTTATAACTTTGACGCAGACTCCATCACAACTTGCTGATGGCAGATTTCTAAGTAATGAATTAGCGCTCTCGATTAGTTCTGGCGGAGAGCTCGATAAAGTTTTATCGGCGCGTTATCGAGGTGTAAAGAGTTGGCTGATTGATCCAGCACTTTTAGAAGAAATTTCTGCGCTAAGTGATGGTTATGTTTATCTCGATGTAGAAGGTAATGAAGTCAGCGTAGATGAATTTCCTGCTGCTACTGATTGGTTGAATTTGCTCCGATTTATCTCGCGTAATGATCGAGTAGTAACCATGACATATGGCGGCCCTTCGCTCTCTTATCTTCAGAAAGCCGCTCCAGGAGAGTTAGCGCTCTATAACCAACTCTCAGCGCTGCGCCTCGAGGAACTTCTTGGTCGCCCTGTTGTAGCTGCCGATACAACTCCACGAATCACTGAGACTGCGCCTTTGGTTGCCAGAAATGCTTACACACTGCTTCGCAAGAAGATGCGAGTAATCAATAGTTTGGTTACGACCCCTGACGTTGAAAACCTTCGTTTAGGGCTTGCAAAAACTTTAAACCCAAAGTTGGAAGGCGACAGAGCAGTACAGCTGACGCGTAGTTTTGAAAATGAAGTAAAGCGTTTTGATGGGCGACTTCGTGTCTCAACGGGTAACTACACAATAACCGCTTCAAATTATGAATTGCCTGTCACTATCATCAATGACTTTGATCAGTTAGTAAGTGTTGACTTAGCGATCACCACCACTAATAGCCGCGTCCTGGTAACTCAAGTGCCACGAATTACTGTCGATGCGCGTTCACAATTACAGATCAAGGTACCTATCCAAGTTATTGCATCAGGAGATACTGCACTTCGCCTTCAACTGCGTACTCCAAAGGGGAGCGCTATTGGTGAGATGGAGCGGATACCGTTACGACTCGCGGTTATATCGCCCATTACAACCTGGTTTACAACCGGAATGGCGATAATTCTTTTACTCGCAGCTGTCATACAGAGCGTCCGACGAGTGAAGCGGAGGAAGCAGCATGAATGACGATGATGCTCGCTTGATTCGCTCCTCTTCGTTGATGGGACTTGGAACCATCATCTCTCGCGTTACTGGATTGGCGAGAAATTTATTGTTGGTTGCTGTTTTAGGAACGGGAATTCTTGGCGATGCTTATAACGTCGCAAATACAACGCCAAACATTCTTTATAACTTACTTATTGGCGGAGCTTTATCTGCTGTCTTTGTCCCGCAAATAGTTAAATCGTTCCGCGATAACGATGGTGGTAGCGCCTATGTAAGTCGACTTGTCTCACTTCTTATGAGCGCGCTCGTCCTTATTACTGTGGTTGCGATGGTTTTAGCGCCGCTATTCATCTCTTTATATGCGCCATCATTTACTGGCCGCTCACGTGATGTAACGGTTGCATTTGCCCTGTACTGCCTCCCACAGATCCTTTTCTATGGGCTTTTCGGGGTACTTGGCCAGGTCGCTAATGCGAAGGAGAAGTTCGGCCCCATGATGTGGGCGCCGATTGCCAATAACCTTGTGGTGATTGCACTCTTTACTTACTTCTTAACTGTGGTCGATGAAATCTCACTTCAGACTATTTCCGATACTCAAGTTATGACTTTAGGTCTTGGCACCACTCTTGGTATCGCCCTACAAGCGTTGATTTTGATTCCAACTTTGAAATCAACAGGTTTGAGGCTTCGTTTTAGAACTGATTGGCGTGGGGTAGGCCTTGATAAAGCGCTCCGCTTAGCAAGTTGGATGTTCCTCTTTGTTTTGATCTCACAACTTGGTTTTGTTATCACGGTAAATCTTGCAACGCGCGCTGGAGTCGCGGCTGAAGCTGCCGGAGTTGCATACGGTGTTGGTTATACCCCTTACGCGAATGCGTACTTAATTCTCTTGTTGCCACATTCAATCGTCACAATATCTATTGTTACCGCTTTATTGCCGCGGCTCTCTAGTTTTGTGATTGATAAGAAGATGGATGAATTGAAGAGCGCTCTTGCCGCAGCACTACGTTATGTTGGAATTATTACTGTCCCTGCTTCGATTTTCTTTCTACTTTTCGGAGAGAGAGTTGCAGAAGCAATCTTCTTTGGAATCACAGAAGAGAGCGCAATTTATATCGGACGCCTTCTTTCGGCTATGGCTCTTGGGTTGATTCCGCTCTCAATAAATCTTGTATTTATCCGTGGTTTAAATGCTTTTGAAAATACTAAGTATCAAGTGATCTCAAATCTTGTCATTAATGTCGTTGCAGTAACGCTCTCGTTGATCGCTTACTCCAATATGGAGGCGCGCTCTGTGACCGTGGGGCTAGCGCTTGCCTTTACTGCGAGTTATTGGTGTGGGATTGTGGTGACCTACTTCTTATTGCGGAAATACACGGGTGCGCTAGCGCTTGGAGCACTTCTCTTCTTTTATCTCAAAGTGATACTCGCCGCCACAATCTCTGTTCTGCTTGTGGCATACGCCGCGCAAGAGTTGGGTCTGGAGGGGAATATCGTCGACCTGGTTGGCGTTCTGGCTATTACTTCTCTTCTCTATCTCATTGTGGCGCGCGCCATGAAGATTGAAGAAGTGGGCCAGACAATTAAAGTTCTATTACGAAGGTAAGGTGCGCTTGTGAGCGTTGATTACAGCAAAGTGCACGAACTCGTCATTGTTGGATCTGGTCCAGCTGGTTACACCGCAGGTGTTTACGCAGCACGTGCTCAATTAAGCCCAGTTTTGTATGAAGGTTCTGTCACCGCAGGTGGCGCTTTAATGAACACAACTGAGGTAGAAAATTTCCCAGGTTTTGAACACGGCATCATGGGTCCAGATTTGATGGACCAGATGCGTAAACAAGCGCTCCGATTTGGAACCCAATTAGTCACCGATGACATCACTGAGATGAAACTTGATGGTGAGATAAAAACTTTAGTTGATGGTTCTGGCAATACTTTGAAAGCGCGCGCTGTCATTCTTGCAATGGGATCGGCCTATAAAGAAATTGGTTTATCAAATGAGAAGCGTTTATCTGGTCGTGGCGTTTCATGGTGTGCAACATGTGATGGATTCTTCTTTAGAGATCAAGTAATTGCTGTGGTTGGTGGCGGTGATTCTGCGATGGAAGAGGCAAACTTCCTAACTAAGTTTGCAAGTAAAGTTGTATTAATTCATCGCCGCGAAGAATTGCGTGCTTCAAAGATCATGGCAGAACGCGCTAAAGCAAATCCCAAGATTGAATTCTTGTTTAATACCGAAGTAATAGATGTGTTAGGTGAAGATAAAGTCACAGCTTTGAAGTTACGTAACACTGTAAGTGGCGAAGAATCAACACGTGATTTCACCGGGCTCTTTGTTGCAATTGGCCATCTACCTCGTAGCGAACTCGTTCGCGGCCAAATCACCACCAATGGCGAGGGATATGTCGAAGTAGAAGGTCGTTCCACCCGTACCAATATCTCGGGCGTATTCGCCTGCGGAGATTTGGTGGACCACACCTATCGACAAGCGATTACTGCTGCGGGATCGGGCTGCCAGGCTGCCCTCGATGCTGAGAGATTTTTACAAGGTCACTAGAGTTCGCGATACAAATAGAGGAGAAGAGATGGCAACCGAGAAAGTAACTGCAGCAAACTTTGCAGATGTCGTATTGAAGAGCTCAACACCAGTATTGGTGGATTTCTGGGCGGAATGGTGCGGACCTTGCCGCGCAGTTGGGCCAATCTTGGAAGAGATCTCCAATGAACATGGTGAGAAGATCAAGATTGTGAAACTCAATACCGATGAAGAAGGCTCGATCGCGATGAAGTACGGAATCAACTCGATCCCAACCATGAATGTCTTCGTTGGCGGCCAAGTTGTGAAGAGCATTGTCGGCGCACGCCCAAAGCCTGCGCTCCTCAAAGAGCTCTCTGAGTACATCAACTAGTTTTTGTAATTTAATTAACCATGATTAAACCCGGCGATCGCGGGGATGTTGTAACAGCTGTTACCAACACCTTGCATCGCCTTGGTTTGATCGCATCACCCACTGACACATTTACTCCGGAAGTCTCCCAAGCCGTCCGCGCATTTCAACAAGAGCGCGGATTAAGCGTTACCGGCGAGATCGATATCGGGACTCATGCCGCCATCGAAGAAGCCCGTTGGAAATTAGGGGATCGCTCACTCAAAGTTGAATCACCACATATGCGCGGTGATGATGTCGCAACTCTTCAAAGTCGTTTGATTGATATGGGATTTAATCCTGGTCGCGTCGATGGAATATATGGCGCCACCACTGAAGGCGCAGTAAAGGATTTCCAGAAATCGGTTGGTGTAAAGATTGATGGAATTTGTGGCCCTGGAACTGTTATTGCCTTGATGCGCTTGATGCGCACCGTTACAGGAGGCGCTCCCACACAACTCCGCGATCAAGCGGTTCGCGAAAAGCGTGGACCTGCGCTGGCTGACAAAGTAATAGTTTTAGATCCAAGTTCGCGTAGCGATATCTCTGAAATAACTTTTGATATCGCGCAGAAAATTGAAGGCCGTCTCATTGCCCTTGGAGTTTCTGTTTTCTTAAGTCGAAATAGTTCAACAAAACCTTCAGAATCTGAGCGAATTGCTTTTGCTAATAGCACTGATGCTGATCTTGTTATTTCATTGAGCGTTGATCAGTATAAGAACGATAAAGCTGAAGGGTTATCAACCTACTTTTATGGCAGCGATCATCACGGAATCCATTCCATTGTCGGTGAGAAGTTTGCAACGATTGTGCAGCGCGAATTAGTTGCGCGAACCGACTTACTCAATGCGCGCACCCAAGCAAAGACGTGGGACTTGTTGCGCCTGACTAAAGCGCCAACAGTTCTTCTAGAGATTGGATATCGCACCAATCCGAAAGATGCATCAAGGCTTGCAGATTCTCATTTCCGTGATGTGATTGCTGAAGGTCTTGTAGTTGCAATTCAGCGCCTGTATTTATCGGCTGAAGAAGATGCAAAGACTGGAACGCTTCGAATTGAAGATCTCCGCAGAGCAGGAATTCGTCGCTAAAAACCTGCACCGTCTTTGATAACTCGTATGGCAGAATTCCCCAATGACTTCTGACGATGTAGAGCGTTTTAGAACTCACGCGCCAGAAAATCTCACCGAGCGTTACGCACACCGCGCCGCTCATATGAAACCAAGTGAGATTCGCTCTCTCTTTGCGGTGGCATCGCGCCCTGAAATCGTTTCACTTGCTGGTGGTATGCCGAATTTAACTGCGCTACCTATGGATATGTTCGCCGGGATTGTTGAAAAGCTGATTCGTGACCACGGACAAGAAGCTCTCCAATATGGAAGTGGTCAAGGCCATCCACAACTTCGTGAACAGATCTGTGATGTGATGGCGCTGGAAGGAATTCGCGCTAATCCCAACGATATTTTGGTAACTACAGGATCCCAACAAGCCCTTGATTTAATCTCACGAATTTTTATCGATCCAGGTGATGTAGTTTTAGTAGAAGCGCCTTCCTATGTCGGTGCGCTTGGAACTTTCTCCCAATATGAAGCTGATGTGGTTCATGTTGCGATGGATGAAAATGGGTTAATTCCAGATGCGCTTCGTGATGCGATCAAGACTCTTCGCTACCAGGGCCGGAAGATTAAGTTCTTATATTTGATTCCAAATTACCAAAACCCTGCTGGCGTATTGCTCCCTGCAGATCGCCGTACTGAAATTCTTGATATTTGTAGGAATGAGAAGATTTTTATCGTTGAAGATAATCCTTATGGTTTGCTCGGCTTTGATCGCCCATCACCCAATGCAATGCGCTCCCAAGATTCCGAGAATGTCATCTATCTCGGATCATTTTCAAAGACGATCGTCCCTGGATTCCGCATTGGTTGGGCGCTTGTTCCTCAAGCGCTCCGCGAGAAGTTAGTCATCGCCTCTGAATCCTCGATTTTATGTCCATCAAACTTCTCCCAGATGGCAATCTCTAGCTACCTGGCTAACCAACCCTGGCGCGACCAGATCGCCTCATTCTGCAAGCTTTATAAGGAGCGTCGTGATGCGATGCTCGAATCGTTGGATGCGCATTTTCCAAAAGCTGCGACGTGGACCAAACCACAAGGCGGTTTTTATGTTTGGGTGACGCTACCACCTGAGATTGATACGAAAGCGATGATGCCGCGTGCGATTGTGGCGAAGGTTGCTTATGTTCCAGGAACTGCGTTCTATGCAGATGGTTTTGGAAGTTGGTCGATGCGTCTTTCTTACTGTTATCCAACGCCTGAGCGAATTCGAGAAGGTATCGCTTCGCTAGGAAAAGTTGTGGAACAAGAGATGGAACGTCGGGGAATTCCCCAAATTAACTAATTACTCCGACGATACGTTGGAGATCTTGGCCATCGGCATATTCGATAAGAATCTTTCCGCCACTTTTGCCAGATTGGATATGTACCCGAGTATCGAGCGCATCCTCTAAGCGCTCCACAAGTTCTTGATACTTGCCAGCGCTCTTTGGTTTAGATTTCTTACCCGACACTTTTGTTCCGGCGCCTCCGAGCGCGATGAGTTCTTCGGTGGCTCGAACACTTAAACCTTCGTTGATGATCTTATTTGCTAAGCGCTCCATCTCTTCAGGGTTTGCTAAACCAAGAAGTGCGCGGGCGTGTCCCGCACTTAAAGTTCCGGCGGCTAACCTTTTCTGAACTGATGGTGGGAGATTAAGTAAACGCAAAGTGTTGGTGATGACAGGACGAGATTTTCCAAGTTTGCTTGCAAGATCATCATGAGTAAATCCGAAATCGGTGAGCATCTGGTTGTAAGCAGCTGCTTCTTCCAATGAGTTGAGGTTGCTGCGATGAATATTTTCAATAAGAGCTTCGCGGAGCAGTTCGTTATCTGTTGTCTCGCGGATGATGACGGGGATCGTGGTGAGGCCGGCTAGTTTTGCAGCGCGGTAACGCCGCTCTCCCATGATTAATTCATATTTATCGGCGCTTATTTTTCGTACTACTGGGGGTTGAAGGATTCCAATTTCTTTAATGGATGCTGCAAGTTCATTGAGCGCATCGCTATCAAAGACTGAACGTGGTTGTTTTGGATTAGGTGAGATTGATGAAAGTGGAACTTCGCCGCGATCTGCGATGGGTTGTGAAGTTCCGGAAAGTTTGATGGGTGTGGGGATGAGTGAATCAAGATTTCTTCCAAGTCCACCTTTCTTTGCTGACATTACCCAACACCTACTTCACTGGTATTTGTTATTGATGGTGCGCCACGACGTGCAATCTCGCGCGCAACAAGTCCATATGCTTCAGCGCCATTAGAACTCGGGTCATATGTCATAACAGTCTGTCCATATGATGGAGCTTCAGAAACGCGGACAGCGCGTGGAATGGGAATATCAATTAATTGATCTGGGTAATGTTTGCGAACTTCATCTGCTACATCATTTGCAAGTCGAGTACGTCCGTCATACATCGTTAAAACAATGGTTGATAATTTAATATTTTGGTTGAGATGTTCTTGAATTAATGAAACAGTATGAAGTAAAAGTGTTAAACCTTCTAACGAATAATATTCGCATTGAATTGGAATGAGTAGCTCATCTGCTGCAACAAGTGCATTGATGGTTAATAAACCTAAACTGGGTGGGCAATCAATAATTACATAATCAAATCTCTCGCCGCGTTGTGCTGCATCATTTAAATAATGTGTCAGTGCTTTCTTTAAACGAAGTTCGCGCGCAACCATGGGAACTAATTCAACTTCTGCATTTGCAAGTGATTGTGTTGCAGGAACAACTTCTAAATGCGGATAACCAGGAACTTTGAGTGATGCATCAACAAGTGGAAGATCTTTTGTGATGACTTCATACATTCCATTAACTTCATCGCGGGAAATTCCAAAAGCGGTGCTGGCATTGCCTTGAGGGTCGAGATCGATAATGAGGGTGCGAAGGCCCCCCATCGCTAGGGCTGCCCCGATATTGACGGCGGAGGTGGTCTTACCTACCCCGCCTTTCTGGTTGGCAACAGTGAAGATTCGGGTGGTGATGGGTTTAGGCATCGCCTCACGGAAGCGCTTGGTGCCGACAATTCGGCGAGGAGCGGCGCCTTGGGGCGGATTTGTTTCACGTGAATCACTCACGCGGGATAGTTAACCAGCCTTAACGAGTTCAACCACGCGTGCTAACGGCAAGTCATCAAGATTTATCTCATGGAGGAGGTGTTGAGAGGTTTTTGATAGGTCGCTTTTGGCCATCTCTGTTGCCGCTGACTCCCCTTTCATTGCAAGAAGGGAGCCACCTTTGGCAACTAAGTGCCAGGTTGTATCGATGAGGCGCGGAAGTGGGGCGACTGCGCGGGCAACTACGTAGTTATAGGAGCCTTTGATCGATTCAGATTTGGCGCGGATGACGACCACATTGGAAAGACCAAGGGAGTCAATAACTTCATGTAGGAACTCGACCCTTCTTTGAAGGGGTTCAATCAAGGTAACTTTGAGCTCAGGTTTGGCAAGGGCGATGACGATTCCAGGTAACCCTGCCCCTGATCCGATATCGGCAACGCTTGCACCCGCGTTAGGTAAGAGGGTTGTGATGGGGATGCAGTTTTCAATATGCCGTTCCCAGATCCGCTCCCCTTCTTTCGGGCCAATCAAGCCACGTTCGATGGCGGTGGTGGCGAGAAGGTCGGCGTATGCCAGGGCCTCGCGCTGCTTCTGAGGAAAGTAGCGTTGAGCCCGCGTTTCACGTGAAACGGTCAGGCTGGCATCACCACAACGCAGCGATCGGGGTCTTCCCCTTCGGATTCGCTTGTGAGGCCGATTTTTTGAATGGTGTCGTGGACAATCTTCCGTTCAAAAGCGTTCATGGGGGCGAGTTTGATTGGCTTCCCGCTTGATTTAACCTCTTCGGCGGTCTCTTCGGCGAGCTTGGCCAAGGCGCTCTTCTTATCTTGGCGGTAGCCATCGATATCGAGCATAAGGCGGGAGCGCTCTCCGGTTGAGGTTTGAACGGCGAGGCGGGTGAGCTCTTGAATCGCATCAAGGACTTCGCCATCGCGGCCAACCAAGTGGGCGAGGTCGCCACCTTCCACTACAAGTGAGGCGCGCTCGTTTTCAACGCCAATCTCGATATCTCCATCGAGGTCAGCGATATCAAGAAGGCCTTCTAGGTAATCAGCTGCAATATCGCCTTCTTCTTCAAGGCGCTGAACTGCGGTTTTCTCTTCAGTCATCTCATCTCCTGTACGTTTTGCCCCGATTTGGGGCTTTTAAAGCTATTTTCGCTTCTTCTTTTTCTTCTTTGGTTGCTCGCGTTGACCGGTTGGTTTTGGCTCCTCGGTCGCTACCCCACCTGTTGGGTTCTCGTTTGGGGTCTCAGTACCGCTTTTTTTCGCCTTTTTGGCTTGGAGCTCCTCCCAGGCTGGTGAGCCAGGGGTTGGGTTCCTTTTGATGACGTAGAACTGTTGGCCCCAGGTCCACAAGTTTGTGGTCGACCAGTAGATCAAAACTCCGATTGGAAAGTTAACTCCAGAGACCGCGAAAATTACTGGGAATAAATACAACATGATTTTCTGCTGCTGCAACATCATGTTGTTTGATGCATCAAGTTTTGGCATTCCTTTGACCATCAATTGACGTTGAGTTGTGAATGTTGTGATTGACATCAACGCAATCAAAAGTACGGTGACAATCTTTACTGTCACATTTGATGAACCTAAAAATGTTTGTGAAATCGGAGCGCCAAAAAATTCAGCTTTTGCTGCTTGCGCTGCTAACTCTGTAGTGAGAGTACCTCGCGCTTGTGGTGGGTTCTTTCCAATTCCATTAAGAACTGTGAAGAGCGCAAAGAAGATTGGTGCTTGCGCCAAAATTGGGAAACATGAAGCCATGGGATTGGTTTTATGTTCTTTGTAAAGCTTCATTAACTCTTCGGATTGTTTCTGGCGATCATCTTTATATTTCTGTTGAATCTTCTTCATCTCGGGGGAAAGCGCGGTGAGTGCGCGTTGAGATTTGATTTGCTTAACAAAAAGTGGGATGAGCAGAGTACGAATTAAAATAACGAGACCGACGATAGAGAGTGACCATGTCACGCCACTTGCTTCACCAAATACAGGTGATAGGGCGCGGTGGATAACAACCATAACTCCAGAAACAATCCAATATAAAGGATCTAAAATAAAGCCCACTAGCGCGCTCCTTCTGTTCTCTGATTTATCAGCGTAAAACGCTTGATTTTCAAGGTTTCTGGCACATAGTCGACTCCCCCATGGCTAAATGGGTTGCAACGGATGACGCGCCAAGCACCAAGAAAAATTCCGATGATGTTGTATCTCTTAATTGCTTCATATGTGTAATGTGAACATGATGGGTAGTACTTGCAACGCGGCGCGAGACCGGGTGCAATAAATTTCTGCCAGAGTTTGATAACTCCTAAAAATGGCAACATGGGGAGTTGAAGTAGTTTTCTCATCAACGCGCCGCCTTGGCATTTAACGCCGAGAAAAGTTGGGGGATCTCGTTATGAGGATCTTGTTCTTTCTTTGTCGCTCTCACAACAACCATCGAGCTCTGGGGAAGAATGTGAAGAGAGTTTTTTGATGCATGGCGTAGTTGGCGAGTGACGCGATGACGTGTGACTGAACCACCGATGGCGCGTGAAACAACAAATCCGATTTTTGGAGATGTGAGCGCAGGCTCTTTCGTTAAATAACCAACAAGGGTTTGAGTGGTGGATCTAATTGGTGAACGCGTAACGCGCGCGAAGTCTTCGCGTGAGGTTAGGCGGTTGATGGCTGCTAGCACGCCGCGTGGTGGAACTTATGCGGAGATACGAGCGCGACCCTTGGCGCGACGAGCAGAGAGAACTGCGCGTCCACCACGAGTTGCCATACGAGCGCGGAAGCCATGCTTCTTCGCGCGCCGACGATTGTTCGGCTGGAAGGTGCGCTTCATGTTGTGAGTACTCCTTAGAACAAGTCTGCGATCAAAGTCTTAAGGCAATCGCGTTCTTCGATAGGGGGGCCTCAAGAGCAGGGGGCAACGGTAGCCTCAAGAGCCCGATTTTGAAAAATGGGCTGGTTTAACCAAGTTCCAGAAAAGAATTTGTGGATAACCCCTTGCTTTTCATAGGATGAGGGCTTACTTTCCGCCTCTATCCACAGGCACCCTCAATTTTTGGGTGTTTTTGGGTCGATTCAAGGCTAAAGTCGAAGTTTAGACCACAGCCTGTGGATAACTTTGTGGATTTCTTACAGAAAGAGGAGATATGTCCTTAACAGAAACGGGCCTTCCAACCCCCGGTGTTATTGAAGAGGACCTCCAGGCGCTGTGGAGTGGGGTCGTCAACTCCGTCTCACACGACTCCCCCCAGAACCGCGCCTTTCTTACCCTTACAAAACCTTTAGGGCTCCTTAAAGGTGATGGTGGATCGAACCTTCTACTAGCTGCCCCTAATGTTTTTGCTAAAGATGTTTTAGAGAGCCGTTTAAAGACTGTTCTCAATGATGCGCTCTCAGCCAAACTCGGTGAAAAAATCAATATCGCTGTCACGATTGATGAATCCCTTGATGCGCCCCAGGTTGATCCAGAAGTAGTTGAAGTTGAGTTTGAAGCTCCCCGCGCTGGAACTGGTCGTCAAGAAGCCCCATCCAAAACTGTTGAGTCTTCTCAATTAAACCCGCGCTACATCTTCGAAACTTTCGTTATTGGCGCTTCGAATCGATTCGCTCACGCTGCAGCTGTTGCGGTCGCTGAAGCTCCTGCCAAGGCCTACAACCCGCTATTTATTTATGGTGAATCTGGTTTAGGAAAGACCCACTTGTTGCACGCTATTGGAGCATATGCAAAAGAACTATATGGCAGCGTCCGAGTTCGTTATGTCTCATCTGAAGAATTTACCAACGACTTCATTAACTCAATCCGTGATGATAAATCTTCAAATTTCCAGCGTAGATATCGCGATCTTGATGTTCTTTTAGTTGATGATATTCAGTTCTTAGAAAATAAAGAGCGCACCCAGGAAGAGTTCTTCCACACTTTTAATACGCTTTATAACGCCAACAAACAGATTGTTATCTCAAGTGACCGTCCGCCTAAACAATTAACAACACTAGAAGATCGCTTACGTTCTCGTTTTGAGTGGGGATTAATTACTGATATCCAACCACCAGAACTTGAAACACGTATTGCAATTCTCCGCAAGAAAGCAGCCCAAGATAAATTAAATGCGCCGGATGATGTCTTGGAATATATCGCTTCAAAGATTTCTACCAATATTCGTGAGCTTGAAGGTGCTTTGATCCGTGTTACAGCTTTTGCTTCATTAAATCGCCAAGCTGTTGATATGAATCTGGCTGAGATTGTTTTGAAAGATTTAATTCCTGATGATTCCGCTCCAGAAATTACCGCGAATTTAATTATGGCCCAGACTGCTTCTTACTTCAGCCTTACTATTGACGATCTTTGCGGTACTTCCCGTTCGCGTGTTCTTGTTAACGCGCGCCAGATCGCAATGTATTTATGCCGCGAAATGACGGAGCTATCTTTGCCAAAAATTGGACAGACTTTCGGAGGACGTGATCACACAACCGTGATGCATGCCGATCGAAAAGTGCGTCAGTTAATGGCCGAGCGCAGATCTATCTTTAACCAGGTATCTGAGCTCACCAACCGGATAAAACTGCAGGCGAAGGCCTAATTCCTGTTATTGACAGGGGTTGGGGATAACCTGTGGATATCTGTGGATAATCTGTTGGTAATAGGTGGGGTTATATCGCCCCTGTTTTTACCTCAACAATTCCCCACAGTTAACACACAACGTTACACACAGAAAAAGGTGGTTTAAGTGGAGAGAAAAGCAGCGTTGAACTGCGGTTTTCTAACTTCTCCACAATTACAACTGTTGGTTATTACTAATAGTTCTATAGATAGAGAACAAGTTGTGCGCGAACCTCTCGCACTTTACATAAATATGAACGGGTTAGGCTGATAGGTATGAAGTTTGTTGTAGATAGCGCAACACTCACAGATAGCGTTAATTGGGTTTCTCGAAGCCTTTCAACTCGTCCTATTATGACCGCGCTCCTTGGAATAGTGATTGATGCGGGAAACGACATCACACTCAGCGCCTCTGATTTAGAAACATCTGCAAAATCTTCCTTTTCTGCTGAAATTAAAGAGAAAGGGCGAGTGTTAGTTCCAGGACGTCTACTAGCTGAAATTTCTCGCGCTCTTCCCAACAAACCAGTCTCATTCACACTTGATGGAAGTCGAGTTTTAGTAACAGCAGGATCTGCAAAATTCACACTCCCAACTCTTCCTATCAACGAATATCCAAACCTTCCAACTATGCCGGAAACCTCAGGCCAAATTGCAAGTGATTTATTTGCAACCGCAGTAAACCAAGTAGCTGTTGCTGCAGGTCGAGATGATTCACTTCCAACACTTACTGGAATTCATGTCGATATCAATAAAGAGACCATCACATTTGCCGCAACAGATCGCTACCGCCTTGCTGTGCGCGAAATTAACTGGACCCCAAATAACCCAGAGGAAACTGTCACTGCGCTTCTTCGCGCACGCACTCTCGCTGATGCAGCGAAAACCATTTCTTCAACCAAAAACATCTCTTTCGCAGTCGCGCCAAGCACCTCAAACGAGAGGTTGATTGGCTTCACAACAGAGCAGAAATCAATGACTTCCCGCCAACTCGATGGCACCTTCCCGCCATATCGCCACCTACTGCCTTCCGAAAGCATCGCCACAGCAGTCATTGAGGTCGCAGCTCTTTTAGATTCCGTTCGCCGCGTGGCGCTTGTTACCGATAAAACCGTCCCACTCCGACTTAAGTTTGCCAACAACACACTTCAACTCGAAGCGGGCGCTGGCGATGAAGCACAAGCCACAGAAGAAATCCAAATTTCTTATACCGGCGAGGCGATTGATATCGCATTTAACCCAACATTCTTAGCAGACGGTCTTAATGCACTTGGCACAACTTATGTAAACATTGCATTTACCGGCTCTAACAAACCCGCAGTGTTATCCGGCAAAAATAAAATTGATGGCGAGATCGATAGCACGTATCGATACTTGCTAATGCCGATGCGCTACGCCTCATAACCGTTTTAAATGTTTGTCTCACATCTGTCATTGACAGATTTCCGCTCTTATTCCAATCTAGAGCTTTCTTTTAAACCTGGTCAAAATATCTTCATCGGGGAAAATGGTGAAGGCAAGACAAATATCATCGAATCTTTAATGTATCTCGCCTTACTTTCATCTCATCGAATTTCTTCAGATCAACCACTAGTAAAACTCGGCGCTGAACGAGCATATGTACGCGCCAAGGTTGAATCAGAGGAGCGAACAACGCTTGTCGAATTAGAGATAAACGCCTCGAAAGCGAACCGAGCTAAAGTGAATCAAAACCCAGTTCGTAGCCAGAAAGAATTAATTGGGATTGCAAAGTGCATCTGTTTCTCCCCTGAAGATCTCGATTTAGTAAGGGGCGACCCAAGTGAGCGGCGTTCCTTTCTCGATCAACTTCTCGTACAGAGAAGCCCAAGGTTGGCAGGCGTCATTAGTGATTATGAAAGGGCGTTAAAGCAGCGAAATTCATTACTAAAAAGCCGCGCCCCACAAAGTTCGCTTACGCCATGGGATGAGCACCTTGCCAATTTCGGTGGTGAAGTTATTGCGGGACGACTCAAACTTATCTCAGAGATTGAACCGCTATTTCGGGAGGCATATAAAAATCTCTCTGAGAAAAAAGTGGCGAGATTGGGCTACAAATCTAGCGTTACAAACGCCGACACTAATAAGGATGAAAACAAGGAAAGAATCCTTGCAGTTATCGCCGAAATTAACCCCCAAGAGCGAGAACGAGGAATTTCATTAATCGGCCCGCACCGCGACGACTTACTTCTAAATTTAGGAGATCATCCAGTTAAAGGTTATGCCAGCCATGGAGAATCATGGTCAATTGCGCTCGCGCTACGGTTAGCGAGCTATCAATTATTTATCGAAGATGGCGATAAGCCCATCTTGATATTAGATGATGTTTTCTCTGAATTGGATGAAAACCGTCGCGAGAAGTTAATTGAAATCTCTCAAAGCGCAGAACAAACCTTTATCACAGTTGCGGTCGAAAATGATCTTCCGAAATCAATTAAAGGTGCGAAGTTTAAAGTCACAACCGGAAAAGTGGTTCCGTTATGAAGCGCGATATCGCACGCGAACTCTTTCGCTCATACCGAAGCGGCCTTCGAAAGAAGAAAGAGATAGTCCAAGAAGAGCGAACCGAATTAGGTGACCCACAAAATATCGGCGCGATTCTTAGTGAGTTAGTAAGTGCGCGAGATTGGCGCCAAGGAATCGCAGAAGGAAATCTTTTTAGTGATTGGCGCGAAATTGTTGGTGCGGATATTGCTGAACATTCAACACCCATAACTTTGTATGAAGGTAAATTAACAATCCAAACTTCATCGACAGCGTGGAGTACACAACTGCGTTTAATGCAGGGCGATCTCTTAAAAACCATTCGCCAATCTGCCCCAGGGGCCCTTGTAGAGGAGTTGGCGATCATCGGACCACACGCCCCATCTTGGAAGCGGGGTCTGCGCACAATCCGCGGCGCCCGTGGCCCTCGCGATACTTTTGGCTAAATGAGACCCTCACCCCAGCGTTAAAAGTCCGTCTAATCCACACCTATCGCCCTTTTTGGGCTATCCAGTATCTGGTTTACCACTAGGATTCGAGGGTGCCTAGGCCGAAAACGAGGCGAGGTTTGTCTCTGGCGGGCTTTACCTATCGATTAAGTAAGGGGTTTTAGTGGCTGAGAAGAAGGTTTCGCGGGCCTACGACGCCAGCGCAATCACCGTCCTCGAAGGCCTCGAGGCGGTCCGCAAACGCCCCGGTATGTATATCGGATCTACCGGCGAACGCGGCCTCCACCACCTGGTTTATGAAATCGTCGATAACGCAGTCGATGAAGCTCTTGCTGGTTATTGCACTGAAGTAAATGTCGTTCTTCTTGCTGATGGCGGTGTGTGCGTCACAGATAACGGTCGAGGAATTCCGGTTGATATTCACCCAGTAGAGAAGAAACCTGCTCTTGAAGTTGTGCTTACTGTTCTACATGCTGGTGGAAAGTTTGGCGACGGCGGTTATTCAGTTTCTGGTGGACTTCACGGCGTTGGCGTCTCTGTTGTTAATGCCCTCAGCCGCGATTTAAGTGTTGTTGTTCAGCGCGACGGTTTCTTCTGGGAACAAAGCTACAAACTCGGAGTTCCCAATTCGCCAGTAGAAAAAGGCGTTGCCACAAAAAATACTGGAACCGAAGTTACCTTCTGGCCATCAGAAGAAATCTTCGAAACTACTGATTTTTCTTTTGAGGTTCTATCAACTCGCTTCCGCGAAATGGCATTCTTAAATAAAGGCCTCACCATCACATTGCGGGATGAACGCCCTGGACATGTTAATGAAAAAGGTGAAGTTCTCGAAGTCCGCTATTGCTACGAAGGCGGAATTATTGATTTTGTAAAGCACCTTAATATCACCAAAGGTGTTACCCATAAATCCATCATCTCTTTCGAATCCGAAGAGGCGAAAAACAAGATGTCACTCGAAGTTGCGATGCAATGGAACACAAGCTTCTCAGAATCGGTCTATACCTTCGCTAACACGATCAACACCCAAGAAGGCGGAACCCACGAAGAAGGATTCCGCACTGCTTTAACATCACTAGTTAATAAATTCGCTGAAGAATGGGGTTATATCCGCCGTAAAGAAGATCGTCTCACCGGTGATGATATTCGTGAAGGCCTCACCGCAATCGTTTCAATTAAAGTTGCGGAACCACAGTTTGAAGGACAGACCAAGACAAAATTAGGAAATACCGAAGCGAAATCATTTACCCAAAAAGCATTAAATGACGCGGTGGGTGAGTGGTTTGAGAAGAATCCTTCCGAAGGTAAAGAAATTGTCCGCAAAGCAATTGATGCTGCAACCGCACGTATCGCGGCCCGAAAAGCGCGCGATCTATCTCGTAGCCGTAAAGGATTGCTAGAAGGACGCGGCATGCCAGGCAAGTTAGCTGATTGCCAATGGACAGAACCAGAAAAGTGTGAGCTTTATATTGTCGAAGGTGATTCCGCTGGTGGCTCCACAAAAGGTGGACGCGATTCACGCTATCAAGCAGTCCTTCCAATCCGCGGAAAGATTCTTAATGTTGAAAAAGCACGCATCGATCGCGTCTTGCAAAACAACGAAGTACAAGCGCTCATCACTGCGTTAGGAACTGGTATTCACGATGATTTCGATATCGCAAAGTTGAGATATCACAAAGTTATTTTGATGGCCGATGCTGATGTTGATGGACAACATATTCGCACCCTGCTTCTCACTTTACTTTTCCGTTTTATGCGCCCACTTATCGAACAAGGTTATGTGTATCTCGCCCAACCACCGCTTTATAAAATTAAATGGGGCGGTAAAGAACCGGTCCAATATGCCTTCTCTGATAAAGAACGTGATGGTTTTATCCAAATTGGACTCGATGCCGGAAAGCGACTTCCAAAAGAAGATGGAATCCAGCGCTTTAAAGGCCTTGGTGAAATGCCAGCAAAAGAGCTATGGGATACCACTATGGATCCAGCGCACCGCGTACTTATCCGGGTAACTCTTGATGATGCAGCCGCAGCAGATGATCTCTTCTCAGTGCTTATGGGTGAAGATGTTGAACAACGCCGTCAATTTATTCAACGGAATGCAAAAGACGTTAGGTTCTTGGATATTTAACAATGCAGAATCTCGAAGATAACAACCACGACAAAATTGAAGCCGTTGATCTCCAAGTCGAGATGGCGCGCTCTTATCTTGATTACGCAATGTCGGTCATTGTGGGCCGTGCACTACCTGATATCCGCGATGGCCTAAAACCAGTTCACCGCCGAGTGCTTTATGCGATGTATGACGCGGGGTATCGACCAGATAAGGGTTATTACAAATCATCACGCATCGTCGGTGATGTCATGGGTAACTACCACCCACACGGTGATGGCGCGATCTATGACACCTTGGTTCGTTTAGCTCAACATTGGTCGCTGCGCTATCCACTTGTTGATGGAAATGGAAACTTCGGTTCTCCAGGTAATGATCCAGCAGCTGCGATGCGTTACACCGAAGCTCGCATGGCGCCACTTGCCATGGAGATCATGCGCGATATCGATGAAGAGACTGTTGATTTCATCCCCAACTATGACGGACGCTCTCAAGAACCAGTTGTGCTTCCAAGTCGCTTTCCCAACCTTCTTGTTAATGGTTCGGCTGGTATCGCAGTTGGTATGGCAACAAACATTCCGCCACACAACCTGCGTGAAATCGCAGCCGCTGTGGAGTGGGCTCTAGAAAACCCCGAAGCATCGAGCGAAGAAACACTCACCGCACTACTCGGCATTGTTAAAGGACCTGATTTTCCAACCCGCGGAATCATTGTGGGACGCCAAGGAATCGAAGAGGCATATCGCACTGGCCGCGGCTCCATCACTATGCGCGCTGTTGTTGAGATTGAAGAGATTAATAAGCGCACATGTTTAGTTATTACTGAACTTCCTTATCAAGTAAACCCAGACAATTTAGCCCTGAAGATCGCAGAACTTGTGAAAGACGGAAAGATCAAAGGCATCGCAGATGTTCGCGATGAAGGAAATGAACGTCTTGGTCAACGTCTTGTAATTGTTCTCCGTAATGATGCAACACCGAAGATTGTTCTTAATAATCTTTATAAGCACACCCAACTACAAGATTCATTTGGCGCCAATATGTTGGCCTTGGTTGACAATGTTCCGCGCACACTTCGTCTTGATGAATTTGTCCGTTATTACATCCTCCACCAAGTTGAGGTAATTGTCCGCCGCACTAAATATCGTCTATCTGAAAAAGAGAAGCGCGCCCACATTCTTAGGGGTTACCTCAAAGCACTTGATGCTCTCGATGCTGTGATCGCGTTAATCCGCGCAAGCGCAAACTCTGATGAAGCGCGCGAAGGTCTTATGAAACTTCTTGAGGTAGATGAACTACAAGCTAATGCAATTTTAGATATGCAACTCCGTCGACTTGCAGCTCTTGAACGCCAGAAGATTATCGATGAATACGAATCACTCATGGCTGATATCAAAGAGCTCACCATAATCTTGAATGATCCAGCAAAACAAAGAACTATCATCAAGGAAGAACTCAAAGATATCGCTGATAAATATGGCGACGATCGCCGCACCCAGATCATTGCGGGCGATACTGATCTATCAGTCGAAGATCTCATTCCAGATCAAGATGTTGTAGTCACAATTACCCGCGGTGGCTACGCAAAGCGCACGAAAGCCGATCTCTATCGCTCTCAGCGCCGGGGTGGAAAAGGCGTTAAAGGCGCGGCACTCAAGCAAGATGACATAGTTGAACATTTCTTCACCGCCTCAACCCACGATTGGTTGCTCTTCTTCACCAATCAAGGCCGGGTCTATCGCGCCAAAGTGCATGAACTTCCCGATGCCGGACGCGATGCGCGCGGACAACATGTAGCAAATCTCCTGGCATTTAAACCAAATGAAAACATCGCATCAGTAATCTCAATTGCCGACTATTCATCACTGCCACATCTTGTGATTGCAACCAAAGGCGGAATCATCAAGAAAAGCCCACTTGTTGAATATGACTCACCTCGAACAGGTGGATTAATAGCGATCACATTAAAGGATGGCGATGAAGTTGTTGCAGCCTCTGCAATCACCTCTCAAGATGAGCTACTTTTAATTTCAAAGAAGGGTATGTCACTTCGCTTTACTGCAGATGATGAATCACTTCGTCCGATGGGACGCTCCGCAACAGGTGTAATCGGAATGAAGTTCCGCAGCGGTGATGAGTTACTCACCATGTCGACTATCCGCAACAGCGATGGTAAATCAGAGAATTATGTTCTTACCGCTACTGATGGTGGGTTTGGAAAACGCACCAACCTTGATGAATATCGTTCTCAAGGCCGTGGTGGCATCGGAGTAAAGGCTGCAAAAGTTGATGAAGATTCGCGTGGTGGATTAGTGGGCGCGCTCATTGTTAGCGAGAAAGATGAAATTCTTGTCATTACATCTGGTGGCGTTGTAATGCGCACATCAGTCAAAGAAGTTCGCGAAACTGGTCGCGACACATTAGGAGTTCGTCTCGTCAACCTTGATCAAGGGACCCATGTGGTCTCATTGGCAAAGGTCAGCGACGACGAATAAGTGCGAAAATTAAGCGCTCAAAAAAGTGCTATTTTTGCGCCTGCTCGCATCTCAGGTAGCCTTGCGCTTCCGTTTTGCGGGCCTATAGCTCAGCCTGGTTAGAGC
>VFFD01000022.1 GCA_018882745.1 Candidatus Nanopelagicaceae bacterium
TGATGTTGTAGCGGCGCCATTTTGAATACTCGTTTTCCACCACTGATTTTGAAGTACGTGGTTTGAATAATTACCGAGAGTGTGATGATGACAAATAGTCCACCAAGCGGTATCAAGAGAAGTTCGGTGCGCAGCGTCATCGCTAGTCCTGCAAGTCCGCCACCGAGCGCTAGTGAGCCGGTATCGCCCATGAAGATACGAGCAGGTGAAGCGTTCCACCATAAGAAGCCACCACATGCACCCGCTAAGGCCGCAGCAAGTACCGCAAGATCAAGCGGATCTCGTACCGTGTAGCAGTTTGTCGTTGCAGCAACTTCACAACGTTGACCGAATTTCCAAACACCAATCAATACGAAGGCGAGAAATGACATCACAGCAGCGCCCGTAGCTAATCCATCGAGGCCGTCAGTGAGATTAACTCCATTACTTGTTCCAAGAACCATGACTATCGCCCACACCACGACGATTCCGACACCTAATTTGATCGAGGTATCGCGGACTGTGGAGAGATATTCCGACATTGGAGTAAGCCCTAAATCATCAGGGAAACGAGTAGCGAGCACTCCGAATGCTCCAGCCACAATGGCCTGCCCCAACAACTTTTCGCGCGCCCGCAGACCAAGTGAGCGTTGTTTAACGACTTTTAGCCAATCATCGAGATAGCCAACCAAACCAAGTCCAACGATAAGACCAATCACTAAGAGCGCCGAAGTTGTCATCGCAACGCCTGTGACAAGATGTGAGGTCAAATAACCAATCACAGTAGCAAGAATCAAGATGATTCCACCCATAGTCGGCGTTCCGCGCTTTACATGATGACTCTTTGGACCATCATCACGTATCTGTTGTCCATACCCACGACGTGCAAGGAATTTGATGAATGCAGGAGTCGCAAAGAAACTAAAGAGAAATGCCATTGCACCCGATATCAATATGCCTCTCACGCGTTCTCTCCTTCATCTTTTTCTGATTCCACTACGGACCAACGATCTTCAATTTCTTTCGCTAAATCTTCCAAGTGTTCAGCTCGCGAAGCCTTAACAAGAATTACATCGCCAGCTTCAAGTTCACTCAACAATGGAAGTGTTGCGCTCACAGAGTCAAAGTAATGCGTTGTTGTGCTCGATGTTGGTAAATCACTCAAGTAATCGGGAGCACCGATAGATACCAAGTGATCAACTCCCAGTTCGATAGCAAGCGCTCCTATACCGCGGTGCATTGCGGGTGAATTAACTCCCAACTCATGCATGGTTCCAAGAAAGGCCCATGAGCGACCACCTCGTTCTTGGGTTAGCAGAACTAAGGTGCGAAGCGCTGATTCCATACTTTCTGGGTTAGCGTTATAGGCATCGTTGATTAACAACATCTCGCTACCTTCATGGATCTCCATACGCCATTTGCTCGCACTTTCGTGGGTAGAGAGTGCTGAGGAAATATGGCTTGTGGAAACACCAAGTGCGTAAGCGATCGCCGCTGCTGCTAACGCATTAGCGATTTGATGAAGTCCAATGACTCGAAGTTCGACAGCCTCACGCGCCTCTGGCGTGACGAGATCAAAGTGGGCGTATCCCCCTCGAAATTCAATATCTGCTGCGCGCACAGTGCAATCATGGCTCTCGCCAAAAGTAAATTTCTTTACACCGCTTGGAATCTGCATCGCCGGAGTGAAGCGATCGTAAGTCCCCAGGATCGCAGTTGCACCAGATTTAAGTCCTGCGATCAGTTCACCTTTTGTGGCCGCAATTTTCTCCTGCGAGCCAAATTCACCGATATGTGCATTTCCTACTTTCAAAACAGCTCCTACGTCAGGGGATGCGATCTTGGTGAGCGCCAAGATATCTCCGCCATGTCGTGCGCCCATCTCAGCTATACAGAACTTTGTGGTTTCGCTGCAACGCAAAATCGTGAGCGGAACACCTAAATCATTATTAAATGAACCCTGCGCGGCAACTGTTTCACCCTCAGCCTTAAGAATCGAATACAACATATCTTTTGTTGTTGTCTTTCCCTGAGACCCTGTGATTCCAATGACTCTCAAACCAGGGATTGCATTTCGCACGTGGTGTGCAAGGTTACCCAGAGAACTCAAGACATCCTTGACAAGAATGTGTGGGCCTTGGACTTCTTTGGTGACGATTGAGAGAGCTGCCCCATTTTTAATAGCATCGCCAACATAGTCATGGCCATCTGCTTTCTCTCCCAATAGGGCGATGAAAACATCGCCCTTCACTATCTGGCGAGAATCAAATTGAAATTGAGCTGAAGCGCTGAGGGTTGCAGTTTTATTCAAATCGCCGTGAATCTCACCCGACATAACTGTGGCAATTTCACCAAGGGTCATCGCGATCATGACTTAACCTCGATGGCACGGCGCAACTCTTCTTGATCGCTAAAAGGAAGCTTCTGGCCCTTAATCTCTTGGCCCTTTTCATGACCTTTACCGAGGACGATGACCACATCGCCAGGTTGTGCGAGAGAGACGGCATGAGCAATTGCTGCTCTGCGATCAGTAAGTACTTTGGTCTTTGCATCAAGAGAGATGCTCGACGTCATCTCTTTGAGAATTGCCTCTGGATCTTCAGAACGAGGATTATCGCTGGTAAATATCGCAATATCGCATCCCTCGTACAGCGCTCTGCCCATGAGTGGACGCTTGGAAGCGTCACGATCTCCGCCACATCCAAGAACTCCAATGACGCGCTTGATCGTTGGATTTCGCAGTGAACTCAATACTTTCTCTACCGCATCAGGGGTATGTGCGTAATCAACAAGAGCTATGAAATCTTGGCCGCATTCAATGCTTTCGAGTCGTCCGGGCGCTCCTGTCAATCGAAGTAATCCATTCCCAATGACGAGTGGATCGACGCCGCTATGTACCGCCATCGCAACTGCAAGTAATAAATTATCAAGCTTATGCTCGCCGTTGAGATGAGTGACGCCTTCGATCAGAACTCCACCCTCTCCCCTAATACTTACCTCAAATCCGCGTGCTTGTGGTGTGATCGATTCGTAATGCCAATGAGCTTTCTTATTAGTTCGAGAAAGTAGTGATGCGGGTATTGAAACTTCTTCATTGAGACGCTTTCCATACGCATCATCAATATTGATAAAAGCATGCTCTGCAAATTCCGCCGTGAAAAGTTCTCGTTTTACTTGGTAGTAATTCTCCATTGTCTTATGGAAGTCAAGATGATCTTGAGTCAGATTGGTGAATCCGACAGCCTTAAAATGTGTCCCATCCACTCGATGAAGTGCAAGAGCGTGGCTGCTAACTTCCATTGCAACAGCGCGCATATGTCGTTCTTGCATGACCGAGAGGATATTTTGCAATGAATCAGCTTCAGGAGTTGTATGTTGTGCTGCGTAGTGATCGTTTCCGACAGAGATACCAACGGTGCCAATAAGGCCTGAATTGAAATGCGCCAACTGCCAGATTTGATTCAGTAGATAGGTTGTAGTGGTTTTGCCATTAGTTCCCGTTATGCCCGCAAGATAGAGATCAGAGCTCGGAGAATTATGAAACCAACTTGCGAGATATCCGGCCTGGGAGCGTGGATTCGGAACTACCAACACGGGGATTGCAGAATCGTGACGGGAGGAAAGATCACGACCTGCGTTGTCGGTGAGAACCGCCCTCGCACCACGCTCCACAGCGGATGTAAGGAAAGCGCTGCCGTGGGTTTTCGCCCCTGGAAACGCTAGAAAAATATCGCCTTCTTTAACATTGGAGGAATTGCTCGTCATCCCCGTAATGAGAGTTGATGACGATTTCTCATCAACACTTATTCCCAAAAAAGCAGCAATCTCACCCAAATTCTTTTGATGTGGCTCTGATCTCCTGAGTTCAGTCATTGCTCTGGACTCGAGTTTGATTTTGATTTTTGCTTTGTGACGCTTCCGCAGCTTGTCGAGCCTTAAGCTCCTTCTCATTGAGTACATACATAAACTCAGCTGGTTTCGTTGGTGGAATATGTTGATCCTTAAGAACGAAGCTCATGACTTTTTTGAAGACTGGTCCACCAAGATATCCGCCCCAGTGAAATCCCTTTGGATCTTGAATGGTTACTGATACTACAAATTCGGGTTTATCTGCCGGAGCAAAACCAATAAATGAAGCGGTGTATCCCCGATAGCAACCACATGAATCATCAACTCGCTGTGCAGTTCCAGTCTTGCCCGCGACTCGGTACCCAGGAATTGCAGCTGCTGGGGCGGTTCCCGATGCAGAGACGACGCTCTCCATCATCAATCTCATCTTCTGCGCCGTAACAGGACTAATGACTCGCACCGACTTCTGTTTGTTTGCAGGTGTATATCGTCCAGCTGCATCACTTACGCCCGCAACAACTGTGGGAGTTACCCGCACGCCATCATTTGCAATCGTGGCAAACACCGACGTGGCCTGCATCGCTGTGACGGAATATCCCTGTCCAAATGCAACTGTTGGTGCAGTAGTTCCGGACCAATCTTTCACATCAAGTAACTTGCCGCCCTCTTCTCCCGGTAATCCTGAACCAGGTTTTTCTGCAATTCCAAATTTCTTCAAATAGGAGTGGAGCTTGTCATTGGAGAGCATCTCTCCAACTTTGATTGCGCCGGTATTGCTGGATACGGCTAGGGCTCCAGAGAGAGTTAGACGTTGCGTGGGGTGAGGTTCATGATCGCTAAAAACCTTGTTAGAACGCTTCAATTTGTAAGGAATAGTCATCACTGTTTCTGGCGCAATTTTTCCCTCTTCAATTGCTGAGGCAATCGTGATTACTTTTCCAGTTGAACCTGGTTCATACACTTCTTGAACCGAAGGGTTCTTCCAACGATAAGGATCGACACCCTTGGTATTTCCAGGCTGGAAAGATGGATACGTTGCATGCGCAAGTATTTGACCACTCTTAGGATCCATAACAATCACAGTTCCAGAAAGCGCTCGCGAGTTTTTCACCGCTGTGCGAATTGCTTCTTGAGCAACCCATTGCACATCTCGATCAATAGTGAGCCGGACTGTATTTCCTCGAATTGCTTCTGCAGTTATTTTTTGCGTGCCCGGAATGATTGTTCCGCCGGCGTTGGCGTATGTATATGCCCCATCAACTCCCGAAAGAGTGGAGTTCATGCTGTACTCCAAGCCCGCCGCACCAGCTCCTGCGCGATTGATAAATCCAATAACAGCTGCGCCTAATTCACCTTCAGGATATTCACGGACATAAATTCGTTCTGCGAAGAAACCTGCAAGTCTTTTGGCATATCCGTTTTTTTCTTGAGAAACTTCTCTGTTGTAGCTCTCAATCGCAGCTTCTAGTTTTCTCCAGACTGCGGGCTTAACTGATTGACTAATCACAACGTAGCGACGATCGCCCACGAGTTCTTTTTCTAGCCATTCTTGATTCACATCAAGAATAGGTGCAGCGATTTCTGCCAACTTCTTTGGATAATCGATAATTGCCTGATCTGCAAGGATGCGATATGCCGTAACACTTCTGGCGAATTCCACTCCATTAATGTCAGTAATGGCACCGCGTGGCGCCATGATGATCGATTTCTTCGCCAATTCCATATCAGCTCTATTTGCATATCCAGCAGCTCGCACCGCTTGCACATCAACCAAGCGAACTGCGAAGGCCACGAGAAGAACGAGGGATATCGCCACTACGTAGCGAATACGTCGTTCAACCAATGAAAAATGGGTCATGGTTTATTAGCCTCTTTATTAGCCACTTCATTAGCAATGGAGATATCAACGAATTGTGGAGTTCCGCTCGGCACCATTCCTAGTGAGATCGCTCTTTCGGCCAGGGTCTCCGATGTCGACAACGTTGCTACCTCTCGAAGAGCAGCTTCGCGCTCTTCATTGATTGCGATTGCTTCGAGCTTTAATTCGCGGATACGCACTGCATCATTTCCTAGAAGGATATTGATGCCTAGTAAACCTAATAATCCAGCAATCAAGATTGCGGCGATTACGCCGTAGAAGGTGCGATCGCTGGCTTGCTCACCAGGAACGGGGCGAAGTTCGGGAACGAGTCGTAGGACAGCTTGTGTCGATTTACGAAGAACTGTTTTTCTCGAACGTTCAAAGGCGGGTGCGAGAGCGGATAGGGCCATTAGCTTGCCACCCGCTCTATCGCACGTAGCCTGACGGATTGCGCACGTGAATTCTCGTGTATTTCTACATCGCTAGCTTTCTCACTGCCGCGGAAAACTAAGTGGAACTTTGCTGCCAGTGATGCGATTTCAACTGGTAATCCAAGTGGAGTCTTTGATTCTGTCGCAGCTGTGAAGTATCGCTTGACAATCTTGTCTTCCAAAGATTGGAAGGACATCACTACAAGTCGACCGCCTACATTAAGTCGATCCATTGCTCGAGGAATAGCGCGTTCCAAAACTGAGAGCTCTTGATTAACTTCGATGCGGAGGGCTTGGAAAGTTCTTTTCGCTGGGTTGCCACCTACACGACGGGCCGGGGCCGGGATACTTTCTTTGACGATATCCGCAAGATCCGTGGTCGTTTTAAGTCGTCCAGATTCGCGAGCGGTAATGATGTTATCGACAATGCGCGAGGCAAAACGCTCTTCGCCGTATTCACGAATCACACGAACCAAGTCATTACGCGAGTAGGTATCAAGAACTTCTTGCGCGGATAAACCTTGCGATTGATCCATCCGCATATCAAGTGGAGCGCTCTGAGAGTAGGAGAAGCCACGCTCAGAGTTATCCAATTGCATCGAGGAGACGCCAAGATCAAAGAGGATTCCATCGACATTCGAAATGCCCAGAGAATCAAGGACTTTTGGCATCTCGTCATAGACCGCGTGAATGACAGTAATGCGATCTGAAAATTTCGAGAGTCTCTGGGTGGCTTTATCAATCGCTTTCAAATCGCGATCCAAACCGACAATGCGCAGTTGTGGGAACTTCTCAAGGAGTGCAAAGGAATGTCCACCGAGACCTAAAGTGGCATCAACGACTATAGGAGTTTGTGATTTTTCAATAGAAGGAGTCAGAAGAGTGACACAACGTTCAAGTAACACTGATGAGTGTTCTACTTGCATCTTCCCCTCTTTCTCTTTCACTCTCTCGCCAATCAATCTGAACTGGTCTTCAACTACTGCTCTCTGCTCTGGTCACCGCCGGCCGACGGATCTGGGGGATAAACGGCACCGGGGAAGGGGCGCCGTTTAAGTGAAGGTCGGCGGTGGCCACAGAAGAGAGTTTGTTCTGGCCCTGTTAGAACAGGCCTGGGAATACCTCCTCTGACACATCGGCAAAACCTTTTTCGCGATCTTTGAGGTAGCTCTTCCACGCTTTTGCATCCCAGATTTCAACGCGGGTATTTGCACCAATAACAACGCACTCTTTTTCTAAATCTGCATACTCGCGAAGTCCACTTGGAATTGTTACGCGACCTTGCTTATCTGGAATTTCATCGTGCGCACCAGCGAACATCACGCGCATGTAGTCGCGAGCTGCTTTTGCAGTGAGTGGCGCTTGTTTTAGCTGTTCTGTAATGCGAGCAAATTCCGTTGCCGGGAAAACAAATAAACATCTCTCTTGTCCTTTTGTAATGACAAGACCCGATGCCAATTCATCACGGAATTTCGCTGGAAGTATTAATCGACCTTTGTCATCGAGACGAGGTTCATGGGTACCGAGAAACATGTGAACCTCCCCCTGAAAATTTCATTTACTTGCCGCAGAACCCCCGTTCTGCTTAATTCCCCACTTTACTCCCTTTTACTCCATTTTCAACCACCTCCCTCCATTTTTATGAAGGGTGCACAGATGGGCCCTCCACTTGGGATGATCTGTTTTTGGGCATAAAAAAACCCGCCTCCGAGGGCGGGTGCTGGAAAGGGGTTACTTACTCATCAAAATTACGGCGTTCCCAACGCTGCTCAAACTTCGCACTCCATTTGTTCCCGCCTTTAGGGCCTCTCGGGGTGTTCATTTTCGAGATGGCGCCGTTCATGAGGCCACCCAGATTTGAAATGGCAAGGACAGCTCCAACGAGTGCAAGTACAAATCCAGCAATACCCAACGGAGGGGTCTGGGAGATGAGGCCTGCGAAGAGAACGAAGATTCCGAGCACGATAAGACCAAAGCCAGCAACAACTCGTGAGCGACTTGGGGTCTTGCCACTAAAAGTTGAAATCAGGCGTGGGTCATCAGCAGCGAGAGCTTCTTCCATCTCCGCCAAAAGACGCTTTTCATGCTCTGAAAGTGGCATAGCGCCCACAATAGTAGAGCGGGAGTGAAGTGGAAAGTCGAGAGATAGAAAAAGCGCTACGAATTGCCTGGGCTTTCGCTCTGTGGTCCCTCGTCATCCTCGCCAGACTCTTCAACAAGACGGGCCGGGCGAACTGAACCTCTCCCAAACCTCTCAATAGCGCGATCAATTGCGCTCTGGGCTTCGCGCCACCCTACTTCGCGCTCCCCAAGTTCGAGCTGCTCTACCGCGCCTGATTCATCGGAGAGATTTTCTAGTGAGACGCCAAGGAGGCGGATCCGTGAACCCTCAATTTTGAGGGCTAGATAAAGCTCTTTAGCGATCTCATAAATTTCATGGGTGCCATTGATGGGAAGAGGAACTGTCTTGGCGCGAGTGAGGTTAGAGAAATCAGAGAAGCGAACCTTCAAGCCAATTGTTTTACTGCGCAATTCTCGTTTTCTTAATCGATGCGATGCCCGCTCCGTCAGGCGCAATAACTCACGGAAGATCTCTTCTCGATCTTCAAGATCGTATGAGAAAGTTTCGGCAGCGCTAATGCTCTTTTCTGGGGCGTCAGGGACTACTTCTCGATAATCGCGGGCCCACGCCAATTCATAGAGCGAGACTCCGGCGTTTTCTCCGAGCGCCCTTTTTAAAGTTTCAAGAGGAGTCTGTGCAATATCTGCGACAGTTCGCAAACCCAGACGCTGCAGTTCTTCATTTGTCTTGGGGCCTACTCCCCAGATTTCACTTACGGGAAGCGGATGAAGAAATGTCAGCACGCGATCATGTGTAATCTCAAGCATCCCATCTGGCTTGCATCGACCAGAGGCAAGTTTGGCGATGAACTTTGTGGTGGCTATCCCCACTGAACAAGTTATTTTCTCTTGTTCAAAGACTCTCTTACGAATAGATGCGGCAATCTCACGACCAGTTCCAAAAAGTCGACGCGATCCCGTGACATCTAAAAATGCTTCATCGAGTGATAAAGGTTCGACATAAGGAGTGAACTCAAAGAAGATTTCCATAACTCGGCGGGAGACCTCGGAATAACGTTCATGATCGGGTGGGATAAAGACAGCTCCTGGCGCCATCCGCTGAGCACGTGCAACCGGCATTGCAGCTCTGATTCCAAATTTTCGTGCGGCGTAATTGGCAGATAAGACAACACCGCGCGCGCCTGCTCCAACAACCAATGGCTTGCCGCGATATTGAGGGTAATCAAGCTCTGATACCGATGCAAAGAAAGCATCCATATCTACATGCAAGATTGTGGAGTGTTCGCTCATCTCTTCACTCACAGACCGCGACATTACGCCACTTCTCATATGCAGCTGATAATTCCCATGCCCCTGTGGCGCGAATCGAAACGCCCCGTGGTCCGGTTCTGCGAATCTCGCCGCGCACCAATAAGAGCCAAGAGTTGTAGAGGGTCTCGGCACACGAGCGTTGCATATCTTCAAAGAACGTCGCATCGCTACAGCCATATCCATCATCCAGAGTTAAAAACATAACTCTCTTCCCAGAACGAACTGGTGGAGTCTGGAGAGCGACTTTTACTCCAGCAACAAGAACTGAGGATCGCGAGCGTTGTGAAAGTAGATCACTCGATCGCACAGCGCCGATCTGATTTAAGAATTCGGAGTAAAACTCAATCATGTGATGCGAGATATCCATTCCTAAAAAATCAATCTCATTCTTTACTCGCTCATGAGCTTTTAAATCAGGTAACCCAGTCTTGGATAGCGGCGGGGTAAAACCGAAGGTGAGTTGGGAGCCACTTACAGTGGAGAGCGCCTTTGTGGAGGAGCGTGACCATTTATATACATCGTTGAGATGAAGAAGTAAGTCGCGATGATTGAGGTCTGGTGCAGAGATTGAATCAAAGGCGCCGACCATCAGAAGAGCTTCACAGGTAGGCCTACTTACCCCGCTGCGATGTACGAAATCAGCGAGATCGATATAGGGGCGATGCGCGATGATGGCATCGACTTCGCTCTCACTAATGCCGTTTATATCTGTGAGAGAGAGTCGGATTTTTTCTTGGCTATCCCCCTCAACTCGATATGTGCGATCAGAGAGATTGATATCAAGAGGCGCAATTGAAAGATCGAGGCGGCGGGCTTCATCAAGAAGTAACCGCTTTGGATACATGCCAGGTTCGTGGGTAAGGACTCCAGCAAGAAAGGCTGCGGGGTAATGAGTTTTCAGCCATGCTGATTGGTAGGTAGGAAGGGCGAAAGCTGCAGCGTGGGCTTTGCAGAATCCAAAGGATGCAAAAGCTCGCAGCACATCCCAGACCTTGGTGATGATTTCGATTGAATATCCGCGCGAGGTAGCAGCGGGAAAGAACCAGTCACAGACTTCTTGTTGGCCTTCTTTACTTCCGAGTGCGCGACGTTTTTCATCTGCTTCAGCGAGTGAGACTCCACCTAAGGTAGCGATGATTTCAATGACCTGTTCATGAAAGACAACGACGCCTTCCGTATCATCGAGAATCTCGTAGAGATCAGGGTGAAATATCTCGCGTGATTTCCAGCCTTGGCGAGCGTTGAGAAATGGCGTGATCATGTCGCTTTTAACTGGGCCTGGTCTAAAGAGTGAGATATCGATAATCAGATCGGTAAATGTCTCGGGAGCGAACTTTCCAACTAATTCACGTTGGCCCGGGCTTTCGATTTGGAAGAGCCCTAAAGTCTGGGTGGATTGAATTAATTCAAATGTCTTGGGGTCGTCAAGAGCGATTGAATCAAGATTGATCTCACTTCCCGTTGTGCGTTCGATTTCGGATGTGGCATATGCCAGAGCAGATTGCATGCGAACACCAAGGATGTCGAGCTTTAAAAGCCCAATTGCTTCTACATCATCCTTATCCCACTGGACCATCGGATAGTTGCTGGCATTGTTTTCGATGGGTGCGCGGTCATATAAACCACCATCAGAGATCACAACAGCGCAAGGATGCATCGCTAAATTTCGTGGCAGTCCATCAAGGCGTTGAGCAAGACCAATCGCCATTTTCCAGGTCGGTGATGTGAGATTGAGGCTACGTAATTCGGGAAGGTTCTCAAGAGATTGAGCGATATTACGAGCGCGAATATGTGGCAGAGATTTTGCAACAAGATCAATCTCCATTGGCGGAAGAGATAGCGCAGCGCCAACATCGCGAATCGCATGGCGCGCGCGATAAGTATCAAACATCGCAACTGTTGCGCATCGCTCTTGATAAGCAGCGAAGACTTGGTCGTAAATTTCTAAACGGCGAGCTGATTCAACATCGATATCAATATCAGGGAGCGCTTTGCGAAGTGGTGAGCAGAAGCGCTCCATCAATAATCCAAGTGAGAGCGGCTCTACCCCGGAGATTCCCAAGAGATGACAGACCAGCGAACCTGCACCGCTCCCCCGAGCTGCAACGCGGATACCGCTGGCGCGAGCCCGATCGGTGATATCAGCAACAGTTAAAAAATATGACTCATAACCAAGGCTCTCGATAATGGAGAGTTCTTTATCAAGACGTTCTTGCACATCGCTACGAAATTCTCCGTATCGCCAATGCACTCCTGATATCGCACGTTGACGAAGTTGGGAGGTGAGTTCGCGATGTGATGTCGCACCAACAACATGAGGTTCTGGGAGATGGATAGATCCAATCCCAATATCGTGGGTCGGCGATAAAACAGCCCGGTCTGCCCATTCGCGAGTAGTTGCAAGTAAACGATGGGCATGGCGCTCACCAGCAGCCAACGCTATTTTTTCGGCCAGCGCCTCCATCTCATCTGAAGATTTGAGAAATGCTTCCGCATTTTTCCGCTCAACAACGCTCTTGTGGAGTGGGAGAAGATGGCGCGTAGCATCGAGAATATCTGCGATTGGTGCATCTTCACGAAAACGCATGCGGGCTGCATTTGTGAGGAGAGCCGGTAGATCATGGTCGCGAGCAAAACCCAACATCCGAGCGGCATGGGTGGTAGATCGTGGACCATCTCCATAGACCAGATGAGAGACGCACTCGATAGCTTGATCTAAAAATAACTCTCGGGTGGAGTTAAAAATAAATAACGCTTTGTCATAGCGCCGAGAAGTAAGGGCTCGCGCTATTTCGGAATCAGGGCCATGTAGTGCCAGGAGATTTTTTGTGAGGTGAGAGTTATTCTGCAGAAAAGTAAGATCACAAGCCCGTCCATATTTTTTTAACTCAGTAACAACTCGAACCAATGAAGACCAGCCACAACCAGGCGTAGCAAGCAGAGTAATTCGTGATTGATTGTCATAGCTAATATCGACTCCAAGAATCGGAGTAATTTCATTCTCTAAACAACTCTGAGTGAAACGAATTGCACCAGATAAGCCATCACGATCGGTGAGAGCAAGAGCGTTCATTCCTGATTCGCGAGCTTGCTCGACAAGGAAATGAGGAAGGGTGGTTCCATATTTAAATGAGAAACCACTAGCCAGATGTAGGTGAGTAAAGCTCATGAGCGTTAAGAAATTTATGCTGGTCGAGAGGTAGGACGAATCCGCCAGTGACCGAACTCTTCGATGCGTTCGATCTCAAAAGTTTTCATCACGCCAATAGGAGCTGCTTCAACGCGCCAGAGAGCGCGTGATCCATCGTCGGGACGGAAGAGCCCATCGCTGGCGCGATTCCACCATCCGCCAGATTCGCGCCATGAAGAAAGGACGGTGTGAATCCGAAAGCGCTGGCCGTTATAGGTGAACTCGATGGGCTCTCCCCCGGTCAGGAAGATTTCGGGCCTCTGATTTCCAATCCAGTTTTCAGGACGATCTGGGTTATTTGATTTTTCGAACATTTGTTCGAACTCTAGCGAGAGCTTCTGACAGGCACAAGCGGCTCGGTCTGTTTCGTTATCAAAACAACACCCACGCCACACGCGCCCGTCACAGTCTTGTAACCCTTCGTGTGTGAGTATCCGCACGTGATCACTCATACATCCACCCCGAACGCCCAGGGTCGCTCCCTCCGCGTTCGAATCTCCGCTGTTGTCAGCGCCCTCGCACTCACAACATCTGCACTCGTGGTGCTCACTTCCCCGCAGGTCACTGCAAACACCTTCGCAGTACCTGCAGCTCCCGTCATCAAGAAGGCATACTTAGCGCCCAATGGCGTAAGAGTCGTCTTCGACAAAGTAACTGCATCTCCTGCAGTCAACGCCTATGTACTTTCTACCGGTCCTGGTTCGTGCGCAATCACGCTACCTGCAAATACTTCTGGAGTTGTGACACTTCCAATCATCACAGGTCAAACGACTGCGACAGTCTCAATCAGAGCAGTAAACGCTTACGGATTCTCAGCGGCAGGAACATGGAGCAAGACATTCACTGCCACAGAGTTAGCCGGCGTTACATCAACTTCATGGCAGGCAGTTCAACTTCTTCAACTCAGCGATCTGCACGGCGCAATTGAGGGAACATCTGCAAATGCTGGAACTGCTCTGCTCACAACAGCTTTTGCTGCCGAGCGTGCAAAGAATCCTGCAACCTTCACAATTTCTGCGGGCGATAACATTGGTGCAGCTCCACCAATCTCAAGTCAATTCGAAGAGTTGCCAACAATTGAATCCATGAACCTCATGAAATTTGACGTATCAGGTTTTGGAAACCATGAACATGATAGAAATATCGCTCACGTTCAGAAAGTTATTGGAGCATCAGATTTCCAATGGGTCGCTTCAAATTACAGCACTCTCGAGCCACTTAAGAGTGGAGCAAAAGCTGCCAAGACTTATCACGTTATCGATCGTGGTGGAGTCAAGGTCGGCTTCGTTGCTGGAAATACTGAAGATACTAAAGAGCAGATTTTCCCGGGCAACCTCACATTTGGCGGAAAAGACCTTGTCATTTCTCCAGATGCAACTGGAATCAATTCTGCGATTAAGGCAGCAAAAGCTGAAGGTGCAGATTTCGTTGTCGCCATTCTTCACCAAGGCTGGCAAGAAAATCGTGACGGTGAAGCTAAAGGTCGACTCATTGATTTAGCAAAGCAGATTAAAGGCGCTGCAGTCGTGTTTGGTGGGCATAGCCATCAGACATACTCCTCGGCTCTTGCTGGAAATAACTTCATCAATGGTCCACTCATTGCCATGACTCGCAATGCAGGTCAGGAGTACAACAGAGTTAACGTCTGTCTAGATGGTTCACGCAGAGTTCGTGGCGCCATGGTTGATGTTGTTACTCGTGCCAACATTGCAACCCTCACTCCAAACGCTGATGGCGCAGCGTTGGTCAAAAAATATAAAGATCAACTTAACGCCAAACTTGACGTGAAGATTGGCCAAGTCAATGGCATCTTCCCGCAAGGCGGAACACCACAAGTTCAGCGCGCTGGTGAGGCTGCTCTAGGTAACTTCACGACTGATGCAATGCGCAAGAAGTACGGAACAGATTTTGCCTACATCAATGGTGGCGGAATCCGCGATAAGTTCCCTGCAGCTACTTATGTTCCTGCAGATAAGACTTACAACCGACCAGGTACCGACAAAGTTCCACCATATGATGTAACTCTGGGTGATGCTCTTGCTGTGTATCCATTCGGAAATACTGTTGGCGTCTCCGTCGTCACAGGTGAGAATCTCTGGAAAGCGCTTGAAAACGGTGTCAGCAATTGGCCCGGCGATGGTCGCTTCCCACAGATTTCTGGTTTCAAATTCACTTTTGATACTAGTAAAGCTGTCGGATCTCGCGTACAAAGCGTTACCAAGCTTGATGGCACTGCAATTGCGAAGGATGCTAAGGAGTACACCATCGCAGTTCCAGACTTCATGATTTACGGTGGCGATGGTTACGTTGGCGTCTTTACTCCATCAAAGGCGAAGCTACGTGGGCTACTTGTCGATGTCTTCATCGAGGCGGTTCAAGAAGCTTCTGCTGGTGGCAAGGTGATTCAGATTCCTGCCCTTGATGGACGTATTACGAAAGTGAATCCATAGCAGCAGTTATCAACTAAAGAAACCGCGCTCCGCCTTGGCAGGGCGCGGTTTTTTCTTGCTCCGACACGCCGATTTAGTTGAAATTTCAATAAAATTGGTTTACCCTTCAACTAAATCTTGACCCTCTATGAAAGGAAACTATGGATATCCTCCTTGTGATTGGTCGCGTGTTATTCGCGCTGCTCTTCATCAACTCAGGTATCGCCCACCTCACCAAGCTCGAGGCAATGACGGGCTATGCACAATTCAAGAAAGTCCCCGCAGCAAAACTCTCCGTGATTGTTACTGGCCTGATGCTGGTCATAGGTGGCCTCTATATCGCCCTCGGGGTTTATGCAGATCTAGGTGGACTACTCCTTGCAGTCTTCCTCGTCATCTCCGCTTTCATGATGCATAACTTCTGGACCATCCAAGATGCACAGGCAAAGCAAGGTGAAATGATCAACTTCTTCAAGAATCTTTCACTGGCAGGTGCGGCGCTCATTATCTTCGTCCTTGTCGGATCAGGCGTTGATTTTGGTCCTTCCATCACAGATGGGTTCTTTAACCTTTAATTGAACCGCTAGTTAATTCTGGGTGAAACTCCCGCAGTTGCCTTAAATCTGCGGGGGTTTTCGCTTTTCGAGCGATAGCGTGAGTATGTGGAGATTCTGCTAGCGATTGTTTGTGGAGTTGGAATTGGTTCGGTGCTTGGTTATGTCGGCGCTGGTGGATCCATGTTGGCGGTTCCTACCTTTATCTACATATTTGGTCTAAATCCTGTGGCTGCAACCACTGCTTCGCTAATAGTTGTCTTTGTGGGCGCAGCAGCTGGCGCACTTCCAAAATTACGGCGCAACGAGATTCTTGTGAAAGAAGCCCTTGCCATCTGGGCTATTGGATTAACCACCAACTTAACCGGCGCTTACTATCTGCCGCAGATTCCTGAGAATGTCATTCTCACTGGCTTCGCGCTTGTTCTCATCACTGCAGGAATTTCGATGCTGATCCCAACGCCCGTAGGATCAGCAGAGCGCAAGGTTTCGCCAGTAGCGCTGGTTGCTATTTCTCTCGTGATTGGGGCCCTCACTGGGCTCTTTGGAATTGGTGGCGGATTCCTTGCTATTCCTATTCTTATTCTCTTTTATAACGTTGCGCCCGCTCGAGCCGCAGGAACATCACTTTTCATCATCACGATAAATACGTTGACTGGTTTCTTCGCGCACTTCCGCCATTGGGATGAAGTTAATTGGCTCATTCCTGCTCTGATGGCGTTGATGGCGCTCATCGTTTCGCGCTATGCATCGCACCATAGCTCGAAGCTCTCGCCGATCACTCTCAAGCGCGCATTTGCGATTTTTGTCTTTGCTATCGCTCTATTCACACTAGTAGATACCTGGGTAATCACATGAACATAAAGAAACTCATCAATGAACTTATCGGCACTGCAGTTCTCTTGATTGCTGTCGTCGGTTCCTCCTATATGGCATCAAGCCTCACTACAGATAAAGCTTTATCACTACTAATTGTCGCCGCTGTTACAGCAGCCGCTCTAGCAATCATCATTAAGTCAGGAGCTGCAATTAGCGGAGCTCACTACAACCCCGCTGTGACTATTTCATCTCTGCTTACAAGCAGAATAAAAGTCATGGATGCTGTTGCCTACATCGTCACCCAAATCATCGGCGCGATCATCGGTGTTCTGATTGCAAATGCGATGTTCGGTGAAACGCTTATTGGTTCTAGCTCCATCGTTAGATCGGGAAGCGGCCAATTCATTGGCGAAGTCGTTGCGACCGCTGGCCTGGTTTATCTAGCGCTTACTGCAACTGAGAAGAGTGTTTGGAAGATGATCCCACTCTGGATTTTCGCAGCCTACTTCTTTACTGCTTCCACTTCATTTGCAAATCCGGCGGTAACGATTTCACGCATCTTCACTGACGCACCTACGGGAATTAGTGGCGAATCAGTTCTCGGATTTATCTCCGCCCAGATTGTCGGTGCTCTGCTCACCGTTCTGGCTCTCAAATCAAAGGTAATGAAATGAACAAAAAGGCATCAGTTCTCTTTGTTTGCGTTCATAACGCAGGACGTTCCCAGATGGCTGCTGCCTATCTCACGCACTTTGCGGGAGATTGGGTGGAAGTTCGAAGCGCTGGTTCTGCGCCCGCCAACTCCATTAACCCCGCTGTAGTTGCCGCCATGCTAGAAGAAGGAATAGATATCAGCGCAGAAGCACCGAAAGTTCTCACAACCTCTGCGGTTGAAAGTTCTGATGTCGTGATCACGATGGGGTGTGGTGATGCCTGTCCATTCTTTCCTGGCAAGCGTTACTTGGATTGGAAGCTCGATGATCCAGCAGGCCAAGGCGTAGATGCAGTTCGGCCAATTCGTGATCAGATTAAGTCGCTCGTAAAGGAATTGATCGAAACTCTCTAGAATCGCCAACATGGAAGGCGTTCTCGAAAAAGCTGCTGTTCAACGCGCGCAGGCTGCCCTCTCTCATCACCAGATGCCCGGTCAGATCAAAGTCTTATCCGATAGCGCACGTACCGCAGCAGAAGCTGCAGCAGCTCTGGGAATTGAAGTTGGTCAGATTGCTTCGTCGATCGTATTTAAACTTCCTGAAGATCGACCACTTCTGGTGATCACATCGGGTCGACATCGCGTTGATACTCACATTGTTGCTCATTTACTTAATGTTGAAAAACTTGGTCGCGCTGATGCTGATTATGTAAAAGAAGTCTCGGGTTACTCTGTTGGCGGCGTAGCTCCTGTGGGCTGGATTAATTCGCCCGCCACCATATTGTTAGATGAAGCCCTCAACGATTACGACATAGTCTGGGCAGCTGCCGGTCATCCGCATGCTGTTTTTCCTACATCGTTTGCTGAGTTACTTAAAGCAACAGGTGCAACTCCGGCGCGAGTTGGTGATTGATGACCTACAAACTACATACTGAAATTTCTGGAGCTGGTGAACCGCTGGTTTTGATTCATGGCATGGGTTCTGCGAGTACGGCATGGAAACCGATTCGCCCTCTGCTCAATCAACACTACACAGTAATTACCCTTGATCTGCCTGGACATGGCAAGACTTCATACCTCAAAGGTCAACCGATGGATCCACATTCCTTGGGTCTTGCTGTTCTCGAACAACTCAGCGTTGAAGGAATTGAGAGATTTCATCTAGCGGGAAACTCGTTGGGTGGCTGGGTGGCGCTTGAAACAGCAAGTGCAGCACCTAATCGAGTGCGTTCCCTTACTGGAATTGCACCCGCAGGGCTATGGCTGAATCCATATAACGCGCGTTATCCAGGCACGGCAATAGCTCGTTTTTTGGCGCGATACACAAGCAAGTTTGCACCTTCTGCACTTCATTTTGAGAAAGCACGTCAATTAGGTTTTGCAGAAGTTAGTCCGCGTTGGAAAGAATTTACCTATGAAATCTGTCTCGATGCTGCACTTGCGATGGCTAACGCGGAAGGTTATTACCCCGCGTGGGATGGAATGTTGATGAAGCGTTTTGATAGTTACATACCTCCTTCAATACCCGTGACGATAATTTTTGGCGATACAGATCGCACACTGCCTGCAACCACATGTCAGGAAAGATCCGTTGCGCCCGCACATGCAAAATGGATTTTCTTTTCGGAGACAGGCCATGCACCGATGTGGGACTCTCCGCTCGATGTCGTTGATGAGATCAAAAAAACAACGGCGTTTGCTACATGATTCGAATTTATTTCTGGAAGATTTCTCGCCGCTATATTCCTTGGGCGTTACTTCACATGGGGCTTGATCGTATTTCGCTCTGGCGTATGAATGGAATCTCTTTTTGGAAATTGCTCGGTGCAGGCAAAGGCGAGACATTTACTCCACGCGATGCAGATCCACTTCGTTGGGGGCTGCTTATAGTGATCGAGCATGATCAATTAGAAACTCTCGAGACATCCCCACTTATCCGTCGTTGGCGATCAAAAAGTATTGCTGAATTTTCGGCTGACTTATCCCCTATTTCCGTGCATGGAAAGTGGTCGAAGACAGAACCGTTTCATTCCATCAATGGCGTTGAGAAGAACTGGAATGGACGAGTTGCCGCGATCACTCGAGCTCGAATTAAATGGCGTAAGAATCTGATTTTCTGGCGCTCTGTTCCGCCGGTCACCCAGAGTTTACGAAGTTCACCAGGGTTAGTTTCAGCAATTGGAATTGGTGAGGCTCCGATCGGACTACAAGGAACCTTTTCGTTATGGGAATCCGGTGATGCAGTCCGCAATTTCGCCTATAGGGGTGAGGCTCACAAAGCAGCCATTGCCGCTACACACCGCGAAGATTGGTATGCCGAAGAGCTCTTTGCCCGCTTTGCTGTCACTCGAAGCAACGGAGATATATAAGGCACAATTGCCTTATGTCGATTCGCAATTATCGCCCGCGGCGAGATTCGCGACGCACTATCTCTCCAAGTAAGAACTTTCTACTGATTGCAGTCTTGACGGTTGCACTTGGTCTACAAATTTCCTATCCACTCGTCGACGGGGAAACTCTCAGACTTGTCACTATCGCGACGGTTTATTGGGCAGCTGGCGCGATGTTGCTCCACGCACTTTTTGCTTACGGCTGGACCTATGCGCTCCGCTTCCTATTCATAACTTTCTTCTATGCACTAATTGTTGAACAGATTGGAATGCGCACTGCATGGCCATTTGGAACTTATGAATATTCCCCCACTCTTGGGTATCAGATTTATGGCGTTCCACTCGTAGTTCCCTTTGCTTGGATAATGATGGCTCACCCGATTTTTATTGCGGCACGTCGTCTTGCACCTCATTGGGTCTTTCTCGTTGGCGGTTATGGATTAATGGCATGGGATCTATTTCTCGACCCACAAATGGTTTCTGCCGGTCGGTGGACATGGGAGATTACGGGAAGAACAGTTCCCTTCCAGCCAGAGATTCCGCTATCAAATACTTTCGGCTGGTTATTGACCGGCATGGGTTTGATGGCGCTACTTCATCTACTGCTTCCTAGCGAGCGGCGCTCACTTGGATCAAGTCGTGCCGTCCCCGAATTCTTCTTAGCGTGGACCTGGATTGGCGGGATCATCGCCAACCTCTTCTACTTTGATCGACCTGGCGTCGCTTTCTTGGGTGGATTAGCGCTCGGCGTTGTTGTGGTGAGTTATTTTCTCTCTGTTAAGTACGGTCGACGAGATTAGAGATGGATGTATTGCTCGATATCTCGTGGATTCTCATCGCTCTTACGAGTTTTTTCACACTTCTCAACTACTTTACCGTTCGCGTAATTCGCATCACTTCTAGTGAACCTGTCAGCGAAAAGGTCTCGATTCTCGTTCCGCTTCGTAATGAAGCAGAGAATGTTGAGGGCGTCATTCATAGCCTCACTACTCAAGAAGGAATTGCGAACTTTGAAATTCTCGCACTTGATGATTCCTCGAGCGATCAAACTCTCACGTTGTTGCAAGATATATCCGCACCAAATCTCACAATTCTTAATGGTGAAGCTCTGCCAACTGGTTGGTTAGGAAAGAATTTTGCATGCCATCAACTAGCCTCGCAAGCAAATGGTGAATACATAGTGTTTGTCGATGCTGATGTGCGGTTAGCGCCCACTGCAATTGCTGCAGCCATTCAATCTATGAAGAGATGGCGCTGGGATTTCATATCACCTTATCCCCGACAAATTGCAATTACTTTTCTGGAACGGCTGACTCAGCCACTCTTACAATGGTCGTGGTTTGCATCTCTTCCTCTCAGGCTTGCCGAGTTACTGCAAAAACCTTCGATGGTCGTCGCAAATGGCCAATTCTTAGCCATCAATCGACGTTCTTACTTTGAGTCGGGTGGTCACGAAGCAATCAAGTTCGAAGTTCTAGACGATTTAGAACTAGCTCGCACGTTAGTACGAAAAGGGTTTCGCGGTGGCGTTTCTGAAGCTTCAGCTCTTGCTGAATGTCGGATGTATTCAAATTCTCGCGAACTTATCGAGGGTTACACCAAATCACAGTGGCGAGCCTTTGGTAATCCTTTGGGTGCGCTCCTGGCTATAGGAATTCTCTTTCTGCTTTCGATCTATCCAATTGTCACCGGGCTTGCTGGGAACATCTCGGGATGGTGGGGCTACTTTGCTATCGCACTCTCGCGAGCGCTGGTAGGAGTAAAGACGAGATCGGTTGTAAGTAGCGCCCTTTTGCATCCCATCAGCACAGCGCTCTGGATATATCTCATTCTTCTATCGTGGATTCGAAAATCTAGAGG
>VFFD01000065.1 GCA_018882745.1 Candidatus Nanopelagicaceae bacterium
AAGACAAGGGCTGCAGTAAATGTAACTAGGGAGGTGGAGCCGTAATGTGCTGCGATTGCACCGCGATCGATCTCGTTGAGAGATTTAACGTAGCGAAGTACAAAGAATGCTAACGCGGGGATGATGCAACCAAGAATGAGTGTCGCAGTAATCGGCTTGATAAGTCCGCTTGCACTGGAATGTGTGAGTGAGACTCCACCTTTAAGACCAATTCCAAAGAGAAGATAAACAGAAATGATCTGGTAAACGGGATCAGGGATGCGGATATCGCTCTTAAAACGGGCTGCGAGGAAGCCGAGAATAAAGACCAGAACCGAGACTGAGGTTAGGTTTGAAACGGCCAGCGAGAGTGATTGATCCATGTGGGGAGTATAAGATGCTAGAAATGATTGGTGCGCATCCTTACCGCGGTGTAACCGCAGCTTTTGCAACAAAGCATTTTAAGGAGAGTGTTGTTGCACCTGCTTTCGCTACTTTAGAAATTAGCGTGGTGGTGCCTGAAGTTGATACAGATCAGCTCGGAACTTTTACCGGCGAAATCCACCGCGTTGGAACTCCAAAAGAAGTGGTCTTAAAGAAAGCGCGGTTGGGAATACAAGCTTCGGGACTTTTATATGGAATTGCATCAGAAGGCTCTATTGGGCCGGATGTTGTGGTGCCATTTGTTAACTCCGACATCGAATGTATGGCATGGGTTGATACCGCAAGAGATATCGAGATTGTGGAGTTTCATCGCAGCCTTGACATTTTTTCAGCCCGCACAATCGTGAGTTCTAAAGACTCACTCGATGAGTTCTTAAAGAGCGCTGATTTTCCTCACCATTCACTCATAGCAAGAGCGGAGAATGGACGTGGCGAGATATATAAGGGAATCAATAGTTTTGAAAGATTAGAGAGCGCTTTGAAGGCGCTATTTAGAGATAGCCCTAGTGTTGTTATTGAAAATGATTTGCGCTCGCATCACAGCCCTTCACGTCAGCGCAATATCGCAGCTGTCTCGGAGAAGTTAGTGAGCAGGCTTTTGCGATTATGTGTGAAATGTGAAACGCCTGGTTGGGGCGAAGTTGGTTATCTATACGGCCTGGAGTGTCGAGAGTGTAGAAATATCGAAGAGCGTGCGGTGCGAGGAAGAGTTATGGGCTGTGCGGGATGTGAGTATCAAGTAGAAATGTTGAACGAAAAGAAATTTGTGGAACCAGCAGAGTGTGGGGTCTGTAATCCTTAATTATCTTTAACAAACTTCTCAGGCGCAGAGTACTTCGGTGCGATATCGCCAAACTTTGCGAAGTGGAGAAGTGAAGCGACAGTGATAGTGCGCGTAGGACCGTTACGATGCTTAGCAACAATCAAGTCAGCCTCACCAGATCGGTTCTGGGAGTCATACAAATCATCGCGGTGCAACAAGATAACGACGTCAGCATCCTGCTCGATAGAACCAGATTCACGAAGGTCAGAGAGCATTGGTTTCTTATCAGAGCGCTGTTCAGGTGAACGATTGAGCTGGGAGATAGCAACAACAGGGACATTGAGTTCTTTGGCAAGTAATTTAAGTTGGCGAGAGAACTCGGAGACTTCTTGTTGGCGATTTTCTACGCGCTTGCCTGAGGTCATGAGCTGGAGATAATCGATAACAACGAGTTTTAAGTCGTGGCGCTGCTTTAAGCGGCGGGCTTTAGCACGGATCTCCATCATGGAAAGGTTTGGAGAATCATCGATAAATAGCGGAGCTTCGCTGATTTCACCCATTCTTCGAGCTAAACGGGCCCATTCTTCATCGCTTAGAGTTCCGGAGCGGATGTTATTCAAAGCAACACGAGCTTCAGCAGAAAGCATACGCATTGTGATTTCAGAGCGGCTCATTTCAAGAGAGAAGATGACAGAGCAATCACCATTATGAATTGATGCATGACGCGCGATATCAAGACCAAGAGTTGATTTACCGACTGCAGGACGAGCTGCAATAACAATCATGTTTCCGGGATGGAAACCGTTGGTGAGGACATCAAGATCTTTAAAACCAGTTTTAACTCCTTCAGCGAGATCACCGGATTGCATCTTTTCGATTTGATCGAGAGCTGCGGGAATTAATGAGTTGAGTTGGACAAAATCTTCACCAGCGCGACGTTCGGTGACTTGATAGACCTCTTGTTCTGCCATATCGACGATGCCATCAACATCGCCTTCAGCGGCATAACCGAGTTGGACAATCTTTGTGCCAGCTTCAACAAGTCGCCGCGCAATTGCGCGTTCGCGAACAATCTTTGCGTAGTAACCGGCGTTAGCAGCAGTAGGAACAGCTGAAATTAAAGTGTGAAGATAAGGAGCGCCACCAGCGCGAGCAATCTCGCCGCGTTTTGTGAGTTCTGCGGAAACGGTAACGGGATCAGCAGGTTCGCCGCGTCCATACAAATCAACGATGACATCGAAAATTAATTCATGTGCGGGGCGATAGAAATCGCGATGACGCAAAATTTCTACAACTTCACCGATTGCATCTTTTGAGAGCAACATTCCGCCGAGAACAGATTGTTCTGCAACAAGATCTTGGGGAGGTGTGCGATCAAATTCGGGTGTACGACGATCGTCGTAATTCGGGACCTCCGCCAGACTCATGTGCGTATCTTGTGGGCCAGCACTGACATGAACTAATTGGGCTATTAACGCTGTGCGTGGGGGTGTGGGTAGAAAGGCAGAATCTGTGGGTAAGTGGCCCTTTTCCTGTGTGGAGATTGTGGATGAAGTGTGGGTAACTCTGTGAATCTCAGTAAATACGCAGGTGAGGGCGTTGTGAGGTTGTGGGTAAAGAATTATTAGCAATTCTCAATAAATGAGATTTTGCAAAGGTTGTTCATGGAAATAAAAACGGCCCGCGTTTGAGGCGCGAGCCGCTTTAGTTAACTTAAATCAGATTAAGCAGTGACGTTGATGGTGATATTTGCTGCAACACCAGTCATCAAAGAAACCTTTGCAGAGTGCTTGCCAAGGTTCTTCACATGCTTCACCAATTTGATTTTGTGGCGATCGATATCCAAACCAGTTTCGCTCTTGATAACAAGTGCGATGTCTTTTTCAGTTACTGAACCGAAGAGACGGCCGGTGGATCCAACCTTTGCTTTGATTTCAAGAGTTGCGGATTCGAGCTTTGTCTTGATCTCATTTGCATGATCCTTATCGCGGATCTCACGGTTTTGACGAGCGCGACGGATTCCATCAATTTGTTTCTCTCCGCCTTGGGTCCATGCAATTGCAGAACCGCGTGGCAGAAGGTAATTGCGTGCGTAACCATCTTTGACGGTAACAACATCACCAGCATGGCCGAGGCCAGCAACTTCGCGAGTAAGAATTAATTTCATTTCATTACTCCTTATCGCGCTGTTGATGTGTAAGGAAGAAGCGCGACTTCGCGGCTGTTCTTCACGGCATCAGCAATTTGGCGTTGGTGTTGTGTGCATGCGCCAGTAACACGACGAGCGCGGATCTTGCCGCGATCAGAGATGTACTTGCGGAGGGTCGCTACATCTTTGTAATCAATGTAGGTGACCTTGTCGCGGCAGAAGCTGCATGGCTTCTTCTTGAATTTCTTATTTAGAGCTGGAGAAACTTTTGGTTTCTGCTTCAGCGTCCGGTTGGAACGTGCTCCCATTGTGGTGCTCCTTGTTCTGGGCCCGCTTTTTTAAGGCGGAATGGTCTGTTTTTAAGGGGTTTTAAAAGGGTGGTTGGTCGTCTGCAGTGGTGGATGTCCATCCGCCGCCGCTGACGTTTGCAGGTGATGACCATGGGTCATCAGAGCTTTCTGTTGGTGCGGAGAAGCCACCAGAGTTTCCACCTTGACGTGTTGTCTTGGTGACTTTGGCGGTTGCGTTACGAAGTGAAGGACCGACTTCATCGACTTCAACTTCAAAGACGGTGCGCTTTTCGCCCTCTTTGGTTTCGTATGAACGCTGCTTCAAACGACCAGAAACAATAACGCGCATTCCGCGAGTTAAAGATTCAGCGACGTTTTCTGCGGCTTGGCGCCAGATCTGACAGTTAAGAAAGAGAGTGTCTCCGTCTTTCCATTCATTTGTCTGGCGGTCCATGTAACGCGGTGTTGATGCAACGGTGAACTTTGCGACTGCTGCACCCGAGGGTGTGAAGCGAAGTTCTGGGTCGTTAGTTAAATTACCAACGAGAGTGATTTGTGTATCTCCGGCTGCCATTTTTTATCCTCTATCTACTTTATGTGGTCTCTACTTATGTGCGGATTTATTCGGGACGGACAACTTTTGTACGAAGCACAGCTTCGTTCAAATTAAGTTGGCGATCCAACTCTTTGATTGCGGCTGGTTCACAGTGCATATCAACAACGGCGTAAATTCCTTCGCTCTTCTTAGAGATTTCGAAAGCCATTCGACGTTTGCCCCAGATATCGAGTTTGTCGACTCGACCACCGGATTCTTTGATGATCTTGAGATATGTCTCAAGGCTTGGTGCGACTGTGCGTTCTTCTAGATCGGGATCTAGGATCACCATTAGTTCATAGCGACGCATGCGTTAACCCCACCTCCTCTGGACTAATACGGCTACGGTCTTTCCGTAGCAGGAGGGTTGCTGCGATTTCACTCGAAAATCCCCATAGATGGGGCTTCTTGTGAAGGAGGGTAAGCCTAGCCGTGGGTACTGTCAGGGAGAAATTCGAGCAGGTTTCCCTGTGCATTACGCGTAGATGTGGAGCGTGCGGCCAGGGCGGTTTGGATCAAGATTGATGAGAAGTAGGCAAGGCCTGCGATGCGAATCAGAATGATGATCGCATAGAAAGTTTCTGAGATCCCAAATTTCGCACCGGTGTAGCTCGCAAGATATTGCCAGATTCCAAAGTGATAGAGCGCTTCGGTGCCTTGCCAGATCCAGAATGATCTCCGCTCTTGATCTTTAGTCATCGCAAGAACTGCAAGCGGTGTTAACCAGAGAATGTATTGTGGTGAATACACCTTGCTGATGGACACGAATGCCGCAACGGTAAGG
>VFFD01000066.1 GCA_018882745.1 Candidatus Nanopelagicaceae bacterium
TCTCTGTAGAGATTGCAGGAACCACTCCCGAGTTAACTCCATCCGAGTAAACACTTCCTTCTCCGCCCTTGGAGATAACAACGATGTTCTTATCTTGTTTAGCTGTTGAAACATCGGTGGTGATGTTCTCCGATGGGGCGTAAAGATCGTAGTCAGCAGAATTCAAACCAGGTGTCGCATAACCAATATCAATGGAGAGTTTTGCGCTATCCCCGCGACTAACACCCCAATTCTTCAGCGCCTGCATTCCGAACTGATCCACATGGATCCAGTCATAATCATTGATATTAGCTGGTTTCATCGGTAATTCACTATGCGGTTGCACCATGATGGCACGAGTCTGTTCACTCTTTGATACCACTATGGTTCCTATTGCGGTCTGAATTTCTGGTTTAACATTCACATTTCTTGTATCCACGCCTTCGCGCTTCAAGGTATCTAAAATGAATTGTCCGGCTTCATCGTCTCCGATCACGCACGAAAGCGTTACATCAATTCCGAGTCGCGCCATCGTGACTGCTGCTGTTGTGGCGGGTCCTCCCACAGCGCGGACTGTTTTCAAGGCAACTACTCGTTCGTTTCCTTGTGGGTACTTTTCAACGCAGACTATTGTGTCAACTGTCGCCATGCCAATCGTCAATACTCTGCTCACTTCTGACTCAAATCTCTTAAGTAACTGAACCAAGCATCTCGAGCATTATGAATGTGTTGAATAATCATCAATCGCGCTGTGATTGGGTCTCGCCTTTCAATTGCTTGCAGAATTACCCCATGCTCATGTTCTGATGCATCAATACGTCCTGGTAGCTTTAACGTGTTATCCATTGAATTAAACATTATTTCTTGTAGCGTTCCCAATGTTTGATTCAGAAAGTGATTTTGTGCGCTCTTTACAATTGTGAGATGAAACTCCATATCAAGACGACGGACTTTGTCGAAGTCAATAGGGTCCTCACAAGTTGCATCTTGTAATGCTTGTGCTGCTGCTTTAATTTCGAATAATTGCTGGTCGCTTCGACGCTCTGCCGCCCATTCAACCGCGGGCGCTTCCAAAATTTCACGCATTTGAAAGAGCTCTTCGATTCGGTGTTGTGCCGCCTTGAGTGAATCTCGAAGCCTCTCGCCATCTTGTTCATCAAGTAGAAAGATTCCGATTCCATGACGTACAACGAGCCGGCCCTGTACCTGCAATATTTGAATAGCCTCGCGCAGTGAGGGGCGGCTGATGCCGAGGATTTTCGCTAGTTCGCGCTCAGATTCAAGGCGATCCCCTCCCTTTAGACCAAGTCTTTCAATGTGATCGAGCAACAGTCGAACTTGATTTTGGAGACGGGGAGGATTGTTGATGATTGGTGTACTCATTAGCCTTTAACTGCTCCTGCAGTTAATCCAGCGACAAACGATCTCTGCATAGTCAAGTACATAATTACCATTGGAACAGAAGCGATCATGACTGAGGTGAAAATCATGCTGAAGCTCGTGGCATATTCTCCGCGAAAATCGAGCATGGCCAACGGCAGAGTCTTTTTGTCTGCCTGAGTTATCAAGAGCAACGGATAAAGCAAATCATTCCAATTGATAACAAATAGGAATATAGCCGTTGCACCCATAGCTGGTTTTGAGAGGGGCAATGCAATTGATCTGTAAATCCTAAAAATGCTTGCACCATCTATTGCCGATACTTCATACATTTCTCTTGGAAGTTCTCTAAAGAAAGAGGTGAGAATGAAGATTGAAATCGGAAGAGTCGTTACGATGTTTACGAGAATTAATCCGAAAAACGAATTTGTTAATTTCAAATCATTGAAGAGTATGAAGAGTGGGATCATGTTTACCTGAGCGGGAATCGCAAGCCCCAGTGAGAATAAAGCAAACATGACTTTTGCTGATAGATTCACCATTCTCGAAAGTGCAAATGCGGTCATGCTTGCTAGTAGTAGAGTAATAAAGACTGACATCGAAGTAACGAAGACGCTATTTCGGAAATTGGTAAATACTTGACTTGTCTCAAACAAAGTCCGGTAGTTATCAAGTTTAAATGCATCAGGTAGAGACATTGGGCTTTCGTAGATTTCCAGATCCGACTTAAAAGAACCGAAAATCACTATCAGGCTGGGGATAATAATTAATAGCGCAAAAATTGCCAGAAGCAGCGCTCGCACAGTCTTGAAAATCATAATTATTGTCCTAGTACTTCGTTCTCAAGATTCGACGCTGCAACCAAGTGAGGAAAAGAATCATTAAGACCATAAAAATCGTCTGTGCTGCCGCATATCCAAACCTAAATTCGTTAAAGGCCGTTAGATAAATCAAGGTAGAGAAGATATTGGTTGAGTTGTTTGGCCCACCCAGTGTCATGGTGTAAATCAGGTCGAATGCGCGGAATGATTGAATTGTCGTATAGGCAATCACGACAGCTGTAGTCGGAAGTGCCATTGGCCATGTAACACTTCTGAATTGTTGCCATCGATTGGCCCCGTCTACTTCTGCAGCTTCATAAAGTTCCGCAGGTATTTGCTGGAGTCCAGCGATGTAGATAACCATCATTTGACCGGTATGAAACCAAACTTGTGAGAATACAATTGCGTATAGAGCGGACGTTTCACTTCCCAGCCAGTTCAGAGCAAAAGCTTCAAGACCTATCTTGTTGAAGAAAATGTTTATTGCGCCCCAATTTGGGTCGTACAAGAACAGCCAAATCATCGCTACAGATACCGATGACAAAATAGTTGGGAAGAAATACAAAGTTCTGAGGAACACATTTCCTCGTGAGTTCTTCAGTAGAAGAATCGCGAAAAGCAACGAAAAGCCGGTCTGAAAAATCACAACAAGAAGTGTGAAACGGATGTTGTTGCCCATGACTTTGAAAAATAGATCATCGTTCGTCATCAAGTTTGAAAAGTTCCGAAGTCCCACAAACTCAGGTTCTACGATGCCATCCCAACGGGTGGTGGAAAACCTTAAATTATTGAGCGCCGGGTAAAGGTATAAGAATGCATAAAGCAAGAATGCGGGTACAGACATAGCAAACAGAGTTGCCCGATCGACACGACTCAAAAGACCATGTTTCTTTCGTCGCGAACCAGCCCTCCCTTGTGAGGGAGAGCTGGTGTCGACGTGTGCGGTTGAAATAATCAGCCCGCTAGTTTCTGCTTAACCTGTTTAGCGAAGTCCTCAAGGGTTGCATCGACTGGCTTTCCGCCAACGATTGCGATGAGTGCATCCTCTTGTAGATCACGTACTCCTTGGTTTAGCCAGAGGAAACGTGGAGCAAGAAGTGTTTTCTTCGCTTGCCATGATGAAGTATTCAACAAATCAACGTTTCCTGAATAGTCAACATCAAGCACTGTTGTGTGCTGGCTAGTTCCAACCGAGAAGACTTGTGCCACAGGGCCAGTCAACAAATAAGAGATGAACGAACGAGCAATCTTTTGATCAGTCGCTGTTGAATTCTTATTTACGCTGAGAATGAAGGTGTTGTTGTGAATACCAACATACTGTGGCTTCTCATCAGTGGTAATGAGCGAGAACAGATTCATCTTTCCTGTCATTGCAGGATTGACTGCCTTTACTGCGCCCATAGTGAAGGTACCTGTAGGAATCACTGCTGCTTTGCCAGTTGCGAACAAAGCTACTGCAGCTGCATCAGTCACTCCCGTAGCATTGTCTGGGAAGCAATTAGCATCAGCCATTCTCTTGTACTTGTTTGCCATCTCCTTAAACCATGGTGCTGTGATTTCAGCTTTTCCAGTATCAAGGGCAACAATTCTTGCCTCAAGAGTTGCATAATCCGGAGCTGAGTTCATCAGCATTGAGTTGAGCATCTGGCCCGCATTTGGACGGAATCCACCTGACCACGCAAGTGGTGTGTAACCCGCCTTCTTCGCAGCCTGACACCAAGCTAGAAGTTGTGTGAAATTGGTTGGAAGGCTCCACTTCTCTTTAGCAAAAATCTCGGTGTTATAAACCGGATTGTTAAAGAGGTAGTGATAAGGAATTCCTAGTTGCTTTCCTTCGTACTGCCCAGGAATCATTCCGCCCGAAATTACATTCTGACGAGTAAATCTCTCATTTGAGAGATCAGTCATCATGTCGCCCTTGGCGAATTGATTAAATTGAGCGCCACGGAAGGTAGCAAATACTGCTGCTTTGGGATTTGCGCGAATCTTCGCAAAACCTGTTGCTGTGTAATCGCCCGACGGCATGATATTCATCGTTATCTTTGTGCCTGGATAACGAGCTTCGTAATTCGCAATGATTCTTTCTAGTGTAGCTCTGTCTTCATTGCGCCAGTGCCAAAATTCAATACTTCCTTTTGGTGGTGTAAGAGCCGCAACTGGACGGCCATTACCTGAAGAGAGTTTTACGCGCTGCCAGGTAAGTTTGCCATTTGCACCCTTGACGCATGCTAAAGAAGTTGAACTTGTTCCAGTCATCACTCCTTCAGTCGTGCATCGCGCTCCCAAACGTTCGCCAGCGGCAAAGCTTTGAGAGATTGGCACAACGGTCGCGGAGATTGCAAAAGACATCGCAATCAACGCTTTGAATGCTCTTGCATTCATGTGCTTCATTTATTTCTCCTTATTCGAGGGCCTCTATTCGAGGGTTCGTGGTGAATCGCCTTGATTACCACTCGGTTAGCGGAATGGCTAGCAATTCCGCCATCCTGCGGACTTCTGCTCGTATGTCTTTCCAAGCGACAACTGTGTGATGTGGAAATCCATTATGGATCAACCCATTAATCAATTGCCGTGCTGGTGCAGATGTACGAACTGTAGCTGTATTGCCTTGGAACCGATTAGGAGCAGAAAGTGATTCACCACTTGTCATTACTAATCGGAGCTTGCTCGGGTTTGCTGGATCGATATCGGTATCCAGCCGTACCAGAACAACAGGACCGGTCTTCAAAGGGA
>VFFD01000023.1 GCA_018882745.1 Candidatus Nanopelagicaceae bacterium
CTATAAACTCGCCAGCGAATGCCATGGCATCGGCTAATCCTTAAGAACGAATGAAATCTCTAGAGCCTGGTTCCCATCACACTCAGGTGGGTGCTAGGGCTAGGCGCTAGCGATAACCTCAAGTTTGTATAAATTGTTAATAGCTAGAAATACGTGGGTTGTGTAGGGATCGAACCTACGACCCGGTGATTAAGAGTCACCTGCTCTACCAACTGAGCTAACAACCCATTGATCCATAGTGCGACCAAGAGGGCACACTATAACCACTGCAGGCGGGGATACCAATTCGCTGGCATAGCTAAAGAATGCCAGCCAGCCTTAGCCAGGTCCTTTTTACTGGCTATGAGCGAGAATTCTGCCCATGAATTCGAGGTGGGAAAGTGCCCTAATCATCTTCACGCAGAGCGCCGAATCAAGCTTTGAGAAATTCATCTCCAAATCTTTTGTCAAGATAAAGAATTCTCACTTCGTCTCTCTCGCTCTAGCAGGATCGATTGCTCTCACATCTTTTCCGCTCACGACCTCATCAATTGTAAATTTTCAATTATTGAGCCCGGCACGCGCTGAAAGCACAACCTTCGACGCCATCCAAGAAATTGATAAGTTGGAAGTTAAGGGAAGAGCGCCTAAGACGGGATATTCGCGTGGCGCCTTTGGACCGCAATGGTCAGATGTAGATCGCAACGGATGCGATACACGCAATGACATTCTCAAGCGCGATCTAACTTCGATTGTTTTTCGCGAGAGGACTCGCGATTGCGTTGTTGAGAAAGGCGTGTTATCAGATCCATTCTCAGGCCAGATTATTGAATTTCAGCGCGGTGAAAAAACAAGTTCACTCGTTCAGATTGATCATGTTGTCTCACTCTCTAATGCTTGGCAGACTGGAATTTTTCAGATGAGTCAGCGAGTACGCACTAACTTTGCCAACGATCCACTCAATCTTCTAGCAGTCAAAGGTTCTCTCAATAGTCAAAAAGGTGATGGGGATGCCGCGACATGGCTGCCGCCAAACAAACCATTCCGTTGTGCGTACGTGTCACGCCAGATCCAAGTAAAAGTTAAGTACGGGCTCTGGTTGACTAAGCCCGAGAAAGAAGCGATGTTGAGGATCTTGCAGAGCAAGGATTGTCAGTAGGTCCAAAAGTTACTGCCACAAACTTCTCGAACATGAAGTGGGGTGAGCGACGGGGCTCGAACCCGCGACATCCCGGACCACAACCGGGTGCTCTACCAGCTGAGCTACGCCCACCATGTTGAAGAGAGTTGTACGAGGCGGAGTCTACCGCGAAGTTTAGAGTCAATGTCGCGAGGAATACGCACCGTGCTTGCTGGTTAGACAGCGCCTCAACTAATGGAGATTCTCCACAGAAGTACAACCTGAAACGTCTAAATGTCAGCCCAGGAGCATCTACAAAGCGCCTGTGAGTATCGGTGAAGCAAGCGAACTAACGTCGAGTGATCTACAGAAATCGTCAACAATCGAAGTTGCACCCTTTGGAGCGCTTCAATCGTTGATTGACGATACTGGGATTGAAGAGATTTGGATTAACTCACCGCAGAGGATTTACATCGCACGCGGTGGAAAAAGTGAACTAACAAATATCGTTTTAACTGCACCTCAACTCCAATCAATCATGGACCGGGTCTTGATGTGGTGTGGTCGAAGAATTGATCTCTCGCATCCTTTTGTGGACGCGCGTTTGCCAGATGGGAGTCGTCTTCACATCGCAATTCCCGAAGTTACTGCGGAGCATTGGGCAGTCAATATCCGTAAGCATTTGATGCGGGGGAAATCCCTGCAAAACCTCGTTGAGCTTGATGTTATGAGTCTTGAATTACAAGAGTTCCTTGTTGATGCGGTGCGTGATCGTCAAAACATTTTGGTGAGTGGCTCTACTCAAGCCGGAAAGACAACGCTATTGAATGCCTTAGTCAGTGCTGTGCCACTAGACGAGAGAGTAATAACAATAGAAGAAGTATTCGAATTAAAGCCTAAACTCCCAGATTGCATTGCTATGCAAACCCGTGCAGCGAATCTCGACGGTGTTGGCGAAATTAGCATTCGTCGTTTAATCAAGGAAGCCTTGCGAATGCGACCTTCGAGAATTGTGATTGGTGAGATTAGAGAAGCAGAGTCTTTAGATCTCCTGATTGCTCTTAACTCTGGTATTCCGGGAATGGCAACAATTCACGCTAATTCAGCTCAGGAGGCGATACGTAAACTACAGACACTTCCTCTTCTGGCGGGAGAGAACATCACTCAAGAATTTCTCACACCCACTGTCTCTAGCGCTATAGATCTTGTAGTTCATGTTGCGCTAGATAACCAAGGCAAGCGTCGGATTCAACAGGTGTCCCGAGTGAACAATCGCTCTGAGAATTTCCATATTGAAATGGAAGATGAGTTTCTTTGGAATGGAGAGAGATACCTTCGTGGCTTTCATCTCTAACCCAAATTTGATGGCTCTATTCTCCGCAACGCTTTGCGCGCTTGGTATCTATCTGGCGTGGGGATTGCAAACACGTACACGGAAGGGCCCTTCGGTAGCACATAACCTCCGTACTGCTAACAACCGAATTCCCGACAACCGAATTCCCGACAACCGAATTCCCGACCACCGAATTCCCGACCACCGAATTCCTAGCAACCACATGTTTCACACCCGTTATTCAAAGGTGCTAACTCTCTGCGCGGTAATCGCTGCAACTTACTTAGTTGTCTATGCACTCACGAAAAGTTCCCCCATTTCTCTTTCGATTTCAATCCTGGCAACTTCAATTCCATTTATCGTGAACAAGAATCGTGAAATAGCGAAGATTAGAGAGCGCGATCTCGCCTGGCCAGAGGCAATAGATAGTCTTGTCTCAGCTTTGCAATCCGGCATTCCAATTCCTGAAGCTGTCATCTCACTTTCGAGTCGGGGACCCAAAGCGCTGCAGTCGACCTTTACTCGGATAGAACACAGATTGCTTCGTGGCGAAGATTTTTCCCAGGTGATTTTGCATGAGAAGCGCCATGCGAATTCTGCAATCTCTGACCAAGTGTTTGAGACACTCGTTCTTGCCAAGGATTTTGGAGGTAAAGATTCAAATACAGCGTTGCGACTACTTGCCGAGTTTGTCCGAGAAGACCTCGCTGTCGTAGAAGAGATTCGCACGAAATTCGGTTGGGTGAAGAACTCCGCAGTGTTAGCAACCGCGGCGCCTTGGATTCTTCTCATATTGCTGTCGACACAGAGTTCCACGCGGGAGGCATTTGCAAGCCCCTCAGGTCTGCAGATCTTGACCTTGGGAATTCTCATGACCGCTGGAGCTTTTTTATGGATGGAGAAAGTAGGAGCTCTGCCAGTCAATCCGAGGGCTCTGCGTTGATAGAGAACTTTCTTTCCAACCATCAACTCTTATCGCTACTTGTCGTCTCCCCGATATTGATGTGGGGTATATGGATCATTAGTGAAGAGAGCTTCGATGGCATCAATGCGGCCGATAAACTCGATATGAAAATAATCGAAGAGCTTCGCACTTCATTAATCACGAATCGGAAAGGGCTTGGCATTTCATTAACTAGAAATCGAACTAGAAATCGAAATGGAATTCGAGGAGAGTCAGATTTAGAATTAGTAGAGAAAAGCTTAGATAGTGCTCGCTCTAGGCGACTTACCTTCTTGCCCATTTATTTTGGCGGTCTAACACTGTGTACATTCCTGATCTACTGTCTAGTATTTGTTCAACCACGGCTCATAAAACCTTCGATTTCTTTATTGGGACTTCTGGTTCTTTTGTTTGTTTTGATGAAGAGAAAGCGAGCTTCCCAGGAAAAGTACCTGTTGGAAGAGTTTGACGGTGAGTTGCCAACACAAATTCAACTTCTGACCGTTCTCATCTCTTCAGGAATTTCGCCGGCACGCGCAATTGCATTGCTCTCAATGCGGTCGGAATCTATTAGCTGCCATAAATTTGCAGAAGTGGTACAGGGCATTGAAGATGGTGAATCAGTTGTTGAAGCATTAGATAAATTAGTTCAAAGAAATCAATCTTTAGTCCTACGTCGGTTTATCACGAGCCTAATTTTGGGCATTGAGCGTGGATCTTCGTTAACTCCAATTCTGATTTCACAAGTACGAGATTCACGCCTAGCGAGCAAAAGCGAAACTATGAAACGAGCTGGCAAGGCCGAGATTGCACTCTTGATTCCCGTGGTTTTCTTGATTCTCCCAATATCCATTCTTTTTGCTCTCTGGCCCTCATATCAACAACTTGGATCATTTTTGTGAGAAGAGTAAAAGGAAGATATCTCTGTTAGGGGTGCGTAAATATAAGTGAAGTGGGAATTTCAACAATGTCACTTATCCACAAACCGAGGAAAATTTCTGAATCATGGGCTTGTGAGGGGAAAGATCTGTATTGCACAGCGAACCAAGTGTTAACGGAGCAATTCCATACAAAAAACCAAAACAATACAAGAACAATACAAAACTAAGAAGTAAAAATGAGAGAAACCTAAAAGAAACTCATAACTAGGGGGATTAATGAAGGCAGTTGTCCGTAAGGGTTCAGATTTTACCTTGAGAAAATCTATCGAAATGAGAGAAGAAATTTCTGGTAGATATCAAAGTTCATCATTATTTCGACTCCAACAGAGAGTCAGGGATGCAGAAGGGCATAGGAGAATCAGTGATCTTGAAGTTGATCACGATGAGCGTGGTGATGTTCCCGGTTGGGTTTTAGTTGTACTAATGACTACAGGTTTGGTAACCGCGATTTGGACCATTGCAGCTCCGCGCCTTAGCACCATTCTTCGCAATTCACTCGATGCCATGAACGGTATTCGATAATGAAGTTACTAAAGGGAGATGAAAATGAATCTCCCGACGAGGGATCGGTAGAGGCTGGACTTACTTTGATTCCCACTACCGCCTTTTTCTTGTTAGTGATGCAATTGGTGATTACAGGAAGTTTTCAAATGATTGAAACTATCGATCTTCAGAGCACATTGCGCAGGACTGCACTCTTTGGTTCAGAAGGTAGCGAATTTACTTTTGCTCACTCTCGCATCGTTAATCAACAGAGCGCTGCGATTCCTGGTGGCGGGGAACTTCTCTTAGCTCAGTCTGTAACAAGAGTCCCAACGATCAGTTCCTTCGCTCCAAAGAGTGCGAAAGCAACAAGTCACGTAATAGTCGTGCGGGAATGAGAGGGGCGTGCGCAGTGAATGATGGATGGGAAAGACTTTCATGACGAAGTGCAAGATTCGTCATACCAGTAAATCTGAGAGAGATGACGACAGTTCAGCGAATTCAAGGAAAATTAATGAAGGGTCAGCTGATTCTGAGAGAGATGACGAAGGTTCAGCGGTCGTTGAGTTTGTCTTGATTGCAGCGCCATTATTCATTCCTGCCCTTATATTCTTTTTGGCTCTTCACAACGCAGCGCGCACTGAGATGGATCTTTCGAATGTGGCTCGACAAAGTTTGCGCGCATTCGTCACTGCAGAGAATTTGAGCGAAGGGCATGAACGTGTGAAATTTGTCTTAGATCAATTTGTTGCATTGGAGGCGTCAGACGACTCTTCCGAGTCCACCAATGGGAGATTTACCTACAACATTTCGTGCGGAGCAGAAAAATGTCTGACTCCTGGAACTCTCGTAAAAATAGAACTCTTTCGTGCACTGAATGATGATGTACTTGGAATTGGAGTAGTGAATCGGCATCGCAAAGCTGTTGCTGTTGCGCAAGGCTATGTTGATAAATGGCGATCACAGGGCTGAGGTGCCGTGCTTGTGAGGAAACTTCATAGTAAGGCCATTAAAGGTCAAGGCAATCAGAGTAAAGCCAATCAGAGTAAAGCCAATCAGGGTAAAGTCAATCAGAGTAAAGCCAATCAGGGTAAAGCCAATCAGAGTAAAGCCAATCAGAGTCTTATAAAACGAGAGCCAAGATCTGACGATGAGGGCTCAATCACTCCACTGATAGTTCTCTACTTCATTGTCATCATGTCATCCATATTTTTCATTGCAAATGTTGCTTCCATGTACATCGCTAGAAGAGAGCTCATCACAATGGCTGAAGCAGCGCTTTCGAAGGCTGCACAGGAATTGGATGAGAGTCGCTACTACTACTCTCTGCCATCAATTGTCTCTGCAGGATATTCTCAAGAACGCACAATTCCAATCAACTGTAATGATGCAAGCACAACCTTTAGTCGCGAGATTGCGGCTATGAGCTTTCAGGCAGAGATAGAAATTAGCAAATTTGAATGCGATGGTGAGAATCTCAGTGCATCCTTAAGTGAAAGCTCAAGGTTGCCATTCGAACTTCCCATCTTTAATACTCGAGAATTTACCAATCATGTGCGCGTCTCAGTCCGTTCCATTTACCTATGAAATCTCCACTATCCTTGTTCTATGGCCGAGCGCGATATCAATCTAGAGATTTCTGCGCTGAGCGCTACCTTGGCATCTATTGAATCTGTTTTAGATCTCCCGAATTTGCAGAGCCAGCTCGCTGATCTTGAGGCAAAAGCCGGCACACCTGACCTTTGGAATGATCCTGAAAATGCGCAAAAGGTAACCAGTGCATTATCAAGAGTTCAGGGAACCATAAATAAGGTTTTGGGGCTTAAAAGTCGTATTGGTGATCTGCCAATCATGTTGGAACTTGCCAATAACGAGAATGACGTTGATGCGAGACAAGAAGTTGAAAAAGAACTTGATTCCTTAACTTCAGCTATCTCTGATCTTGAAGTTCAAACTTTGTTGAGCGGCGAATACGATCACCGCGATGCGCTCATCACTATTAGATCAGAGGCTGGTGGCGTTGATGCTGCAGATTGGGCTGAAATGGTTTCGCGAATGTATCTGCGATATTGCGAACGCCATGATTATGGCGTCAATGTATTAGAAACCTCGTATGCTGAAGAAGCTGGAATTAAATCTACAACCTTTAGAGTTTCGGGCTCTTATGCCTATGGAACGCTTTCTGTGGAACAGGGAACCCATCGTTTGGTACGAATTTCGCCATTCGATAGCCAAAACCGCCGTCATACATCTTTTGCAGGTGTTGAAGTAGTTCCTGTCGTTGATCAAAGCGATCATATTGATATTGATGAAAAAGACATTCGCGTTGATGTCTATCGCTCATCAGGGCCTGGCGGACAAGGTGTAAATACAACCGACTCTGCAGTTCGAATTACACATATTCCCACGGGAATTGTTGTGTCGTGCCAGAACGAACGTTCCCAGATACAAAATCGCGCTACTGCGATGGCAGTTCTTCAATCAAAACTCCTTGAAAAACGCAATCAAGAAGAGCGAGCAAAGATTGATGCACTGCGCGGAGATACCTCTGGCTCATGGGGTAATCAGATTCGTTCCTATGTTCTGCATCCATATCAAATGGTTAAGGATCATCGAACCGACTTTGAAACTGGCAATACTCAAGCTGTACTCGATGGTGATCTTGATGGTTTTATAGCAGCGGGAATCCGTTGGCGTCGAGAGAAGAAGTAAGCGAAAATACTTCTTTCGTATATTCGGCCTAGCTGCGCGACCAAACTCGATCTTTCCACTCGCCTTCATCTCATTTGATTCCCGCGCATGAAGCCTCAATATTCCCGCGCATGAAGCCTCAATATTCCCGCGCTTAACGCCTCATTCTGCGTTTTTTCTCACCCCAAATAGGCGGGTTTATCCTGAACTTTTACCTGAGTGCTACCTAAAATCACACCCGTGATTCGCTTCGAAAACGTAACCAAGGTCTATTCCAAGACCGATCGCCCTGCTCTCGATAATGTGAGCATCGATATTGAAAAGGGCGAGTTCGTTTTCTTGGTGGGTCTTTCAGGTTCCGGTAAATCAACCTTCTTGCGTCTTGTGCTTCGTGAAGAGAAGCCAACCTCAGGTCGTATCCATGTGGCAGGAAAAGATTTAGGAACGCTATCGAATTGGAAAGTTCCAGAGCTGCGTCGCCAAGTTGGAACGGTATTTCAAGATTTTCGACTGCTGCCGAATAAGACAGTCGCAGAGAACGTAGCTTTCACACTTCATGTTCTGGGATTCTCCAAGAAAGAGATTGCTCGTGAAGTTCCTGAGGTTTTGGAGCTTGTTGGCCTTGAAGATAAAGCAGATCGTAAACCTGGTGAATTATCGGGTGGAGAACAGCAACGCGTTGCAATCGCACGCGCTTATGTAAGTAATCCAGCCATTCTGATTGCTGATGAGCCCACAGGAAACTTAGATCCTGCAACTTCAGTTGGGATCATGAAATTACTCGATCGCATTAATCGCGAGGGAACCACGGTTGTTATGGCGACTCATGATGCTGGAATTGTCGATCAGATGCGCAAACGTGTTATCGAACTAGATAAAGGCCAAGTTATCCGCGACCAAGCCCGCGGAGTTTACGGATACACGGGGTAGCCATGCGCGCAAGATTTATTCTCAGTGAAGTAGGAATCGGACTCCGCCGCAATCTGACCATGACTTTTGCTGTCGTTATTACCGTAGCCATATCTCTATCACTTCTTGGAATCGGCTTGCTCTCGAATGCTCAAGTGAGAGTTATGAAGGATTACTGGTACGACAAGATTGAAGTATCGGTTTATCTCTGTGGCTCACTCTCTGACTCGCCATCATGCGCTGGGGGAGTTGTAACTGCTCAGCAACGCCTTGAGATTCAAAACGATTTAGAAGAACTACCTGTTGTAGACACGGTGTATTACGAATCCCAATCTGAAGCGTTTGATAGATTCCAAGAGAGATTTAAGGATTCTGCTATTTCTCAGAACGTAACTGCAGACCAACTACCAGAATCTTTCCGTGTAAAACTTAAAGATCCAACTCAATTTGCTGTTGTCCAAAGTGCTTTCTCGGGTCGACCTGGCGTTGATGTCGTACAAGATCAACGATCAATCTTGGAGAAGTTTTTCCGACTATTGAATGTGCTACGTGATGGTGCCTTGGCAATTGGGTTTGCGAGCGTTCTTACCGCAGCGTTGCTTATTAGCAACACTTTGAGAATCGCCGCTTTTAATCGACGTCGCGAGACCAATGTAATGAAGCTTGTAGGAGCGAGCTCCTTCTCAATTCAACTTCCATTTATTTTGGAGGGAGTCTTCTCGGCGATCCTGGGCTGGGGATTCTCTGTTGGACTTCTTTCAAGCTTGAAGTACGTTATTGATGACCGAATTGCACCTCTGTTAACTTTTACAAATTTCTTTACTTGGAGTGATGTCTGGCTTGCTTCGGCATACCTGCTTGGTACCGGGCTCGTAGTCTCGGCCCTGGCATCGGTGCTAACACTGCGTAAATACCTCAAGGTCTAACTCGCTAGTTGAGTTAAATTGCTTCACTGAGTTACCTTTCTCTCCCTAATTTCTCCAACTTAAGTTAGTGAATGAGGTTTCCCCACATGTCCGCGAAGAAGCCAGGTAATTCCTCGCAGACTTCCGCCAAGAAACGCACTGTGATTCGCGGACAAAGTAAAGTTAAAAAGTTACCCGTAGATTCGGTTATCAGCGATGGTGATGAAATAGTCTCGAATGTTAAGCCTGAGAGAGTTAAAGAAGGCTTACAACTAAATGTAGATTTCTATCGTAGAGCCACGATTCTCTTGATAATCATGGGTTTGATTTTTGGTATTGGTGTTCAAGTTGGAAGCAAGACGGGAACGACACAAGTAGATGAAGCAATCTCCACGATTTTGGATTCTGGTACTAAGCAAATTGATCGAGAAGTTCTTGAACGCGCTGCTATCGAAGGAGCTCTGAAAGCGTCGGGCGATGAATGGGCGAATTACTTCCCGAAGAGTGCTCTCGAAGTTCTTGAGGAACAGAGTTCCAATATGTTTACAGGAATCGGAGTATGGCTTTCGAAGTCACGGGGAGGACAAGTAAAGATCTCTTCAATTCAGGAAGATTCTCCAGCATCACGCTCGGGTCTCAGCGTTGGCGATCAAGTGCTAGAAGTAAATGGAACTGATGTTCGTGGAGCATCTCTCACCTCCGTTATTGCTTTAATTCGAGGCGAAGTAGGTAAGAGAATTGAATTATTGGTCGATCGTGAGGACAAGCGCATTCTGGCTACTCTATCCACAGAAAAAGTTGCGGTAAGAACCGTTGAAGCGAGCCAAGTAACAGTCTCTGTTGCGTTGATTGAAATTGCCACATTCAGCACTGGAACTGCAGCAGATGTAGTTGAGTCTCTCTCAAAATTAGAATTTAAGTCAGGGATAATTCTTGATCTGCGAAATAATCCTGGTGGTTTAATTGAGGAAGCAGTGAAGGTAGCCCAACTCTTCATTGGTAATGGAGTGATTGTCTCTTATCAAGTGAATGGAAATGAAAAGCTCTTTAAAGCATCGAATCCAAAACCCATAAACGCTCCAGTGATTCTCATGATCAATCGCAATACAGCTAGTTCTGCAGAGATATTGGCAGGAGCTTTCCAGGATCGTAATCGAGGGGTCGTTGTTGGTGAGCGTAGTTTTGGAAAAGGATCTGTCCAAGAATTAGTTACCTTGGATGATGGATCAAAGCTGGAATTAACTGTTGCTCTCTATCGCACTCCGTCAGGAAGAGTGATTGAAGAATTAGGAATCATCCCGGATCTTGAGGTTAGCTCCTCCGAAATAGGAATTAAGGCGCTCCAGGTGCTTGGTGGACTTGCTTCGCTTACTTCGAAGAAATAGCTCTGCAGTAAAGATACCCTTGACCTATGGTCAAGGAAGTAGGCAAGAAGTTAATCGCCCAGAATAAGAAGGGGCGTCATGACTACTTCATTGACGAAGTATTTGAAGCAGGTCTTGTTCTAATGGGAACGGAAGTGAAGTCACTCCGTGCTGGACGCGCCACCCTGACAGATGGATACGCACTTGTTGAGGATGGAGAGCTCTGGCTTAGTGGTGTGCATATTCCTGAATATAACGAGGGATCATGGACCAATCATGAGCCTCGCAGAAAAAGAAAGCTTCTCATGAGTAAGCGCGAGATCACCAAACTCATTGGAACTCTCAAAGAGGGAGGAATGACGTTAATTCCGTTATCTCTCTACTTTAAAGATGGCAAAGCAAAAGTTGAGATGGGTCTTGCGCGAGGAAAGAAAGCACACGATAAGCGTGCAGCGTTGATGGAGAAACAAGCTAATCGAGAAGTTGATCGCGAGTTAGCTCGACGTTCTTCGGGCAAAAGTGGTGGAGCGCGACGCTCGAAATTCGAGGACTGATTAGTTTTACGAGAGATTCCTCAGGGAATATCAGTGTAACTAAGAGTGTTTTTACTACCGTACAATTCTCCAACAGCTTCCAATCCACGTTAATCACGGGGGTGAACGGTCTCGACTTCGATTGTTGAGCCAGGGGAAGCGGGCCGAGGAAGCCGGGATGATCTCGTTAACCACAAAAACCCGTGCACCCAATTAGACGCAGATAAAACTTCGTCTGATTACCGTCTCGCTGCCTAAGCGAACTAGGTAATCCGTTGGCCTGAGTGCGCTCCCGCCTCAGGATCCAACGTCGATAGGGAGCTCACTGACCGATAGCGTTGTGACTGTCGGTAAGGACATCTAACACAACTGCGTTCGTCGGTTACTTGTGTGCATGAGAACCGGGACAGAGAAAGCGTTAAGCACACTACGCCCGTAGAAGCCCTGTATCAGTGTCGAAGGACCCGGGTTCGATTCCCGGCACCTCCACCAGACCAGTATCAGCACAGAGCATGTATTAATTCGAGAGAAAGCACTACCTCTATAGCGAAATCTTCGTATCGCTCAAATTATTTAGGTGTGCGAATCGGCTGAATTACTATCGAGAGCGAATCGGTTGAGTTACTTGCGAGAGTGAATCGGCTGAATAACTTGCGAGAGTGAATCGGCTGAATTACTTGCGAGAGTGAATCGGCTGAATTACTTTCGAGAGCGAGATAGTTGAACGAGCGCTATTGAACTTGTCAGAACCCCAAAGAAGCCAAATACTTTGCCGCCAATTGCTATGTCTAGGGTGATGAGTCGTACTCCCACAACTAGGGCAGGGAGACCAAAGAGAATAATCAGAACCGCATAAATCCTCTGTACTGTGCGATGGAGTTGTAAGTGCTTGCGCCGGTTCTTGGTTCGAAGCAATGAAAAGACCAGTGAAAGTGGTCCACCAATGACTGCAATGGAGATGATGATTGCAGCAAGAAGGGCCAACGATTCCATGCGTTGATGCTAGAGCACACACTTCTAATGACTGGCATTGTTGGCGCCAACTCGGCTCCTGATTCAGCAGAGATTAATCGCACGCTCTCGTGAATGGGTCGAGCAGAGATAAATCAGGCGCTCTCGTGAATGGGTCGAGCAGAGATAAATCAGGCGCTCTCGTGGATTGGGCGAGCTGGAACGAATAATTCCTTTCCGGCAGGTGTAATCCAAAGGCATGACCCGTCTTCGTAACTGGTGAGCTTCCAACCATCATGAGTCTTCATTCGATGATGACGACGACAGAGCAGGCCAAGGTTCGAAGCTGAAGTAATCCCGCCCTCTTCCCAAGGCTGTGCGTGATCGATATCCGTTACGCGTGCTGGTTGGCTGCAACTCGGAAAGCGACATGTTCGATCTCGAGCCGTGAGGAAATCAACGAGTTGTTGTGGAGGCAGATAAGTCTCTCGTCCGTAGTCGAGCAGATTTCCCGTGACGGGGTCAGTGATAAATCTTCGCCACTTTCCATCTGCGGAGAGAGTTCGTGCTACTGAAGCCGGTATCGGACCATAACCAGCAAGTTCAGCGGGATTTTCCGCGAGGCCAAGAGCTGTTGGTAAGTCCATCGTGATGTTTACAGATACAGGGCGTCGATGCGGTTGGTAATCCTCAGAGATTCGGGCAAGGAGGTCTCCGCAAATTTCAGTGAGCGCATCGGCTCTTTTCATTTCCATGGAGCGCGCATCAGTGGACTTGATATTCATGGAACGCGCATCCGTGGACTTGATACCCATGGAACGTGCATCGGAGGCGGAACTCTGTGACCCAATCAAGGAGTTGATGGCCAGCATGACAGTCTGGGCATCTTCAGCAGGCAAAAGTGCGATTACCGTCGCCATTCCATCACTCTCTGGATACATTCGAACGCTTCGAGTATCACGCGCAATCGCAACGCTCTCTTCAAAAGTTTCAGGTGATATTTGAGCGATGAGCATTCTTATTTTTCGTCCCACCTGGGAAGGGGTATGGAATTCTGCGTGGGCAAGCGCTTTACTCTCAACCAAATAGAGCTCTTCGGTAGAGAGACCCCGCTTAATTGCTTCAGATGTTTCGCGAGCAATCAGCGTTGCGTGACTAGGGGAAATGTCGCCACTAGCAAGTGCTTCACAGGTGGCTGGTAAGTGATTTGATAGAACTCGAGCAACATCGATTCGCGATTGTGCAGTGTTAGCTGATAAACGGAGCGCAGTTGCGACATCTTCACGTTCAGATTCATCAACTCCCTCCCACATGTTGTCACTCTCGGAAGGTTCAGCTCCTGCGATAGCAAGCGTCGCACGTTGAATGAGCGAGGTAAGCCATGAATTCTGTTTTTCAAGAGCTGCGAGGTAATCAATGCGTCCAGCACTTGTTAAGTTCTCGGGGTTGATAGAGATCAGGTGCCCAAGCGCTTCATAACCACCAGGTTGGTGCAGGAGCTCAATAATCTGCTCTTCAGCGCATTTTTCTAGGGTGACTCGCATGTGCAGATGATTTCGAGAGGGACTGACATTGCATGCCCAAAATCAGCACCAATTGGAGAGAAGTGTTAAGAAGTTTATAACTGAATCAATATTCAATTACTGAGAGTGGAACTTTTGTATTGCAGAGTTACAGGATCTATAACGCCTTTAGCGCGCTGACAACCTTTGTGAGAGAGGCCTTGGCATCACCAAACAAGAGAGTGGTCTTGGAATCAAAGAGAAGTTCATTTTCAATTCCAGCAAAACCCGGGCGCATTGATCGCTTCAAGAAGATGACATTGCCAGCTTGGGCAACATCAAGAATAGGCATTCCATAAATCGGGCACCCTGGAGTGGTCTTTGCAGCAGGATTAACAACGTCGTTGGCGCCAATAATGAGTGCAACATCGGTTTGTGGGAATGTTGGATTTACTTCATCCATCTCCGAAAGTTGCTCATATGGCACATTTGCTTCAGCCAAGAGCACATTCATATGTCCTGGCATACGACCTGCAACGGGATGAATGCCATAGGCAACATCGATTCCTTTGGACGATAACAAATCGGCAAGTTCGCGGACGGTGTGCTGCGCTTGCGCCACAGCTAAACCAAAGCCCGGAACAATCACAACGCGGCGTGCATAATTCAACAAGATTGCAACATCATCGGGAGTTCCAGATTTAACGGGGCGAGTCTCGGCAGCGCCGGCTGCATCTTGGGGTTTAGCGGTGAATGCACCAAAGAGCGTTCCAAAGAGCGAACGTCCCATCGCTTCAGCCATCAAGCGAGTCAGAATCGTTCCTGATGCACCAACCAGTGTTCCTGCAATAATCAAGAGCGTTGCATCAAGAACGTAACCACCAGCCGCAACGGTAAGACCGGTAAATGCATTCAATAGTGAGATGACGATGGGAACATCTGCGCCGCCGACAGGGAGCACAAAGAGCACGCCAAATAACAACGAGAGCCCTGCTAAAACAAGAAGTGGTGTGGTTCCAAGCGAGTTAACTACCCAACCTGCGCTGACCAAAGTTCCTGCCAAGGTCGCGGCGATAACAAAGCGACCGCCAGGGAAGACCACCGGCCGCGTCGTCATGAGCTCTTGAAGTTTCAAGAAGGTGACGATTGATCCTGAGAAAGAAACACAACCCACTAAGACGGTAAAGACTGTGGCGATGACGACCGCGGTGGTTGCGCTTGCACCAAGCTTTAAGTATTCAACAATTGCAACGAGAGCCGCCGCTCCGCCACCCACGCCATTGAAGAGCGCCACAAGTTGTGGCATTGCAGTCATCTGAACTCGGCGCGCAGCCGGAACTCCAACGATCACACCAAATGCAATTGCACCGATAATCCAACCCAGATTATTGAGGGGTAGCTCGCCATCGGTGGTGTAGAAAAATACTGTCACGGTTGCAACCGTTGCACCGAGTGCGCCAATCAAGTTTCCTCGTCGTGCAGTTCGTGGATGTGACAATCCCTTAAGAGCCAGAATAAACATTACGCCAGCGCTGAGACCGATTAAGTCATAAATCGTGCGATTCACTACTTATCACCGCCCGCTGATTTGTCGGAAGGTTTGCCAGACTTACCTTTGAACATCTCAAGCATTCGATCAGTGACCACAAAACCACCGACCATGTTGATTGTTGCCAGCACGATTGCTGCAACCGATAACCCCAATTCCAAGGCTGTTTCGCTGTGATCAGCAACGATGATTGCGCCAACCAAAATGACGCCATGAATCGCATTTGCACCGCTCATCAGCGGCGTGTGGAGAGTGGATGAAACCTTTGACACGACCTCAAAGCCCACGAAGACTGCGAGTACAAATATGGAGATAATCGCAATTGCATCCATGTTATGCACCCTTTCGATTTACGCCACCATGAGTAAGCGCAGCTGCATCAATAATCTCATCGGAGAAATCTGGAGTGACAACGCCATCTTTAGTCATCAAGAGCAAGAGATTTACGACGTTACGTGAATAAAGATAGGAAGCATGGAAGGGGAGTTGGCTCGGCACATCTTTGCCGCCCCAAATCTTTACCCCATTTCCAACTGTGACAATTTCTCCCGGCTTTGAACCTTCAACATTGCCGCCGCTTTCTGCAGCTAAATCAACAATGACTGAACCTTCCGCCATCGATTGGTACATCTCTTTGGTAACAAGGCGAGGCGCTGGTCGTCCAGGAACAGCTGCGGTGGTGATCAAAACATGCGATTTTGTGATGTAAGGAGTTAACAATTCACGTTGTTTGGCTGCGCGCTCTTCTGTCATTTCCCGCGCATAACCGCCGGCGCCTTCCAACGCTTCCAATTCCAATTCGATAAATGTTGCGCCCATAGATTTCACTTCATCGGCTGAGGAAGGTCGGACATCGTAGGCAGAAACGACCGCTCCCAAACGTCGCGCCGTCGCAATTGCTTGTAATCCAGCAACGCCTGCGCCGAGTACCAGAACATTGGCAGGAGTCACAGTTCCTGCAGCGGTCATCAAGAGTGGGAAGAAACGCGGTGAAAGTTCAGCGCCAACCAGAGCTGCGCGATATCCCGCACATAAAGCTTGTGAGGTAAGTGCATCCATGGATTGTGCACGTGAGATGCGAGGAACTGCTTCAAGAGAAAATGAAGTTGCACCTGCTTTGGCAAGCGCTGCGATGGAATCACCAGCGCTACTTGCTGAGAGAAATGAGATTGTTATTGCGCCACTTTTTAATGAGCTCGCTTGTTGGGCGCTCAATGGTTGGACTGAGAGCACAACATCGGCGCCCGAAAGCTCTTTACTTTGATTGCTCGATGGAAAGACTTCTGCGCCAGCGCTGGAGAAATCCTTATCGTTAGCGCCAGCGTTAAGGCCCGCTCCCGATTCAACCGCGACAACTAGTCCTGCGCGGGTGAGTTTGGAGATGATGTCAGGAAGAAGTGCAACGCGCTTTTCGCCGGATTTACTCTCGGCCACCACAACAACGCGCATATCGAAAGCCTATCTCTGGGTCTGTGCTCGGGCTACTTCTGAGCGCCGTTTAATTCGCCGCGAACGAGGTGATAGATGATGGCTTGAATTGTGGTGCGACGATGGAAGGCTTCCCGCCAAATAACAGAGCGTGGACCATCGATGACTGAGGCTTCAACCTCTTCACCGCGGTGTGCCGGCAAGCAATGCATGAAAATAGAATCCTTTGCGCCCATCGACATTAACTTCTCGGTAACTGCAAATGGCGCTAGCACTTTCTCTTTTTCTTTTCGCTCAGCTTCAGGATCGCCCATCGACATCCAGACATCGGTGTACAGAACAGAGGCATCTTTCGCAGCTAATTCAGGATCATGAAGAATTTCAATTCTTCCACCACTTACCGCAGCAATAGCACGCGCTCGTGCAACAACATCAGCGTCAGGAGCCCATTTGCCTTCTGGTGTTGCAGCAACAACATGCGCTCCCATGATTGCGCCCATCATCAACCACGCGGTTGTGACATTGTTTCCATCACCGAGATAAACGAATTTGCGACCTGCTATTTCGTTTCCGAACTTCTCACGAATCGTGAGCCAGTCAGCCAATACTTGAGTGGGATGGTCATAATCAGTGAGCCCATTAATAACAGGAATAGTTGCATGAGCGCCTAACTCATCCACTTCAGATTGGGCGTAGGTGCGGATTAGAAGTGCGCTACAGAATTGGCTCATAACGCGCGCGGTATCAGCGATGGTTTCACCACGACCAATTTGCAATTCATCGCCACGTAAAAAGATCGGTGTACCGCCGAGATGAGCCACCGCTGTCTCAGAAGCCAAGCGGGTACGTGTGGACGGCTTTGACATGTAGATTGCCACGCTCTTGTGAGCGAGAGCGCTAGAAGCTTTCGTGGGATCCTTCGCAAAATCTGCGGCCGTTGAGAGCAGAAGCTCCACATCAGCGCGCGAGAGATCTTCGGTGCGTAAGAGATCTTTCATCTGCATATCTTACGGCCCCTGATAATAATGATGGGCGAGATGCTGCAGCAGATAGGAAGGCCCTTATTGCCTATTATTTGCGGTATGAATTCTGCCTCCGAGCCGCTCAACCCACAGATGGGGCTCTTTACTCGCGGTAAGTCAACGGTAGATGAGAGCGATACTCTGATTGATACTCGTACTCAATCCGAAGAAGATCTTGAAGCTGGCGATCACGAGAGATTTGCGCATTATGTTCGGAAAGAAAAGATTGTGGAATCAGCAGTTTCTGGAAAACCTGTCACTGCGTTGTGCGGGAAGAGGTGGATTCCATCTCGCGATCCCAACAAATTTCCTATCTGTCCCACCTGCAAAGAGATTCATGCCGGACTACGCAAAGGTCCTGATGATGGCTCTAAGCAATCATGAATCCATCGCGTAATAACGATTAGCAGAGATCATGGCGCTTGGAACAGTCACCGAATCAGAGAGCGATCTCGATCTTCGCGCTGATCGACCTTGGGTATGTGTTGTCTGGGATGACCCAGTTAATTTGATGTCATATGTAACCCATGTCTTTATGGTGCTTTTTGGGTACTCAAAAGAAAAGGCCACCGAGTTGATGTTGAAAGTTCATAATGAGGGACGCGCCACCGTAACCTCAGGAACGCGTGAAGAGATGGAGCGCGATACTCAACGCCTTCACGAATATGGTCTCTGGGCCACAGTGCAACGCGATAACGAGTTCTAGGTGTTGATCAATTAACCATGTCCACCTTCCGCCGCATCACTAGTGATGAGACTTCAGAACTAGCCATCACCTTCTCATCTCAAGAAGCCCATGTCTTGATAAACCTAACTGAGCAATTACTAGAGTTGCTTGCAGAAGGCGACGGACAATCCCACCAAGTTGATCCCCTTCTCCATTTAGTAGGAATTTCCAGTGCAGATTCCTTGCCAGAAGATCCTGTTTTACGCCGTCTGCTACCCAATGCTTACGATGATGAGAGAGCGGCAGGGGAGTTTCGTCGGTATACCGAGCATGGTTTGCGCGAGAAGAAGAAAGCCCATGCACTCACAATTTATGAGGCGCTATTGCCGCAAGATGAGGAGTGGAGCGGTGATACTCCACTCGACAAAGGCTCAATAGAGATTTCATTTCCAGAGAGCGATGCAATGGCGTGGCTCGGAGGGCTCAACGATTTAAGACTTGCACTTGCCGTGCGCTTAGGAATTGGAGCAGAAAAGGGTGCGCCCACGCCTTCAGAGCAGCACCAGAAATATGAATTGATGCTGGAGAGCGATCCTATGAAGGCTGTATATGCCGTTTATTCATGGATTGGTTGGTTACAGCAATCGCTGCTCGAGGCAATCACAGAGCAAAGCTAAACATTTCAAAAAAATTAGGGCCCGGTTTCCCGAGCCCTAATTTTTACTACTACTGCTACTAAACTACTTTCTTAGTGATCGTCCTTCATGCCTTCAGCAATGGACTTCATGCGAGCGATCTTCAGAATTGTGAGACCCCATACGCACTTCGCAACAACGTCAGCGATGGTGTAACCAACTTGACGTCCAACGAATGCACCAGAGCTTGCTGCTCCATCTGCATCGATGATTGGAAGGAGGTAGGAGATTGGGTAAACGCCCCATGAAGCGATAAGGAGGAGACGTAGGCGACCAATGGTTGCTGCAACTCCTTCAGGCTGACGATCAAGGGACTTACCTAGTTCTACGAAGAGAACATAAAGGATGTAGAGGAATGGGATTGTGGAGAGAACGCCCCACATGATCTTCTCACCCTGATCGCTGGAAGTTTCTCCAGGATAGCCAAGTGCGATCATCGCAGCTGATGCTGGGACCAAGCGTGTGATGAGTGACTTTGAAGCTTCTTTTGCAAGAGCAAGAACTGCAATTACTTCAACGAGAAGTAGTGGAACTGTGAGAATCCAGTCAACATAACGATATGCCTCGTTAAATGCTGTTGAGCTGGTGTTAACGTCGTGCGCAACATTGAAGGTTCCTTCTTGTGTCGCGTGCTTGAACGAATCAAAGATACGTAGATAGTGGTATCCAGCAATGAATGTCACCATCGATGAGAGAACAAGCGCGTTGCGGTACTTAGGAAGAACGCGGTGCTGTGACACGAGTGTGTAAACAGTGGTTGCAAGCATCGAAATAAGTCCAAATGAAAGGATGTTAAATACGACGCTCCACTGAGTAGCTGTTA
>VFFD01000024.1 GCA_018882745.1 Candidatus Nanopelagicaceae bacterium
CTCGGGTACTGATGCGCCACTCGAAACGCCAATAGTTTCAACTCCCTCAAACCATTCATCCTTTACTTCACTTGCATAATCGATGAGATAACCTGACTTAGCTCCGTATTCCAAAGCAACTTCTACCAAGCGCACGGAGTTAGAAGAATTCTTGGAGCCGACAACGAGGACCAAATCTGCTTGCGGAGCAATCTGCTTGATCGCGACTTGGCGATTCTGAGTGGCATAACAGATGTCATCCGATGGCGGATCTTGGAGGTTTGGAAAACGACTCTTGAGAATTCCTACCGCTTCCAAAGTTTCATCAACGCTCAATGTTGTTTGCGAGAGCCAGGCAACGGGCTTATTGGGATCAATCTCAACGTTTCGGGCGCCATCAAGTCCATCTACTAGCTTCACATGATCAGGAGCTTCTCCGGCAGTTCCTTCAACTTCCTCATGTCCTTCATGGCCAATCAAGAGAATCTGGAGATCATCGGCAGCAAAGCGTCGCGCTTCTTGGTGGACTTTCGTCACCAACGGACAGGTTGCATCGATCGTCTTCAAATTGCGAGCAGCAGCTTGTTCGTGAACTTTTGGAGATACACCGTGCGCGGAGAAAATAACAATGGAACCCTCAGGGACTTGGTCCGTCTCATCGACGAAGATCGCGCCCTTCTTTTCGAGTGATGATACGACGTGAACATTATGAACAATCTGCTTTCGGACATAGACAGGTGCGCCATACAAATCGAGAGCCTTTTCAACAGTCACAACGGCGCGGTCCACACCGGCGCAATATCCGCGCGGCGCAGCTAGCAGGACTCGTTTCGCCATGCACGCATCCTATTAGCATTGCGCCATGCTCGAAACTTCAAGCGATAAACCAGTCCCCGTTCGCGTTGTTTCGGAGGCGATAAGTGATTACATCAACAGATTAGGGCAGATCTGGGTTGAAGGAGAAATCGCACAACTCAATGATCGAGCAGGATCTGGCATGGTGTACATGCGTTTGCGTGATCCAAGCGTAGATATGTATTTAGAAGTTACCTGCCCACGAAGTGTTTTCAAAGCGATTGCGCCCTTAACTGAAAACGCGCGAGTTGTTATTAACTCCAAAGTTAATTTCTACACCCCAACAGGGCGCCTCTCTCTCAATGCAAAAGAAATTCGCCAAGTAGGAGTTGGTGAATTACTCGCTCGACTTGAAGCCTTAAAGAAAGTGCTCGCTGCTGAAGGGCTCTTTTCCGAAGAACGGAAAAAACCACTTCCTTTTCTTCCCAACAAAATTGGTCTGATCTGTGGTCGCGCCAGCGCCGCAGAGAAAGATGTCAGGGAGAATGCCCGCCGTCGCTGGCCATCAGTGCGATTTGAAACTCGCGAAGTGGCAGTTCAAGGCTCAGATGCAGTGATTCAAGTATCTGCTGCGCTCCGTGAACTCGATGCAGATCCCGAAGTCGATGTCATCATCATTACCCGCGGTGGAGGATCTTTTGAGGATCTACTTCCATTCTCCGATGAAGGGCTCGTGCGTCTTGCTGCTTCATGTAAGAAACCGATCGTGAGCGCTATTGGACATGAACAAGATACGCCGCTGCTTGATCTGGTTGCCGACCTTCGAGCATCAACTCCAACTGATGCCGCAAAACGGGTCGTTCCAGATTTCCAAGAAGAGCAGACCAAGATCAAGAACTTGCGTGATCGCGCCGACCGCAAAATCAATGATCTCGTGATTCTAGAAATGACCAAGGTTGTGAATCTCATCCAACGTCCAGTCATGAAAGATCCATTAGTCATGGTCACTTCTCGCGAGGAGATAATCAAAGGTTTTGTATCCCGCTCGTATATGAGCATGAACTCAAGGTTGCTCCGCGCTTATGATGAAGTCGCCCATATTGCTGCTCGCGTTCGCACCCTCTCGCCTCAAGCAACCCTTGATCGCGGATACTCGGTGGTCCAGAAGAGTGATGGCGTGATTGTGAAGGACCCTGCCGAATTATCTGCAGGCGAAGAGATTCGCCTCCGTCTGGCTAAAGGTGTGGCGCTTGCGACAGCTACCGGCAAGAAGCTAGAAAAGAAAAGCGAGTAGATTACGAATATGGCCCAGCTCAGTTATGAAGAAGCGCGCGATGAACTCACCAAAGTCGTAGCAGCTCTTGAAGCGGGTGGCGTTGGCTTGGAAGACTCCCTCAAACTCTGGGAACGTGGCGAGGAGTTAGCCGCAATCTGCCAACAGTGGCTCGACGGTGCGCGTGCCAAACTAGAAGCAGCAAAGTCTGAAGCAGAAGCCGAGTAACTCATGCCGGAATTTATCTACGAAGATTTACTTCCGGTTGGCTCTGATACCACCGAATATCGCCTCGTAAGCAAAGAAGGCGTTTCGACTTTCGACGCTGATGGAAAGACCTTTCTCAAAGTCTCACCCGAGGCCATTCGCAATCTCACTGAAGTAGCGCTCCACGATATTTCGCATTACCTGCGCGCCGATCATCTCCAGCAATTGGCAAATATTCTAAAAGACCCCGAGAGCTCACCGAATGATCGGTTTGTGGCTTTAGATTTATTAAAGAACGCCAATATTTCCGCCGGTGGAATTCTGCCTATGTGCCAAGACACCGGAACTGCGATAGTGATGGGAAAGAAAGGTCAACACGTCCTCACTTCTGAACGAGATGAAGTCACTATTTCACGCGGTATCTACGATGCCTTCACTAAATTGAACCTGCGCTATTCCCAACTTGCACCGGTCACCACATGGGAAGAGAAGAACACCGGCAATAACCTTCCAGCCCAAGTGGAGATCTACTCCGATTTTGATCACGCAGATGAATACAACTTTCTCTTCATCGCCAAAGGTGGAGGTAGCGCTAACAAGTCATTCCTCTACCAAGAGACAAAAGCGATTCTCAACCCCACCTCGTTTATGACCTGGCTAGAGGACAAGCTCCGCTCTCTCGGAACCGCTGCCTGTCCTCCGTATCACCTCGCGATTGTTATTGGTGGAACCTCTGCAGAGTTCACCGCTAAGACTGCGAAGTTGGCTTCTACAAAATATCTGGATTCACTGCCAACCACAGGCAATGCAAAGACTGGTCGCGCATTTAGAGACCTTGAACTAGAGAAAGAAGTATTTACTCTTACTCAAAAACTTGGAATTGGCGCTCAATTTGGAGGTAAGTACTTCTGCCACGATGTTCGGGTCATCCGCCTGCCACGGCATGGCGCTTCTCTGCCCATATCGATCGCGGTGTCGTGCTCTGCTGACCGCCAAGCCAAAGCAAAGATCACCAAAGAGGGCGTCTTTATTGAGAAATTGGAGACGGAACCAGCTCACTTCTTGCCTGAGACAACCGATGAACATCTCAACGATAACGTCGTCAATATCGATCTCAATAAGCCGATGGCCGAAATATTGGCCGAGCTATCCAAGTACCCAGTGAAAACTCGACTTTCGCTATCGGGAACTATGGTGGTCGCTCGCGATCTTGCTCATGCCAAACTCAAAGAGTTAGTGGATTCTGGAAAACCGCTACCCGATTATTTCAAGAAGTATCCGGTGTATTACGCCGGTCCAGCAAAAACTCCCGCAGGGTATGCCTCCGGTTCCTTTGGTCCTACAACAGCAGGACGTATGGATTCCTATGTTGAGTATTTCCAGTCTCGAGGCGGTTCAATGATCATGCTTGCTAAGGGAAATCGTTCCAAGCAGGTCACTGATGCCTGTAAGAAAAATGGTGGTTTCTATCTTGGATCGATCGGCGGACCGGCTGCTCGGCTAGCCCTTGATTGCATCAAGAAAGTTGAAGTTCTGGATTATGAAGAGCTTGGGATGGAAGCAGTCTGGAAAATTGAGGTTGAGAACTTCCCTGCATTTATTGTGGTCGACAACAAGGGCAACGACTTCTTTGCCGAAACCTCAAAGCCTTTATCTATCAGCTCGAGGCCTGAGAACTAGTAGTAACGAGAGCGCTTAAATTTCGAGAGCGCTTTACAAGGTGTTTCATAGCGCACATCGATGTAGTGCAGACCCCACGTAATCTGAGTAACGGGATTAGTGCGCCAATCCGTACCGATGATCTCCATCTTTGTCGCCGGTAGCGCTTGCGGAATTCCATGAGCACCGGTGCGAGGATTTCTGGCCCGATAGTTCCAATTGCTCTCCTTGGTCCACAAAGTATTAAGGCATGAGAACTGGTAGCTACCCCAGCCATACTTTTCCTTGGCAATGCCTTGAGCAATCGACTTTGCTCCTTTAGGAGTTCGAGCCTTCTCAACTTTCTCCATCATCACAGAGACCATGAGCATGTCCCATGCTTTGACGGAAGAGCGATCGCTCATCTCAAGGAGAGTGGGCCAGGTCGGTTCAGTAGGCGTAGACACCGCGGCCTTGAGCGCTTCTTCATCAGGTGCAGCCACAAGGAGCTCGACTGCCTCCATCGCAGCAGGTTGGGCGTAGGTGACTTCGACCGAGGAGAGGAAAAGGGTGGTAAAGGCCATGGCGCCAACGGCTAAGCGACGTCGTGACATGCGTTTACCTCCTCTTTCAAGGATTTCAATTAAGGGGAATTGGGCTTTAGGGTGACAAAGGACGGGGTGAGTCGCAAATTAAAACCTGCGAGTGGCGGAAAAAAACTCAATCTCACAGGAATTGTGGATAAGAAAAGCCCTGTTCAGCCCGTATAAAGTCCGATTTATCCCTTTTGTAATGAAACCCCTACTTTTGGGGGTATCGGGCGCTTGCTATGCGTAGAGCTGGACTGGATCTTCGAGAAGCTCGGTGACCAGTGCTGCGATCTGGGAACGCTCCGATCGTGTCAAGGTCACATGGGCAAAGAGTGGATGTCCTTTGAGGGATTCAACGACTGCAACAACGCCATCATGGCGGCCAACTCGGAGGTTGTCCCGTTGGGCGATGTCATGGGTCAGAACAACTCGGGAGCCTTGGCCGATGCGGGAGAGAACAGTGAGAAGAACTCCTCGCTCGAGGGATTGGGCTTCATCAACAATAACGAAGGCATCATGGAGAGAGCGACCGCGGATATGGGTGAGCGGAAGAACTTCAATAAGTCCACGATCCATAATCTCTTCAATAACTTGGTTTGAAACCAGTGCACCCAAGGTATCGAAGACAGCTTGGGCCCAAGGCGACATCTTCTCTCCTTCAGTTCCGGGGAGATAGCCAAGCTCTTGACCGCCAACTGGATAGAGCGGACGGAAGACAACAATTTTCTTATGGAGTCTGCGCTCAAGAACCGCCTCGAGTCCTGCACAGAGCGCAAGCGCCGACTTGCCTGTCCCAGCTCGGCCTCCGAGTGAGACGATTCCGATCTCGTTGTCGAGCAATAGATCAAGTGCAATCCGTTGTTCCGCGGAGCGGCCATGAATTCCAAAAGCGCTCTTATCGCCGCGAACCAGAGCTAGAGATTTATCGGCGGTGACGCGAGCTAACGCGCTGCCTTTCTCCGAGTGGAGAACGACCCCAGTGTGGCACGGTAAATCTTTTGTGAGGGGGTCACTTACTTTTTCGCCGGCGTACAGAGCATCGATGAGTTTGCCGCCAACCGTCTCTTCTACCATTCCGGTCCAACCACTGTTGGGAGCAAGTTCGGCGCGATATTCCTCGGCGGTGATTCCTACCGAAGATGCCTTAACACGAAGTGGAAGATCTTTAGTTACGAGTACAACATCTTTTCCTTCACTCACTAAGTTCCTTGCTACCGCAAGAATGCGAGAATCATTCGTTCCATCGCGCAGGAATCCATGTGGCAGTGACGAAGTATCGGTGTGATTAAGTTCTACAGAGAGAGTGCCGCCAGAAGCAGTGATTTTCAATGGTTTATCGAGCCTGCCGTGGGAGATTCTTAAGTCGTCTAATTGACGTAGAGCGGCTCGAGCAAAATATCCAAGTTCGGGGTGATCGCGTTTACTCTCTAATTCGCCAATAACCGCGATCGGGATGATGATTTCGTGCTCATCAAAGCGAAAGAAGGCGGAGGGGTCTGCAAGTAGGACGCTGGTATCTAGGACATAGGTCTTGCGTCCTTCGGAGCTACTACGGGTCAAGAAACTCCTTCTTATTCTCTTCTTATTCTGTTGTATCAGGCACTTTTCATTCGAAAAGAGGGGGACTACGCCGTCAGAACAAAAGGTAAATCCTGAAGTGGGTTGGACTTTGGCGACACGCTCAAGTAGAGGTTGAGGTTTTTTATTTACCCAGACTTTACTTACCTAGACGTCGCTCTCGAGCCGCATAGGAACGTAGCGCTCGTAAGAAATCAACGCGACGAAAATCTGGCCAATAGGCCTCGCAGAAATAGAACTCAGATTGGTGGCTCTGCCATAACAAGAATCCACCTAGGCGTTGCTCCCCTGAAGTGCGGATGACTAACTCGGGATCAGGTTGTCCTGCAGTGTAGAGATACTGGTCGATGGAATGGGCGGTGAGTTGATCAGCTGCCGTAGCAAGATCTTTTCCAGCAGCTTTCGCCTCCTGCATATAGCTCTTCACCGCATCAACAATTTCAAGGCGGCCACCGTAGCCAATTGCAACATTGACGGTGATGCCAGGTATTTCTGCGGTCTTGTTCGCCGCTGCTTTCAACCGCGCACGCAACTCTTCGGGAAGTAGTTCAAGGGATCCGACGGGGTGAATCTTCCAACGCCCTGTAGAACTAAGCGCTTCCACGGTCTCACCGATAATGGAGATAAGTGATTGCAGCTCTTCATGCGAGCGCTTCAAATTATCGCTGGACAATAACCAGAGCGTGACAACATTGATCTCAGTCTCTTCACACCAAGTAAGTAACTCGATGATCTTTTCTGCTCCAGCGCGATGGCCTCGTGTAGAAGAGATATCGCCTGAACTCGAGGGGTTCTCTTTGGCCCATCGTCGATTGCCATCAAGGATGACACCGATGTGATGAGGGGTCCGAGTTAAATCAAGTTTTGCCACCAACCTGCGTTCATAGAGGGGATAGAGCGCAGACTTGATGATGGAGCGGACCGTCATGTGAGCGGAAATTCCCTCATGACTCTTCGCTCTGCGATGAAGGATGCGACGGGCAGGGTGCCTGCCAAAATAAAGAGAATCATCCGCTTTATGGTGAAGCGAGCTCGGGCGGTGAAGTGAATCGCTGCAAGAACATAAAAGGCGTACACGTAACCATGGACAAAGGGAATCCACTTCACTTTTGCCTCTAAATCTGGGTTATCTAAGAGGTAAACAACGGGCAGCTCCACAAACCAGAGCAATAGCGACATGATGCCTGCCGCAAATGCCATTACTCGATAACGCTTGATGACACCGTTCATATGGGCTCCTCTTCATTTTTCGCTTCGCTCTTTCGCCTGCGACCGTAGAGCGGTAGAAAAAGTACTACTAAGGCCATGAGCCACCAAATAACAACATAGGAGATGTGTTGCCAGTAATAACCCGGCACGCTCGGTCGAGCAGGATCGACTTTCACTCGCGGAAGGGTAAGAACTTTGCTATCAACAATTTCAGATCGGGCGACTACATATCCATCAAAGACAGGAAGATCATATGTTCCAACGAGGAGCGAAGGATCCAAACGACTGAGTTGATCGCCGCTCTTATCTGCGCGATCTTCAAATTGGCGAACCAACAATCGGCCTTCCACATCAACTTCGCCTTTGGGAAGTTCGCTTTTTTGGTCGCTGCGCACCACGAGGATTGCTCCACCACCGTTTACTTCAAGAAGACCCACCAGCCAGGTGCCTACCACGCCAGATCTATCTCTTTGGCCAGGGGCATCAAATTGCGCAACATATCTTCCAGAGAACGTGACAATGCGATTGATGGCGCTATCGCTGAGATTCGTCGATGGAGTCGCCACATCAGTTAATGGAATAAGTGGTTGTTCTATATAAGGCTTTTGCAGTTCTTTGAGATCTGCTGCGCGATCTAGTTGCCAAAACCCTAAGCGAATAAAGGCGCCACATAAGCCGAGAACTACCAGTGCCAGGCCAACTTTCTTAAGAGCGATATCGCTAGTTGTTTTCATCTTTGATACGACGCTCATCTATCCGCTTCCAGCGCTTATAGAAACTACGAAGCAGAATAATTGTTGCAAGAGTCAGAAAGATCATCGTCATTGAGCCAGCAACTCCAGCGTCGAATACAGGTTGTTCCATGCCATGATTCTGCCATGAGCGCCAACTATTCAAATCTGCCCCCAGAAACGCAGGAATTACTGGCGCAGCGCTACGGGATTAAACGGAGATATGGCTGGAAAATCACAGCAGCATTACTTTCCCTCATTGGATTGCCGTGGCTGTTGTGGAGCGCTTGGCACTTTGCAAATCCTGAGATTCGTGTGACTCTTATAAGTTTTCAAAATGAAAAAAGTGACTCGATTGACATCACCTACAAGGTCGATAGACGTAATCCAAGTTCTCCCCTGACCTGCACACTCGTGGCTAGGGATATTGATAAGAATGTGGTCGGAGAAATCGAAGATAAGGTCCCTGCATCGAAAGATTCAAGTGTCACTATCTCTCGCACCATTCCGGCCCGCATTGCGCCCGTTAATGCTGCGGTTCTGGAATGTCGTGCAACAGGTAGCTGAAGAAAGTACCCTTAGCCCCTTATGAGCAAGACTTGGCTAACTCAAGAAGCAGCAGATCGTTTAGCTGCTGAGTTGGCGCACCTTGAAACTGCAGGTCGCTCTGAAATCGTGAAGAAAATCGAATCTGCTCGCGCTGAAGGTGACCTCAAAGAAAATGGTGGTTATCACGCGGCTCGCGAAGAGCAAGGCAAGATGGAAGCTCGTATCCGCCAACTCAAGCACATGTTGGAAAATGCTGAAATCGGAACTCCCCCAGCCTCTGCAGATGGAATCGTTGCTCCAGGCATGAAAGTTACTGTCGAGATTCTGGGCGATGAGATGCAGTTCTTGCTTGGATCCCGCGAAATTTCATCAGGAGATCTCGATGTCTATAGCGAAAAATCACCATTGGGCTCAGCCGTGATGGGTGGAAAAGTTGGAGAAGAAAAGTCTTACACCGCTCCTAATGGGAAAAATATCTCGGTCAAGATTCTTAATGCCGAGATTTATAGTTAATTAAGACTACTTAGAAGCGGTATTGATGTATTTCCGCACGCTGAGCGGAATAAAGATTGCCATGATAATCACCATATAAATCAATGACATTTCTAGCGGATTCTGGCTCGGCCAAGAATTGGCAGTCACACCAAAGATGTTCTGGAGGCCAAATAGTTCGCGGCACCCTGCAACCATCGTTGAGACGGGGTTCCATTCTGCGAAATATTGAAGAGCTTTTGGCATTCCTGTCGTTGGAGCAAATGCGTTTGATAAGAAGGTCAACGGAAAGACTGCGATGAAGACTGCAGCATTGGCCACACGGGCAGATTTCACTGAAAGTCCGATAAGTACGCCCACCCATGCCATAGAAAAGCCGAAGAGAAGGAGAAAAACAAAGCCCAGGACAACATTGAAAAGTCCTGATGAAGGTCTCCAGCCAACAAGGAATCCAGCCAAGCCCATTACCGAGAGAACAACGATATTGAGTGCACCGTCACCTAATGTGCGACCAAAGACAACAGCGGCACGCGAAATAGGGAGAGAGCGGAAGCGGTCAATCAAGCCTTTCTGCATATCTTCAGCAAGACCAACAGCAGTTCCAGCCAGGGTAAATGCAACAGTCTGTACAAAAATTCCTGGCATCAAAAGCTGGACATAATCAACGCCCGGGATTCCAGTTGAGATTGATCCGCCAAATACATACCTAAATAGCAGCACGAACATCACTGGTTGAATAGTCGAGAAGATAAGTACTTCTGGGACGCGAATGAGTTGAAGTAATTGACGCTTGGTGATGACAAGAGAATCCGATACTGCGTACTTCATTTCTTCTTCCTCTTCCGTGCGCGTGGATCTACAACTTCTTCTTCCTTTTTGTCTTCTGCCGCGTGACCAGTAAGTGAGATAAATACATCATCCAGAGACGGGCGCTTCAATCCGATATCTAATGGGTGAATACTTTCATCATCAAGTGCGCGAGCTGCATCAATCAGCGCTTTCGAACCGGTACTTACCGGAGCAGAGACTCGACGTGCGCTCTCTTCGACCAGAACTTTTCCACCACTGATCTTTTCAACGATTGCGGTGACTTTTTTGAGATCTTGAGTTTCTGCAACAATCTCGAGGCGCTCCCCGCCAACTTGGCGTTTGAGTTCATCTGACGTTCCGCGCGCAATGACCGTACCGTTATCAATAACTGCAATCTCATCAGCAAGTTGATCTGCTTCTTCTAGATACTGGGTAGTCAGGAGAAGCGTTGTTCCATCCTTCACTAAGCCTTCAATAACTCCCCACATCTCTTGGCGACCGCGCGGATCAAGACCCGTGGTTGGTTCGTCGAGAAATAGAATTTTTGGCTTAACAATGAGTGATGCGGCTAGATCAAGACGGCGACGCATGCCTCCCGAATAAGTACGAATGGGGCGTTTTGCTGCATCTGTCAAAGAAAATTGCTCAAGAAGTTCTTCGGCTCGCTTTTTCGAATGTGATGGCGAGAGGTGATAAAGCCGACTGAACATCACCAAGTTATCCCAACCGGTAAGGGTTTCATCAACTGCGGCGTATTGTCCGGAGAGTCCAATAACTTCACGGACTCGATCTGGATCTTTGATGACATCAATGCCAGCAACTGTTGCGTGTCCTGAATCAGGTGTGAGAAGAGTCGCAAGAATTCTTACTGTTGTAGTTTTTCCTGCACCATTCGGGCCAAGTACGCCTAGAACAGTTCCCTCTTCAACATCGAGGCTTAATCCGTTGAGTGCTCTGACTTTTCCCTTGTCATAAGTTTTGACGAGATTCTCTGCAATAACGCTTTTCACTCTCCGCATCGTAGTAACCTTGAGCCTTCAAGCCAAATCTCCGCTCAAAGCATTGAAGTTAGGAAGCTATGTTCGGTCGCCAGAAAGTTGATCACTCTAAGCCGCTCACACATAGAGAGATTCTCATCATCATGAGCAGCCTCATGACCGGAATGCTTCTCGCTGCGCTGGATCAGACAATTGTTTCCACGGCATTGAAAAGTATCGTTGAAGATTTCAATGGCCTCAATCATTACTCATGGGTAGTCACTGCCTATTTATTAACATCGACCGCATCTACTCCGCTGTACGGAAAGATCTCTGACCTATATGGTCGACGTCCGGTCTATCAATTTTCAATCATCATATTCTTACTTGGTTCATTTCTAGCTGGCGCTTCAACCTCCATGGAACAACTCATTGCATTTCGTGCACTTCAAGGTTTAGGCGCGGGAGGCTTGATGGGACTCACTTTTGTGATCGTTGGAGATTTGGTCTCGCCGCGCGATCGCGGTAAATACCAGGGGCTTTTCGGCGCAGTCTGGGGCGTTTCATCGGTTGCCGGCCCGTTGCTCGGGGGTTTCTTCTCAGATAACGACACAATCCTTGGAATCACAGGGTGGCGTTGGATCTTTTACATCAATCTACCTTTCGGATTACTGGCTATGGCTGTGACTGCCATGGTTCTGCACATCCCTAAAGTTAAGCGAGAGCATAAAATTGATTATCTCGGAGCGTTCTTGCTTGTTGCTGCCGTTACCTCATTACTTATCGGACTTTCCGTACTTGGCCCAGAAAATGGTTGGACTGAGAGCCGCACTCTCATGGCAATCATCGGTGGATTACTTATTGCCGCGCTCTTTGTAGTGTGGGAAGGAAAGGCTGTTGAGCCAATTCTTCCTCTCGCGCTCTTTAAGAATCGCACCTTCACCCTTACTTCCATTATCGGATTCATCATTGGTGCTGGGATGTTCGGTGCAATCATCATGCTTCCTCTCTATCTCCAAATCATCCAAGGAAACTCTGCAACCTCTGCAGGATTGAAATTGATTCCTCTTATGTTAGGAATCTTGACCTTTACCGTCACGAGCGGTCGAATGATCACAAAGACAGGTAAGTACAAGGTCTATCCAGTTGTTGGCACAGTCATCATGAGCGTTGGAATCTTCGCAATGAGTACGGCGAGAGTTGATACTCCGTATTGGCAAATTGCAATCTTTGCGGTGATTATTGGTGGCGGACTAGGCCTCTGCATGCAAACTATCGTTATTGCTCTACAAAATGCCGTAGATTTCAAGGATCTTGGAATTGCTACATCTTCTAATACTTTCTTCCGAACACTAGGTGGGGCCTTTGGTACAGCAATTTTTGGAACGATTCTTAGCGACCGAGTGGCTCAAAATCTCGAAAGAAATTTTGCTGACTTTGCTGCTGCAAATCCAGGAAAGCTGGCATCCATTGATCCCTCCCTCGCAGATTCGCTCAGCACAAATACCGAGATCATCTCGACACTTCCCATCGAGATTAAGACTTTGGTCCTAGAAGCTTTCTCCTCTTCATTCCATACTGTCTTTCTCTTCGCATTCCCCGTGGTCGCACTTGCATTCTTCTTTGCAATCGCTCTAGAAGAGAAACCCCTCCAAGATAGCGCCGGCCATGCTTCAGCACGACAAGATGCTGCTGGTGAATCTCTAGGTTAAGGACTGGGATAAAAATTCAGATTAACTCACCATTTAAAGGACTTCCTAAAGAAGTCTCAGTACTCACAACGATTTCTTTCCTCGTTGCTGTGGGCTTTGGATTGATCATCCCTGCTATCCCGATCTTTGCAAAAACTTTTGGAGTCTCAAATACTTTGATTGGTCTCATAGTTTCTTCTTTTGCCATTATGCGATTTGTATCGGGGCTCTTCTCTGGAAAGTTAGTAGATAGATTCGGCGAACGTGTCGTGCTCGGGTTTGGCCTTTTTATGGTCTCCGTCTTCACACTGCTTGCTGGCTTAGCCCAGAGTTACGAACAACTTCTCTTTTTCAGAACCGCTGGAGGACTCGGATCATCGATGTTCTCTGTATCGGCAGGCGCGCTTATTTTGCGCGTAGTTTCCGATAGTCAGCGCGGTCGTGCTCAATCACTCTATAACGGTGGATTCATCGCTGGTGGCGTTGCAGGTCCTGCCTTCGGAGGAGCACTTATAGCGATATCTCCACGTGCTCCATTCTTTATCTACTCCGGTTTGCTCATCGCTGCAGGCACAGTCTCGCTGATCTATTTACATGAAAGTCGTCTCGGTGCCAAAGTAGAGAAAGCTTCGGAAGAGCGCGCGCTTACGATTCGTGAAGCGCTACAAATTAAGCCTTATCTATATTCTCTATTTCTTGCATTCCTTGGTAGCTGGGTGCTCTTTGGAATGCGTTCCTCCATCCTTCCTTTATTTGTGGTCGAGGACTTGGGCGCAAGCGCTTCGATTGTAGGTTTGAGTTTCACTATTGCACTTATCGCTCAAGGCTCAGTCATGGTTCGGGCTGGTAAGTACTCAGATAAGAATGGTCGAAAACCTGTAATCCTTATCGGTTTCACCATTGTTATGGCTGCCTTGATGATTCTCGTTTTCGCTACCAATATCTACTTATATTTCGCTGCCATGATTGTGATGGGGTTGGGCGCAGGTTTTGCTGCATCGGCCGGCGCAATTGTCGGAGATGTCATTAAAGGTAAGAGTGGAAAGGTCTATGCCTTCTGGCAGATGTCAGGTGATGCGGGAATGATGGTCGGACCAGTGTTACTGGGCTTCATTTCTGATTACTTCTCTTATCGCACTGCTATTGCCGTAAGCGCTGCAGTATTTTCGCTAGCAATCATCGCAGCGCTAAGAATCCCCGAGACAAATACTGCTCGTCTCGGGGATTCTCAAAAACCTCAATTAAATGAGGGTTAAGGTAAATGAGGGTTAAGGATTAATCGTTATTGCCGCGCAGAATTGCAATGAGGCGGAGAATTTCGAGGTAGAGCCAGACCATGGTCATTAATAGACCAAAGCCCGCGCGCCACGATTCTTCTTGTGGCACTCCATTGCGGATGCCCTCTTCGATTTGATCAAAATCTAGAATCAAGAAGAAGGATGCAATCGCTACTCCTGCGACAGCGAGTAATGGGCCAAATCCACTGAGGCCATAGAGCCCCATGCCATTGCCGAGTCCGAAGAATGAACCAATGAGACTTCCCAGCGCAAGGAGTAAGTAACCTATCGCTGCACCCATCAGCATTCTGGTGAACTTTGGAGTCGCACGAAGGCGTCCGCTCTTATACATAAATAGCATTCCAACAAATGCGGCCGTGGTAGCCACAATTGCTTGCTGGACAATTCCTGGATAGAAGAGTTCGTATGTGTTGCTAATAATTCCGAGCACCAAGCCTTGGCAGACTGCATAAGCGAGATAGACCGCCGGCTTAACAGTCTTGCTAAAGATTCCAATCATTGCCGTAACAAGGCCGCCAATAAATCCGATCATCAACGCTCCGCCACCGAGGTTGAAGTACCACGCAGCTGCGCCGACAAGAATTGAAGTTCCAAAAAGCATTCCAGTGCGAGCGACAACATCATCCATGGTCATGCGACCGGTACGAAGTGACGACGCTGCTGGAGCGTTGTATGTCTCTTCTAAGTTATCTACCTCAGTGCTCTGAGGAATCGTATTCATCGAGGCATAGCCACGTCGATTACTCTGGTTAAATGCTTTCCCAAGTACGGGATTGGAACTGTTCATTGCTCTCCTTTAATAGTTCCTACATTTATAACTACTCGTGCCCCCGGTGGGGGTCGAACCCACACTTGGACGATTTTAAGTCGTCTGCCTCTGCCATTGGGCTACAGGGGCTTTCCTGCGTGGGCAAATCTACCTGCCTTTTTCACCACCGAATCCAATTGGGATCGCGTGAGCTTTCCCGTAAAAGTATTCTGCTGGCTGGGATGGTAACTCCCGATAACTAATCTAATATTCCCGTCGCTCCCGCGAAACTTGAAATTGGCGCCGTGCCCAAACTTTGGGCGCTTTCTCGGCATTTGTTCATCTAATTCGCCCAACACATCCAGCGTTGCTTTCCACGCGATAGATCCAAGCGCCAGAAAAGCTCGCACCTTAGGAAAGAGAAGTTCAAACTCCCGAACCAACCAGGGCTGGCAGGTCACGGCCTCTATCGGAAGCGGTTTATTTCCCGGCGGTGCGCAGCGAATTGCACACGCAATTCGCGTATCAATGAGTTCTTGTCCATCATTACGGGAAGTGCTGGTTTCAATAGTTGCTAAACCATTTCGATAAAGAGCTCGATATAACCAATCTCCTGAACTATCTCCAGTAAAGATGCGCCCTGTGCGATTTGCGCCGTGCGCACCCGGCGCAAGTCCAACAATTAACAGTTTTGCATCCGCTGGTCCAAAACCTGTAATTGGTTTACCCCAATATTTCTGATCTTGGTAAGCGCGTCGTTTTGTAATGGCGACTTCTTCCCGCCAATTCACCAATCTTTTGCATGCAACACAGCCAACAATTTCTTTATCTAGAATTTTAAGGGAACGAACTTTTGGTGCAACTTTGGCAGGATTAGTTGGCAAGCGACCACGCCATTCCATCGAGGATATCTGACTCTGATGCTACAAACTCTTGAGCACCTGTGAGTGTCATGACTCTTGATAGCACCAGAGAACCTGCTGCGATTACATCTACTCTGCCTGGATGCATGTATCCCAACGCCGCAATCTCATCTCGATTCATCCCTAAAAACATTTGAGATACCGCATGGGTCTTTTCAGCTGAGATGCGAGCCATGTGAATTGCATAGCGATCATATGCGTCAAGCTTGAGAGCTGCAGCTGCAACTGTGGTTGCAGTTCCTGCAACTGCAATCAAAGTTTCGGCTTCTGTTATGGGAACAGATGCGGCTGCGCCTTTGATGGCATCGTCAATATCTGCTGTCGCGCGCGCAATCTCATCTTTTGTTGGCGGTGCCGATGTGAAGTGACGCTCGCTCATCCGTACACAGCCAATATTCTGACTTTTGGCAGACTCAACTTTTTCATTCCCAAACACAAACTCAGTGGAGCCGCCTCCAATATCAATCACCAGGTAAGGAGCGCCAACTCCCCGTAATTCTTTTGTAGCCCCGTAAAAAGAGAGGCTTGCTTCCTCTTCTCCACTAATTACCTCTGGTGAAATGCCCAAGAGGGAATTCACACCATCGATGAAGAGATCGCGATTACTCGCATCACGAGTAGCACTTGTTGCACAGAACCGAATTCTCTCGACGCCGCGGCGGGCTATCTCTTCAGAAAATAGTGCAGTTGCTTTGAGGGTTCTATCGAGCGCATCAGGGTGAAATGCCTTGTTCTTATCGACTCCTTGTCCCAGTCGAACAATCTCCATGGTTCGATAGATCTCGCGAAAGTTATCTCCGCTGATATCAGCAATGAGCAAACGTATGGAGTTTGTTCCACAATCAATTGCTGCGACTCTGGTCATTGTTGGCGCCGTTCCAGACAATTTCCGTTCTGCCACCATTGAGGCAACTTTGCCAGCGCTTCATCACCGAGTGGATTGACTCCCTCGCCCGCAGCGAGTGAATGAGCAATGAGTGAATGAAGGCATTTCACGCGATCTGGCATTCCACCCGCAGAAATATCGGTGATTTCTGGGACATCGATTCCCAGCGCCGTGCGCGCCGCAATGTAATCATCGTGGGCAGCGCGATATGCGCCAGATAGTTCTGCATCGACGTTCAGGCGATTGTTCATCGTTGACATCAAATCAGAGTTTTCTAAAGTTGATATCTCAGATGTGAGGTTCGGACATGTTGCGTAATAGAAGGTGGGAAATGGCGTTCCATCGTTAAGTCGAGGCGGAGTTTCAACAACTGCAGGATTGCCACATGGACAGCGATAGGCAACAGCGTGAACATCGCGCGGCGTACGGCCAAGCTGAATTTCGATAGCTGCGAGGTCAGAATCTGACGGTTTTTCTGGCGTCATCCGTAGTTATGGCGTTGAAACGCCAACTCCGACAGAGGTAATTGATGAGATAACTCTGGAGTACCACGGCACACCCAAGGGAAATTCTTGGTTGATAGGAGCTGCAGTTTGGGTGGAGTTATCAATCTCTGAAGTAACTCCCAAAATGATGTATTGCCGCTCACCAGGCAGGACAAAGTGGAGACGATCACGTGCTTGCGACTTCACGTAATCTGGGTCGCGCCATCGTTGTAATTCAGCGCGCGCCTCTTCCAACTTCTTTCTATTTGACTCGACATCGGCTTGCAAGGCGCTAATTTGAGCGCGTTGAGCAAAATAATGTTGCGTTGGCGGTGCAAGAGTTACCGCCACTGCAAATAGAACGATGAAAAGAATTAACAAACGTGTCGAGATGCCACGCTTCTCTGCAAAACCTTCAAGCGCGTTACGAAGCGACATTTTCTTTCGCCTCATATCTGCTCCTTAAGGTCTTAGCGAGCAGTAAAGCGAGGAAATGCTTCGCGACCCGCGTACTTTGCTTGCGAACCGAGCTCTTCCTCAATGCGCAATAACTGATTGTACTTAGCAACGCGTTCGCTGCGAGCAGGTGCACCAGTCTTGATCTGGCCACAGAGTGCAGCAACAGATAAATCCGCAATAGTCGTATCTTCAGTTTCTCCCGAACGGTGGCTCATCATCGAGCGATAACCCGCCTTGTGGGCCATAGCTACAGCATCAAGAGTCTCGGTTAATGTGCCAATCTGATTAACCTTTACGAGCAGTGCATTTGCCGTATTTGATTCAATACCGCGAGCCAATCTAGTTGGGTTAGTTACAAATAAATCATCGCCCACAAGTTGTACTTTGTTACCAAGTTCTGTGGTGATGGCGTTCCAGCCATCCCAATCATCTTCCGAAAGCGGATCTTCGATGGAAACAAGTGGATATGACTCTACTAGTCCTTTGTAATAAGCGATCATCTCGGCAGCAGTTAATGAGGAGCCTTCAAAGTCATAGGAGCCATCCTTATAAAACTCCGTTGCAGCCACATCCATCGCAAGTGCAATCTCATTACCGACTTTGAAGCCGGCTTTTTCAATCGCTTCGATGATGAGGTCGAGGGCGGCGCGGTTGCTCTCGAGGTTTGGAGCAAATCCACCTTCATCACCAATACTTGTGGCAAGTCCACGTTTCTTAAGAACTGATTTTAAATTGTGATAAATCTCTGCGCCCCAACGAAGAGCTTCTTTAAATGTTGGTGCGCCAATCGGCGCAATCATAAATTCTTGAATATCAACATTGGTATCTGCGTGCGCTCCACCATTAAGAATATTCATCATAGGAACTGGCAGAAGATTCGCCGATGGGCCACCAATAAATGAGTAGAAAGGTAGTTTCTTAGATTTGGCTCCAGCTTTTGCAACAGCCAGCGAGACTCCAAGAATTGCATTTGCTCCGAGCGAAGATTTATTCACGGTGGCATCAAGTTCAATCATCTTCTGATCGAGAGTGCGTTGGTCTAGAGCATCAAGGCCAAGAACTGCAGGAGCGATCTTCGAGGTGACGTTCTCTACAGCGTGAGCTACGCCTTTGCCGAGATAGCGCACTCCTCCATCTCGAAGTTCTGCAGCTTCAAAAGCACCGGTTGATGCACCGCTTGGAACTGCAGCACGTGCAAAGGAGCCATCTTGGAGAGTTACATCTACTTCAACTGTGGGATTGCCGCGGGAATCAAGAATCTCGCGCGCGCGAATTGAAGTGATTGAGGTTGAGTTAGTCACGGGCGCGGAGTCTAGCGTGATTCTTCCCGTGTCATGGCATCGCGAAACTCCAGCGCAGCTTTGCGCAACGCTATCTCGGGATCGAGTCCATGTTCTACTGCCCAAGAAACAAGTGAGAGTAATTCACGGCCTAGGGATGCTTCATCAAGAGGTATCTCACGATTTGAAATTTCTGGAGTAGAGAGGTGATTTTTCTGTGCTCGATAAATCAATTTAGTTGCAAGCGGAAGTGCAGGTTGTCCTGTTGGAACGCCGTCATGCGCAAGGGCGCGACCCTTTTCTTCGCGTTTGATGCGCTCCCAATTTTCTAGGACATCAGAGCTGGAATCTACTTTCGCATCGGAAAAGACATGAGGATGACGGGAGATTAATTTATCTGCTACTGCTTTTGCTACATCATCAACAGTGAAAGGGTCTTTTCCATCTTCTTCTGCGATTCTGGAGTGAAAGTAAACTTGCAGGAGAATATCTCCGAGCTCTTCGCGCATATCCTGGCGATTCCCAGATTCCACGGATTCGATGAATTCGTAAGACTCCTCTAGTAAATACTTAAGTAGCGATTCGTGGGTCTGTTCTGCATCCCAAGGACAACCACCTGGCGAACGAAGTCTGTCCATTAGCTCTGCGAGCCGGATGAGATTTTCGTAGGCCATGACAAGCTTTACTTATCGGTTACTGCATCACCTGCAGGTTCCGCTGCAACTACAGAGAGAGTTTTTACGTCCCACACGCCATAGCGTGGATTGATTGTCACTTTGAGTGATTTGGCTTTCTCAGTTACCAAAGCTTCTATTTTTGAATTGACCGTGGATTCATCTGCGCCAGCAGCGCTCTCTTTTTCGCTGATTTTTCGGAGAACTAAATCTCTGCGTAAAACTTGCTCTAACCCCGTCGACGGGATGGATGCATTAACGAGAACGTTAGGTAAATTAGCCTCACCGCCGATATTTTCAAAGATCTGCGACTTATATGATTCGAATT